>NZHB01000018.1 GCA_002691185.1 SAR116 cluster bacterium | reverse complement strand
TTGATGATACAACTGGTAGTGCGGCTTTTAAAAGTATCGATATAAGACCAGGAACATATACAGCTACAACTTTAGCATCTGAAGTTCAAAGAGCTATTAATGCAGGCTTATCAGATGATTCGAAATTAGCAATTGATCCAGTAACAGATGGTAGTTTTTCAATTCAGTTTAACCAACTTGATAATAACGACGAAATTCAAACTTTATCAGCAATCAATGTTGATTTAATGCAAGACAGTTTTGTCACAGAAAAGCTTTTTGCAGCTACAAATGGTATTGAAAATGTTGCTTCACCAAACTTTTCAAGAGAAGAGTTTTTATCTCATGCACAATTGAGAATTAATGATGCACTTAATAGGGCAGCAGTGTCAGCTGACGGAAATACAAATAATTCATCAACATATGGTGTAAGTTCACAATTATTTAATAGAGTAACTGGAAAAGCTCTTGCGGGTGCTATAAAAGAAACTGAAGTTTTAAGTTTTAATTATAAACATCCAACAACTGATTTAACGGATGAAAATAATGTAACTACTGAAGAAAAATTTCTACTTCATAGTTATTATAATTCTTCACCTACATTGAAGGTATTTGACAAAGCCGTAGACGTCACTGCTGTTGGTGGAAACACAATGGTACAAGATGCAAGTGGCACACTAAAAGTTTACATAAATGATACTAGTAATACAATCAGCTCAACAAGTTTTCCTACTGAAGTTTTTCTTGCTGGTGAATTTGATACCACTGCTTCAACAGTAAACAATCTAAAATATAATGGTGCAAAATTTTCAGTATCAAGTGCAGGAACTGATGCCAATGGTAATGAATTCTTAAATCTTAAGTCAGATTCTACTGCAGCAATAAATATTACTGATACTAAGATCAAAGTTTTATATTCAGAATCTAAAGACATATCAGCACAATTTGAAGGTGGAACAGATGTTTTTTCTGGTCAGACTGAGCATTTTGGAAGTAATAGAATTGTATTAAAAGAACTTAATAAACATTCTTATCTTAATAAAAACATTAAACAGCCTGATACATTAATAAATGATTCTGGTGTCACTGCCAGTGCTCCAGCTACAGGTGCTGCTCTAACAGTGGATACAACTGCTGGTTTTCCAACATCAGGCACTTTATTAGTTGGAACTGAGCAAATAACATATACTGGCCTTACTGGAACAACTTTCACTGGTATTACAAGAGGAGCTAATAGTACAACAGCAGCTACTCATCTAGACGATGCTTCGATTAAATTATTGAACTTCACAGATGGTATAATGAGTGGTTTTAAAGATATTTTAAGAGAGACTACTCTTAGTTCAGTGCCATCAACTAGAGCTGTAAATGCTCCAATTGAGGGTACAAATGTAATAAAAGAAAGAACAGGTTCTGGAACTCAAGGTGATGATGACATCTTTGTAGATGGTGGTATTCAAGGTATAAGACTTGGTGACATAGTTGTTGGAGCAGGTGTCCCAGCAGGATCTAGAGTCACTGCTATAGACGAAGCCACTTCTAAGGTTACAATTTCTAATAATCTTACTGCAGCACTTACGGCTACAACTACAACTGTTGCAGGAACTAAAGTTACATTCTTAGCAAGCAGTCATACTACTGGAACAGCTGCCAACAATTCTAATAGTTTAGTTGTTGCCAACGCTACTAATATAGCAGTTGGAGATGCGGTATATGGTACCGGAATTCAGGCTGGTGCTACCGTCTCTGCAATATCTGGAACTACTGTTACACTTAGTTCTACCACTTCTGCAGCTATTAATGGCGGAGAGATAAATTTTGTAGACGCCGATGGTTTAGGTGCTCAAGTTCTCAATAATGGCGCTGTGGTAGCTGGAGCAACTACAATTGTAGTAGATGCTAATACAAACATCTCTGTAGGTGATATTGTTGAGGTTGCAGGCGTAACTGCTGGTACTACAGTCACAAACGTAAATGGAACTACTATAACTATTAGTGCAGCTACGACTGCTGCTATAGCAGATGATACTTCAATTTCTTTTCTGCCTGCAGACTCAGAGGTTTTAAATGTTGGATCAACAGCTGGATTTACAGATGCAACAGCAGATGCTCCTGGAAAATTTAAACTAGGTGATGAAATAATTACGTACACAGGAAAGACAGCTACTACTCTTACTGGCATTACAAGAGGTGCTGAAAACAGTGAAAGTAAGGCTGTTGCANCGGGTGCCTCTGTGAGTTTGTTTGATAGTGTTGTAAANCTTGGTTTATCAAATAGAACNACTGATGTTAATGGTGCNNTTAATGNTACAGCTACAACTATCACTGTGGATTCAACTGCTGATTTTGAGGATANTGGTTTTATCAGAATAGGTAATGAGGTAATTTCATATACTGGTAAAACTGCTACAAGTTTTACAGGATTAACAAGAGGTGTTGGGGGTACAGCTGCGGCTGCTCACTCAGACGACGCTGTTATCACACAAGAAATTTCTAACACTGATGACTGGGTAGATGAAAATGATCCTGCATTAAGAATTGCTTATGATATCTCTGGACAAAACTTTACTTTACAGGGTATTCCTTCAAAAATTGGTACATCTACATCAAGTAAAATGTTTTCATTTTCAGCATTTGGACCTGGTGAGGGTAGTGGTGCTAATGCTATCGGTTTAAAAACATTAAGTAATAAGGCATCGTCAAATATTGGTGGTGGTGCAGTTCTAAAAGCTGAATCAGTTTTATTCACGGGCGACCAGATTGCTGCTGATACTCAGCAAGCTTTTGGTGTAGAAGTATCTTATAACAACCTAACAAGGAAATTTAGTATTGCTAGTGGAACAACCGGTGAAAACATACCTGCAAACTCTGCTGTTGGTGTTGGAGATGCAGGTCAGGCATCATCGAATATTGAAATTGGAAGATTAGCTATAGTAGATGGGGTCGCAACTGCTTCTGCTACAGGTATTGGTGGAACAAGTGCTTTGTTAGGAATAAATGCCACAAATGACATTACTACAGTAACTGCAGATACGTCTGGTAAAGGCTTGAAATCAGAACCAGCTGTGTTAAACGGTAGGACCTCTAATGAGGATTTGTCAGAAGATTTTTTCTTATCAGACGCCGCTGAAGAAACAATTTTTGTTGTAAACGTAAATGACATTACAGCTGCTATTAAGGTACCTGAAGGAGTTTATAACGGAACCTCTCTTGCAAGTGCACTTGAAGCTAGAATTAATCAAATGGAAGATTCTTCTGGAAATACTGTTAATGGTGTTACTGTAGTATATAATACAACAAGTAACTCTTTTACTTTCACTACAGGAACCTCAGGTTTAAATAGTAAAATCTTCGTATCAGCAAGTTCTCGTATGGGATTGGATGATCTTGAACTGCAAACAGGTACTACACCTTCATTTGTTAATATGGCTAACACGATTGCTAAATCAGATACTGGTCAGTCTTTGTATGTGAACGATGCAGGAACAACAACAACTCTTGCACCAGATAATGCATGGACACCAACTACTGATGGTACTTTTGCAAAAGTATTTTTGAGACCAGGAGAATTAACTTTTGATACTCAAGGTAACTTAGTTAGNCCAACTCAAAAAGTTAATTATAAAGGTGACTTTGCAGCAGATGCAGCAGCTGGTACTAACGCTCTGTCTATTGATTTAGACCTAGATTTTGATGGATCAACTCAATTTGCATCTGACTTTAATGTTAGAACGGTTACACAGGATGGACAAACAGTTGGTAAGTTAGATGGTTTGGATATTGCTGCTAACGGACTAGTTAGTGCTAACTATACTAATGGTTTGAATATTGCTCTAGGAAGATTGGTTATGGTTAACTTTAATAACCAAAATGGATTGAAACAAATTGGTAACGCAACTTACGTTGAAACCTCAGTTTCAGGTGTTGCGGCAGTTGGAGAAGCTGGTGCGGATGGTTACGGAACGATTTTATCTGGATCATTGGAAAGATCAAACGTTGATATTACTGAAGAGTTGGTAAACTTGATTACTGCTCAAAGAAACTTCCAAGCCAATGCTAAGACAATTGAAACTAACACAAGTCTAACACAAGCGATTATTCAAATTAGAACATAATTGAGTAATTAACTTAAGGGGTAAATAATATGGATCGAAGTATTTATACAGCTCTTAATAGTATGAATATTTTAAGAGATAACCAATCTGTAACAGCACAAAATTTAGCCAATATAAGTGTTACAGGTTTCCAAAAAGATATCCAAATTAACTTTGCTTCTGTATATTTAGATAGAGATAAAGGGATTGACCCAAGAGTTTTGGCATTGCAGGAGCCAGGTGGATTTGATTCTACTCCAGGACCAGTTCAACAAACGGGAGCTCCACTAGATCTTGCCGTTGATGGTACAGGATATTTCATAGTCAAACCTGCTAATGGAAAGATAGCACTATCAAGAAGAGGTGATTTCACTGTATCTGCAGATGGAACTTTAAGAGATGGTACAGGAACACAGCCAATAAGTGTTGATTTGGAACCGATCATAATTCCACCACACAGAAAAATATCAATATCAGGTGACGGGATTATCGAAATTGAACCGCTAAATGCACCACTTGGGCAAACAGTCAGGGTTGGACAAATTGCTACAACTTTTGGATCAGAAGTTCCGTTAGCCAAAACTATAGACGGATTTGTAAGGCCAATNGATGGATCAATACCAGAACCAGATAATAGAACTATTTTATTAAGTGGATTTTTAGAGGGTTCTAATGTTCAGTCGGTTGATGAATTAGTAACTGGGATAGATCAATCAAGGGCATATGAGATCAATGTTAAATTTATTAGCACTGCCCAAGAAATAGACGAGGCAAGCGCATCACTGATGAGAATGCCTAGCTAATTTTTCTCTAAAATCTTGGCATATCAATTGCATTAATATTCTATATTCAAAAGAAGGAGTAGAATATGTCTAACGCAATGCACGTTGCCAAAACTGGTTTAAATGCTCAAAATAGTAGAATGCAGGTAATCGCAAACAACCTTGCGAATGTTAATACTACCGGTTTTAAAAGAGATAGAGCTAATTTTGAAACTCTTTTATATCAGGTTATTAAAGCTTCAGGTGCTCAGACATCAGGAGAAACTAGAAGTAATTCGGCTTTTTCTGTAGGAACAGGTGTGCGTATCATAAATGCAGATAAACTATTTACTCAAGGTAATATTGTGTCAACAGACAATGCATTAGATATATCAATAGATGGTTCTGGATTTTTCCAAGTTTTAATGCCAGATGGAAGAATTGGATTTACTAGAAATGGCGCTTTTGGNAGAAATGCTGAGGGTCTTTTAACTACTGCTTCAGGTTATGTTATTCAGCCAGAAATTGCAATTCCTGAGGGTGTAACAAGTATTAATGTATCAGCAGATGGAATTGTGTCAGTTCAAAATCCTGGAGAAGTAGAAGCAGAAGAAGTTGGTCAATTTCAGCTAGCAGATTTTGCTAACTCAAGGGGTTTGCAACCAATTGGTCAATCAATGTTAGTTGAAACTCCTGCAAGTGGTCCAGCTGTTATAGCTAACCCTTTTGAAAATGGATTTGGAAGCTTAGTACAAGGAGCACTTGAGAGTTCTAACGTAAATGTGGTTCAAGAGCTAGTTGACATGATTGAAACTCAGCGAGCATATGAAGTCAATTCTAAAGCTATTTCAGGTGTTGATGATATGCTTAGATTTATTAGTCAAAATCTTTAATGAGTANTAACTAAAATGAAGAAAATTATATTAATTATTTCATTATTATTTGTTAATGCTTGTTCAACNTATATTGAAGAAGCAAACAACAAAGAATTCAAACCCTTAACGCCTTCTTTTGAAGAGTTTAATAAAGAAGAGCCAAGTAATGGTTCAATATTTAGTGCAAGTTCTTCAGGGTTGTTTTCTTCAGATAGGAGAGCCAAAAAAGTTGGAGATATTTTATCTGTAACCTTGAGTGAAACTTTTTCATCTAACAAAGCTGTAACTAACTCATCGGGCAAAACAGACACTATTGGTGCTGAGGTTGGTCCAACAGGTTTGCTAAGAAATTTTGCTGGTTTAGGNGGAAGTGCATCNAAGACAAANTCTTTTTCAGGCTCAATGGCAACTAATCAATCAAATAGTTTAAGCGGAACTCTNTCNGCAACTATTGTTAGAGTTTTTCCAAATGGTAATTTTGAAATTAAAGGTCAAAANAAATTAAGGATTACTGAGGGTACTGAATATATTAGGCTNAGTGGTATTATAAGACCTCAAGATATCTCTACTACGAATACAGTTTCATCTGCNAAAATCGCCGAAGCTCAAATAGAGTATGTTGGTGCTGGTATTTTAGATAGTGCTACTAAGCCTGGTTGGGGTAGTCAAATTTTTAGAGCAATTTCACCATTTTGAGGTTTATAAAAATGAAAAAATTAATTTCTGTATTTTTATTATCATTATTTGGATTATTTTTTTCAATTCAAGTATCAGCAGACAGATTAAAGGACTTAGTAAGTTTTGCTGGTATAAGATCAAATCAGTTGATGGGATATGGTATTGTTGTTGGTCTCGATGGAACGGGTGATTCATCATTNGCATTAACTCTTCAAAGTATGCAATCTACAATCTCACAACTTGGAGTTAATATAGATTCTAGTAGCCTTAGTGGTAAGAATTCTGCAGCTGTTATGATTACAGCTGACTTAGATCCCTTTACTAAAGTAGGTCAAAAAATTACAGTTACCGTTTCTTCAATGGGAAAAGCTAAAAGTTTGAGAGGAGGAACCCTCTTAATGACCCCATTAAAGGGAGCTGATGGCCAAACGTATGCAATTGCCCAAGGAAATCTTGCAGTTGGTGGATTTGGTGTTGAAGGGGCAGATGGATCTTCTATGTCTGTAAATATCCCAACCGTCGGAACAATTGCCAATGGTGCCACTGTTGAGAGGATGGTGGAAGCACCATTTATAAATTCGGATAATTTTGTAATGAACTTGCATCAAGGAGATTTTACTACTGCCAATCGTGTAACAGAAGAAATAAACAAGGTTTTCGGTCCNAATGTCGCTAAAGCATTNGATCACACATCTATTTCAGTCAGAGCTCCAAAAGATCCCTCTCAAAAAGTAAGTTTTATGAGTTTGCTTGAAAATATTCAAGTTGACCCTGCGTCTCCTATTGCAAAAGTCGTTGTGAATGCTCGTACAGGAACAATAGTAATTGGAGGTGATGTAAAGGTTACACCGGCAGCTGTAAGTCATGGTAGTTTAACAGTAAAAGTTAATGAGGACACCAACACAACACCTGGTCAAGTTTTATATGACGATGATGGTAATGTTACAACAACAACTGAAGGTACCACTGATAATGATAGTGATATANAGGCTGGAGCTGAAAAAGCTTCTGCATTCGTATTTGATGCAGGTACATCACTATCTGATATTGTTGATGCTATTAATTCAATAGGCACTACAAGTGCNGATTTAGTTGCTATTTTAGAGGCATTAAGGGCTGCGGGTGCTTTAAGAGCGCAAATGATAATTATTTAAGGTATTAAAATGGCTGATACTTTATCACAAATAAATCAAATTAAAATTTTATCACAAAATGGAGCCAACAATAAATTAGTCAATAATTTAGTGGGTTCTAAAAACAAAGAATTAAGAGATGTCGCTGAACAGTTCGAGGCTATTTTTATCCACCAAATGTTAAAGCAAGCAAGACAAAGTAAATTAGCAAAAGGGATTTTTAGTTCTGAAGCACAAGATACATTTAACAATATGCTTGATATAGAATATTCACAAATTTTATCCAAAAAGAATAATTTTGGTATTGCTGACGCACTCATAAAACAATTTCAATCCCATGTGCATCCAAAAAAGGATAAATAAATGGCATCTTTATTTGAAATTGGAAAAACTGGTGTCCAAGCATATAGACAGGCTTTGTCAGTAACAGGCCAAAACATTGCTAACATAAATACTGATGGATATAATAAAAGAAGAGCTGATGTAAGTGAAATTGCCGGTGTTACAGGCGGACCTACAAACGTTTCAGATAGCTCGGGCTTAGGTGTAAGGGTCAGTAATGTTCGTAGATCATTTGATGCGTATCTTGCAGATAAAACAAGAACATCACAATCTGATTAT
>NZHB01000017.1 GCA_002691185.1 SAR116 cluster bacterium | reverse complement strand
AATTGAAAATAAATTTGAAAATTTTGACACATTAGTTTTTAGCGCAGGAGCTACTAAAAGTGGTGATTTCATTACACAACCATTTGAAGACTTTGAAGACGGATTTGCACTTAAATTTTATAGTGCTGTGAGATTGTCAAAAGCTTTTTGGCCAACTCTTTCTAAAAATAAAGGTTGGATAGTTTCAATCAATGGTGCAATGAGCCACTCACCAGATCCATTTTTTATGGTTGGTGGAGCCGTTAATGCTGCATTTTTAAACTTTACAAAAGCTTTATCAAAAAGAGGTTTGTTAGATGGTGTTAATGTGAACTCAATTAACCCAGGCATGACTTCAACAGAACGTTTAATAACCATTATCCAAACCAATGCAGATAGACAGGGAATTAGTTATGATGAAGCAGAAAAAAAAGCTCTCGAGAACATTGGTTTAGACAGATTTGGTACGCCCGAGGAAGTTGCAGAGTTAACTTATTTTTTATGTAACCCCAAAATGCGTCATCTCACTGGAACTGAAATAAATCTAGATGGTGGAAAGAAACCAACAATTTAAAAATTAAGGAAGATTATTAAAATGATTAAAAAAGCTGCTTCTGTTTTTGTTCAAACCCTTAAAAATCATGGTGTAGATAGATTTTTTTGTGTGCCAGGTGAATCTTATTTGTCAGTAATGGACGAATTATTACATTCTCCTGGAATAGACGTTGTTACTTGTAGGCATGAAGGAGGCGCAGGGTTTATGGCAGCAGCTGACGCTAAGTGTACAGGCAAGGCAGGTGTTGCATTCGTTAGCAGAGGCCCAGGAGCAACTAATGCCTCTATTGCTGTGCACTCCGCACATCAAGGGGGCATCCCAATGGTTTTATTTATTGGCCAAGTAAATAGAATTAGTACTGGCAAAATGCATTTGCAAGAAATGGATTTTAATAAAACTTTTTCTGATATGGCCAAACATGTTGAGCAAATTAATACACCAAGTGAAATTGCGAATGTAACAGCAAGAGCTTTTCATATTGCTGAAAGTGGTATTCCTGGACCAGTTGTAATTGCAATTCCCACAGATGTACTAGAGGCAAAAGTTGAAATTGAAGATGCAAAGAAAATTANAATCAATCCACCACTTGCCTTTCCTTCAAAAGTAAAAGAAGTATCTGATGAATTAAATTCTGCTAAAAGACCAGTTATTGTTGTTGGTGGACAAATTCATGTATCAGACAAAGCAAGAAAGCTTGTTCAAATTGTAGCTGAAAAATACAATCTTCCCGTACTATGTACATATGAACATCAAGATATTTTCTCTCATGACCATAAACATTATGCAGGTGAATTGGGTTTAAGACCACCAGAACCTATAAGGCAAAATGCTCTTGAAGCAGACTTGGTACTAGTTGTGGGGCATAGGTTTAATGGGGTACCCAATATGGCTTACAAGTTTCCATCATCAACACAAAAATTTATTCATGTTTTACCTGATCCCAATAGNATTGGTAAAATTTTTAGAACAGACTTAAGTATAGTTGCAGATGGTNAAAATTTTTTAGAGCAACTTTCATTAATTGACGATACTAAAACAAGTTCTAATAAAGATGAATGGGTTAAATTGNGCCACAAAAGATATTTAGAAAATGANGCTACCAAACCTCCTCGCAATGCTAATGATGGCTTGGACTTTGCACATTTAATAGATGGCTTAGGNAAGCTTGCACCTCAAAATTCTATTATAACCAATGATGCTGGGAATTTTACNAGTTGGATGCATCATAGATTTCCTTTTAAATCGTCAATGAGATTAATAGGATCAGAAATAGGTGCTATGGGAATGGGTATTCCTGCNGGAGTTGCAGCGTCACTTAGATATCCAGACAGACAGATCTTTTCTATCGTAGGTGATGGTGGAGCATTAATGACAGGNTCTGAACTNGCTACAGCAGTAGCACAAAAAGCAAAAATTAGAGTTATAGTTGCAAATAATCAGCATTATGGAACAATACGATACCATCAAGAAGTACACTTTCCAACAAGAAACCATTATGCAACAAATTTAGTAAATCCCAATTTCGCTAAATATGGAGAAAGTTTTGGTTTAATATGTTTTACAATAAATGAAGTTGAAGAAGTTATTCCAACAATTCAGAAAGCTATGGAAGTTGATGGTCCTTCTCTGATAGAGTTCAAAATGAGTTTGGAGTTAAATACTAGCACTACTACCCTAACTCAACTTCAAATGAAATAATTCTCCTTTTCATTACTAAGAGGTTATTATGATAATGAAAGTTATTTCTTAATTACTTTATAAACTTCTGTATGATCTGGATTGCCTCCAAGTAAATCTAAAGATTTAGAAAGATAATTACGAACATCGTTTGACAGTGGATTGTCTGAAGATAAGTCTTTAATTAAACTATGAGCAATAGATACATCTTTTACCATTAGATCCAAAGCAAACCCAGAATTAAATTTTTCTGATACAACAAACTTGTCCAGTTTAACTTCAGTTGTATTATTTTTACCTGTAGCTCCATTTATAATTTTTAAAAAATTTTCTGGTTTAATTCCAAATGATCGAGCTGTTGTTAATGCTTCAAAACTAGCAATTAATCCCGCAGCAGACACATAATTATTAAGGGCCTTGATAGCGTGACCAGAACCTAACGGTCCTGCATATTGGACTGTTCCCATTATAGATAAAAGATCATTTACTTCTAAAATATCTTCTTCATCACCCCCTGCCATAATCATTAAATCTCCTGTTTTTGCTCTTGAAACACCACCAGAAACAGGAGCATCTAAAAATTTTAAACCCTCAGCTTCAATGATTTTACCAAGTTTTTTAGTCTCACGAGGGTCACTTGAAGACATATCTATTAAAATAGACTTAATATTTATTTCTAATAGCTTAGTAACAACTTCAGATACTATTTTGCTATTAGGTAGCATAAAAATAACAGCATCAAACTGAGCAAAATCATCTAATGTATCTAATTGCTTTACTCCGGATGATTCATCAATATTGGCTATTATATCATAACCAAAAACTTGATAACCTGCTTTTACTAGTAATGGAGACATTACTGAACCCATAGCACCAAGACCAACAAACCCAACCTTACTAATTTTCATTTTAATGCCCTCTTCAGTTTATATTTTAATTATATTATTAGAAGCTAAACTCTCAATCTCAAATTCTGAATAGCCTAAATCAANTAAAATTTCTTTTGTGTTTTCTCCGAGATTGGGTGCGTGTAATGTTTCACCATTATTAGTATTTTTAAATTCTACAGGAAACTTTGGATATAGAAGATTTCCTTCAGATGGATGATTTGTTTCTCTAAAAAAATTTGTTTCTTGAAGATGCTTATCCTTAAAAATTTCTTCAGGNAAATTAACTTTAGNTGCCGGAATATCACTTCGTTTAAGTGCTTCAAGCCAATAGTCAGTTTCTTTTTTTGTAAGTTCATTTGAAAGTATTTGATATAACAAATCTATATTNTCATTCCTACTTTTAAGNGTTGAAAACCTTGAATCTTTTAACGTTTCNTCTTTACCTACTAATTTAAAAAATCTTAACCATTGCTCATCACTATATGGAAGTACTGCAACAAAACCATCCTTAGTTTTATAAGGCCTTCTATTAGATGACGATTGTCTAGGGTAAATTGGCGGTGCTTTTGGTGGTATAAAGTTAAAACCATAAAGATGTTCAACTAGTGTGAAATCAACCATTGTTTCCATCATAGGAACTTCTATCTCTGCCCCCATCCCATTTTTTTCTCTATTAAATAGTGCACCTAATATAGACATGCCAAGCATAATACCAGTAACTTTATCAGCAGTGGCTCCAGAAGTATAACTTGGTTGATCTGAATAAGCTCCTTGATAGGCTGCCATTCCACTTATGGCTTGTATGGTATCATCAAAAGCAGGTAACCCNGCATAAGGACCTTCAGAAGAAAAACCTACNGCNTTNGCTGTNATNATNTTGGGATTAAGCTTTTCAAAATCTGAGTGTGTTAATTTAATTTTTTCTAAAGCNACTTTNCGAATGTTAGAAACAAATACGTCTGATGTTTTTATTAATTTGTATATTATTAATCTGCCTTCTGGGGTTTTTAAATCGACNCTAATACTTTTTTTATTTCTATTTATATTCAAAAATACAGCAGCCATNCCATTGTTTATGCTTGGACCTATATAGCGTGTATTATCTCCATNNAGAGTTTCCACTTTGATGATTTCTGCTCCCATATCAGCTAATAANCTTGTACAATATGGCACCATTAATATTGAAGAAGCATCAATAATTCTTATACCTTTTAAGGGTTTTTTATTCATGAAAAATACCAATGCAAAATTTAAAATTATTATAATGTAGTCAAGCCAATTAGTAAGAAACAATTTAGACAACAGAACTGCAACAAAAACTTAATTAACTTACAAGACTTTTGTTTAATAATTATATAAAAATAGGAATTGTAAAGTTTTAACTTGGAAGATTTATGCTTGAACTAAATAACCTGACCGTANTAAGAGGAAACAGTATTGTATTTTCTAACTTAAACACCTCATTCAAATCATCCTGTTTAACGCTTGTAAAAGGTAAAAATGGTTCTGGGAAAACTACCTTACTAAGAACTATAGCCGGCTTTATACCTGCAGAAGAAGGTAATATTACACATCAGAAGGTTGATGTTAACTTAGATAAAAGCCTTTGGGTTGAAAAACTGATTTATGTTGATACTAAAAAAGGTCTTTCACAAGAGTTAACTGTTTTAGAAAATTTATTAGCGTGGTTGCAAATGAAGGGTTGGTCAACCTCNAAAGAAAATTTAATTAAAGCATTAAGAAGCGTGGACATGGAAAAATTTTCCAATTTGTATATTTCACAATGCTCTGAAGGATTAAAAAAAAGAGCAGCCTTGGCTAGATTATATTTTTCTTTTATTTTTGAAGTTAANTTTTGGCTACTAGATGAACCCTCTAACGATCTTGATGAAAAAAGCATCTTACTTTTTAAGGAATTAATAAACAATTTTTTAAAAACAAACGGAACTATAATTCTCACTACACACGACAGTAACTTATTTAAAAGAAAACATGAAATTTTAGATTTAGATTTGTTAAAAGAAAAGAAAATGTCATGAGTTCAAANAATTTAAGTTGGNCATTAGTNTTCATTACACATCTAAAAAGAGATTTNTTAATTAATTATCGATCGTTGATAGANATTATTGCAATAATAAGNTTTATGCTTTTNATCATAATACTATTCACNTTTGGGATTGGACCTATTAAAAAAAATTTAGATATAATCTCAAACGCTATAATATGGGTTGGTTTAATTTTAGCGATAATTCCCTCTTTAGAAAAAACTCTAAAAAAAGATCTTGAAAATGGTTGGTTTGACCAACTAGCTACTAGTTCTATACCCCTTGAAATTGTACTATTATCTAGAAGTATTTCACATTGGATAATGATTATATTTCCTCTAATTTTAAGTACGCCTATTCTTTTTATTTTACTTAATTTAGGTTCAGAACAATTGCCTTGGTTGATTTTAGGCATGTCAATTGGCGGCCTTGCTATATCTTTAATTGGGCTAAATGGCGCTTCTTTAGTGTTAGGAGCAAAAAGAGGAAATATTTTGCTACCTATATTGATCATACCCTTAATGATCCCTATCTTAATATTTGGTGTAGGAATAAATGAAGCAATAAAAATAGGGCAAGAACCCATTAACAATTTACTTTTATTAATAGCTTTTACCCTTATATATTTAGTTATATCTCCATTTATTTCTGCTTTGTTGATAAGAATAGCAATTGCACGTTGAAAAAGTTTAGTTATAAAAATATTANAGACCTATTAATTGGAGATAANTTCGTTCGTGTTTGATTGGCTAGCAAATCCTCATAGATTTTCAAAATTAACAGGTTACCTTCAACTACCTTTGATCATTTTATCTACAACTATGATTTCTTTAGGGCTTTATTATGGACTATTTGACAGCCCTAAGGATTATCAACAGGGTGATGCTGTGAGGATAATGTACGTTCATGTTCCATCCGCATGGCTTGCATCGTTTTTATATTTTAGCCTAGCATTATCATGTATATTTTATTTAGTATGGAAACATCCATTAGCTGACTTAATAGCAAATNCTATAGCCCCTATTGGACTTATATTCTCAATTTTGACCTTAATTACTGGTTCTTTATGGGGAAAACCAATGTGGGGCACTTGGTGGGTGTGGGATGCTAGGTTAACATCAATGCTAATATTGTTCTTTTTTTATCTAGGATTTATTCTTTTAAGCAATGCCTTTGAAAGAAAGATTGATGGATCCAAAACNGCNTCNGTACTAGCAATAATAGGGNTAATTAANNTACCAATNATTAAATTTTCTGTTGATTGGTGGCATACCCTGCATCAACCCTCAAGTATTCTGAGAATGGATGGTCCTTCAATTGATAAAGAAATGTTATTTCCTCTATCCTTGATGATGGTAGGTTTTAGTTTGTTTTCCTTATATTTGATAATTATAAACGTCAAAAGAATGTTAATGGAAAAAAAATGTGAAGCATTAATATTAAAATTAAACTTNAAAGAATTTTCTTAAAAAGAGCTGTTTATGTTTGAAATTTTATGGGAAATGGATGAATACAAAGTTTATATATGGCCAAGTTATTTCTTAACTTTATTCTGCNTATCNTTCTTATATNTAAGGTCAATTNATAANTTCAAAAAAGCAAAAANAATGTTAANTCAATTAACAAAAAAGAATATTTAATNTNTNATAATCTATTTTATAAANGNANCTATAATAATGAACCCAAAATATAGAAGATTATTCATAATCACNTTAATNATNCTTACAATAGCGATAGCTACNCAACTTGTATTGATTGCTCTGAGGGATAACATTGTTTATTTTTATANTCCCAATGAGTTAAAAAACAAATATNCAGACAGTAAAAATATTNAAAGTAAAATTAGAGTTGGGGGGCTTGTCCTTGAAAATTCNGTGATAAAAAATAAAAATATTGTANAGTTTACAATCACAGATAAGAAAAGTGAAATACNAGTAATTTTTGATGGACANCTGCCAGATTTATTCAGAGAAGGNCAAGGNATTGTTGCTGAAGGTNTCTTCAATGAAGATAANCTGATAGCCAATCAAGTGCTTGCCAAGCATGATGAAAATTATATGCCTCCTGANGTAGCAGACGCTCTAAAGAAAAATGGTTCCTGGAAAGGCAANGATAACTAATGATACCTGAAATAGGTCATGTATTCCTTATTTTNACATTTGTCGCATCAATAATGCAGATAATTTTTTGGANNTTTAATNTAAATAATTTTAATGAGTTAACCCTCGAAGTAATTAAAAAAAGTGTATTAATTAATTTCATATTTATATTAATTTCATTTTCTATTTTAACATATAGTTTTATTATTTCTGATTTCTCATTACTGATTGTTTCAAACAATTCTCATTCACTTAAGCCAATGCTTTATAAAATTAGTGGTACTTGGGGGAATCATGAAGGTTCACTATTACTGTGGGTATTAATTTTATCTTTTTTTACTTTTTGGGTCTCAAGAAAAAATAAAAATAATAAATTACTATATTCAATTCTTGGGGTTCAAACTTTAATTTTATGTTTGTTCTTGGCTTTTATTCTTTTCACATCCAACCCTTTTGAAAGAGTGGATACATTAGCATCCGAAGGAAGAGGTCTAAACCCCCTACTTCAAGATCCTGGTTTAGCATTTCACCCGCCAATGCTTTATATTGGTTATGTTGGTTTATCAGTTTCCTTTTCTTTTGCAGTTGCCGCTCTCATTACAGGGGAAATTAATAGAGAATGGGCACAACAAATTAGACCCTGGATTGCGATTGCATGGTCTGCCTTAACTCTTGGAATAGCCCTTGGAAGTTGGTGGGCGTATTATGAGTTAGGATGGGGTGGTTGGTGGTTTTGGGACCCTGTTGAAAATGCTTCTTTCATGCCTTGGTTAGTTGCAACAGCATTACTGCATTCAATCAGAATTCTAGAGAAAAGACTTATATTCATTAATTGGTGTGTGCTTTTATCAATTTTAGGGTTTTCATTTTCGTTATTAGGTACATTTATTGTCAGATCAGGTTTATTAACATCAGTTCATTCTTTTGCATCAGATCCATCTAGGGGTATTTTCATTTTAGTAATTCTAGTTATATCAGTTGGTGGACCCTTAATTTTATACGCTCTTAAAAGTTCTCTTTTCAAAGAACAAAAGATACAATTTAATTTTATAAGCAAAGAAAGTGCACTTTTAATAAATAATTTATTTTTTTCTACTGCTACGGTTACAGTCCTAATAGGAACATTATACCCATTATTCTTAGACGCTATTAGTGGGGCTAAAATTTCAATTGGACCAGCATATTACAATGCTACATTTGCCCCTATAATGACACCAATAATTTTGTTGATGGCAATTGCTCCGTTTCTGAACTGGGGGAAAGGCAAACCTAGAAACTTAGCAAAAATAATTACAATACTTACAGTAAGTTCACTAATAGCAGCCTTCACACTATATAGCATGAAAGGTTCAACAATTTTTGCAATAATTTGTGGTACTTTATCGTTTTGGTTATTTGTTGGAGTTTTTAGTGAGTTTTTTATCAAAATAAAAGGATCAAAAGTCAAAATTAATAAAATTAAAAATGTGTTTTTATATTTTTCAAAAAATATTACAGGAATGAATGTTGCTCACTTAGGAGTTGCAATTTTTTTAGCTGGTGTAACTGGCGAACAATTTTTTAAAACAGAATTTAGTGGAAAGAAAAATATTGGTGACACTTTCTATGTTGCAGGAAAATTATTAGAGTTTAAAAGTTTTGAAAATTTAAAAGGACCAAATTTTCAATCAGAAATGGCTACTTTTACTTTATATGAAAATGATAAATTTTTAGGATACCTAAAACCAGAGAAACGATTTTATCCAACCGAACAAAGTCAAACTACAGAAGCCGCTATACTACCAAGCTTTTGGGGAGACACTTACATTGTTTTAGGTGAGGGAGATAATGAAGCAGGTTGGTCATTAAGAGTATATTTTAACCCATTAGTCTCATGGATATGGGGTGGAGCTTTTTTTATGGCCTTAGGTGGTTTGTTGTCATTTTTCCAACATACAAACGCTAGCAAAAAAAATGTTAAGTTGGCTTAAATGAAAACTAGGTCTTTTGTTTTCAGATTTCTCCCACTTATTATTTTTTCATTCATAGTTATAATATTAGGCT
>NZHB01000016.1 GCA_002691185.1 SAR116 cluster bacterium | reverse complement strand
AATTTTTTTAAGTGAGAGTTAATATGCTGGCAAATACTGAAAATAAAAAAACCAAAAGTAAATCTGGCAATGATAGTCCGATTCTTGATCTTAATAATTCAGCAATTAAATCTCTTATTAAAAAGGGTAAGGTAAATGGTTTTGTAACTCTAGATGAACTTAACTCGGCACTACCTCCAGGGGAATATTCTTCTGAACAAATAGAGGATATTCATTCAGCAATAAATGATATGGGCTTAAATATAATTGATCAACAAGATGAGTCATCGAATGAAGATGCCGAAGACAAAAATGCTGGAAATTTAAGTGATGATGAGGGTGCTAGATCTGATGATCCTGTAAGAATGTATCTCAAGGAAATGGGTTCTGTAGAGTTATTGTCAAGAGAAGGTGAAATCTCTATTGCGAAAAGGATTGAGGCCGGAAAAGAATTAATGATTGGTGGAATCTATGAATCACCTCTTGCTATGAGAGCCTTCTTAAAGTGGAGAGATGAGGTAGATGATGGTACAATGTTACTTAGAGATATTATAGATCTAGAAACCACATACGCCCGTATTAATGGTGGAGCTAATGAGCCAGACATTGTTAATGATAATATCGATAAAATAAAATTCGATGACTTAAATGTTGTTTTAAAAACTAATCCTAAAAATTCTTTAGATGAGACTAAAGATAAAGAAATTGATGATGAGACATCCGATGATGAGGAGTCTGATGACGAAAAGGAAAATGATTCAGAAAGCAACTCTGAAGATGAAGAAATTAATCTTTCCCTCGTTGCTATGGAAACAGAAATAAAAGATCAAATCTTATCTATTATTGATCAAGTCGCTGGTA
Source organism: SAR116 cluster bacterium (assembly GCA_002691185.1). GTDB lineage: Bacteria > Pseudomonadota > Alphaproteobacteria > Puniceispirillales > Marisalimonadaceae > Marisalimonas. Next base: position 8,575 of record NZHB01000016.1, on the reverse strand, counting down.
CTTTTAAAGAAATTTTAACTCTTAGTGAAAGAAGAATAGCTAGATTAAGAAAAGGAGAACCCCTCGTTCCAAGATCNGAGAATAGACTCTNTGNATTGAGAATACTCNTGATTGAGCAAATGGAAAAAATCTATTTAAATAATAATAGACAAGAAGAATTAATAGATCAGATGTATGGTCTGAATAGACAAATNACAAATGTNGAAGGTTCGCTATTAAGGNTAGCTGAAAATTCAGGTGTAAATAGAAAAGATTTTATCAATAGTTGGGTTGGTAATGAAATTAATCATAATTGGATTNTAAAGCCAGTNAAAGCTAAAAATTGGGAGAAATTCACATCTGAGAATAACGATGAAATAGTTAGAATTTGTGATCAAGTGTTTGATTTCGTAAATAACGTTAGNATGCCCATTCAAGAATATAAAAAACTTATTCAGATCATCCAAAGAGGTGAACGTGAGGCTGCTAGAGCTAAAAAAGAGATGGTTGAGGCTAACCTTAGATTAGTTATATCAATAGCAAAAAAATATACAAATAGAGGACTTCAGTTTTTAGACCTTATTCAAGAAGGAAATATAGGTTTGATGAAGGCCGTTGATAAATTTGAATACAGGAGAGGATACAAATTTTCAACATACGCAACNTGGTGGATAAGGCAAGCNATAACTAGATCAATTGCGGATCAAGCAAGAACTATAAGAATTCCTGTTCATATGATTGAGACTATTAATAAATTAGTAAGATCATCTAGGCAAATGCTCCATGAAATAGGAAGAGAGCCAACACCAGAAGAATTATCTGAAAAAATTTCAATGCCTCTAGATAAAGTTCGAAANGTGCTTAAAATAGCAAAAGAACCAATTTCATTGGAAACTCCTGTGGGAGATGAAGATGATAGTCATCTGGGTGACTTTATAGAAGATAAAATGGCTGTCCAGCCACTTGAAGCTGCTATTCATGCTAATTTACGAGAGACAACAACAAGAATTTTAGCNAGTTTGACTCCCCGTGAAGAGAGAGTTTTAAGGATGCGGTTTGGAATAGGTATGAATACNGATCATACACTTGAAGAGGTCGGTCAACAATTTAGCGTTACCAGAGAAAGGATCAGACAAATCGAAGCCAAAGCGCTTAGAAAATTAAAGCATCCAACTAGATCAAGAAAACTTAGATCATTTTTAGAAAATTAAGTTTTTATCTTAATACTTCCACTTTACATCCTCAGAATGTATGAGTATAAGATGGAAATCGGAATTCAATNTAGGCCTGTAGCTCAACTGGTTAGAGCCCTCCGCTCATAACGGAGTGGTTGGGGGTTCAAGTCCCTCCAGGCCTACCAAAAAAATCACTATGTATTTTCCTAAATTTTTATTAAGCTTTAATANTTATAGATTAAATTATGAAAAGTGAAATGCAAAAAAAGAATTATAAAGATTTGAGAAGTTCAAGATGGTTTTCTCCTAACGATGTTAGATCTTTTGGTCATAGATCTAGAGCTATGCAAATGGGTCTTGGAAAAGATGATTGGGAAAACAAACCAATAATAGGCATAATTAACACCTGGTCAGAAATACAACCTTGTCATCAACATTTTAAACAAAGAGTTGAGGATGTTAAAAAGGGTGTATACCAATCTGGTGGAATGCCAATAGAGTTACCAGCTATTTCCNTAGCAGAAATGTATGTNAANCCAACCACNATGTTATATAGAAACATGCTCTCTATGGAAGTTGAAGAGTTAATTAGGTCACATCCTATTGANGGTGTAGTATTAATGGGAGGTTGNGATAAAACTACCCCAGCTCTAATAATGGGTGCTATTAGTNTGGATCTNCCAATGATATTTTTACCTGCAGGTCCTATGTTAAGGGGAAATTATAAAGGAAAGTATCTAGGNAGTGGTTCAGATGGTTGGAAATACTGGGATGAATTAAGAGCNGGGAATATAACNGACAATGATTGGGCNGAAGTNGAANCNGGNATTGCTAGNTCTTACGGTCATTGTATGACTATGGGTACNGCAAGTACAATGACTGCAATAGCNGAAGCTATTGGACTNTGNTTNCCTGGAGCAAGNTCCATTCCAGCAGCTGATTCAAATCATATAAGAATGTCAGCAAATGTAGGAAAAAGAATAGTTGATATGGTCTGGGAAGANCTTAAACCTTCAAATATAATTACAGAAAAATCTATAGATAACGCTGTTACTGTTGCTATGGCAATGGGCTGTTCAACTAATGCAATCATTCATCTAATAGCTATGGCAAGAAGATCTGGTATATATTTAACTATGGATGATTTAGATAAAAAGGGAAGAGAAATTCCTTTAATAGCTAATATTAGACCTTCAGGTACGGAATATCTTATGGAAGATTTTTACTACGCTGGAGGTATTTTAGCCTTGATGTTTTCTTTATCTGAAAAACTTAATTTAGACGAAATAACAGTTTCTGGATTAAAATTAAAAGAAATTATATCTCAAAAAGAAACAATTAATAATGATGTCATTAGAAGCTTAGACAACCCAATATATCAGGAGGGCTCATTAGCTGTATTAAAGGGAAACTTAGCACCTGATGGTTGTGTGATTAAACCGGCTGCATGTGACAAAAAATTTTTGAAACACAAAGGTCCAGCAATCGTATTCGATAGTTATCAGGAAATGAAGGATATTATAGATAGTGATGAATTAGATGTTACTGAAGACCATGTTCTCGTACTTAGGAATGTTGGCCCTGTAGGAGGGCCTGGCATGCCTGAATGGGGAATGATGCCTATACCTAAAAAACTTCTTAAAAAAGGGGTAAGGGATATGGTAAGAATATCTGATGCAAGGATGAGTGGAACTAGCTATGGTGCTTGTATTTTACATGTTGCTCCAGAAAGTTTTATAGGTGGCCCTTTATCGCTTCTCAAAACAGGTGATATTATTGAACTTGATGTAAATTTAAGAAAAATAAATATGTTGGTAGATGATGAAACATTATCTGCTAGAAAGGATTTAATACAGCCAAAAAAACCAAAGGCTGGTAGAGGCTGGCTTTGGATGTTTAGCCAACATGTTAAGCAGGCAAATGACGGTTGTGATTTTGATTTTTTAGAAACTGATTTTGGAAAATCTGCAAAAGAACCAGATATTTATTAGGGTCATATATTATGTTGACAGAAAAAATTAAAAATATCTTTTTAAAATCAAGTGTTGCAACTATTTCAACGGCCTTATTTAAAAGGGGCTATAGAAATCAATTTATTCAAGGTGTAAGTCCACTTAATCCAAATTTATCTAATATGGTAGGTTATGCTTTTACTGTAAGGTATATTCCTGCAAGAGAGGATCTAAATACTCTAGATGTTTTTAAAAACCCCGAACATCCTCAACGTGTAGCAATTGAAAAATGTCCTAAGGATCACGTATTAATTTTTGATAGCCGTAAGGATGCTAGAGCAGCTTCAGCTGGAGCTATCTTAGTAACAAGATTAATGGTACGAGGGTGTGCGGGTGTAGTTACAGATGGAGGTTTCAGGGATTCTTCTGAAATAAAAAACTTAGAATTTCCATCTTATCATACTAGACCTTCATCACCTACAAATCTTACTTTACATCAAGCAATTGATATCAATGTACCTATTGGTTGTGGAGACGTTGCCGTATGGCCCAATGATTTAGTAGTAGGTGATCAAGAGGGTGTTATTGTAATTCCTAATAAAATTATAGAGGAAGTGTCAGAAGAAGTTGAATCAATGACTGTATATGAAGATTATGTCATGAACAAAGTTAAAGCTGGATCAACTATTAAGGGTTTATACCCACTTACAGATGAAGAACAAAAAAATAAATTTGAAAATTGGATAAATTCAAAATCTAACTCAAACTAATTAAATATAGGATAGCATAGTGGCAGATAAAGAAATAAGTACTAAACCAAATGCAATAATTTTAAACAAGAATGACAATATTATTGTTGCTTTAAGAAATATGAATGCAGGAGATTACTTAAAAGATTTTGGATTAAAAATAGATGCTCCAATCTTATCAGGCCAAAAAATTGCTAAAGTTGATATTTCTAAAGATGCTCCAATTTATAAATATGGAACAATCATTGGTTTTGCAGATTCTGATATAAAAAAAGGACAAGTATTAATTAATGCTAATATCTTATTCAAAGAATTCAATAGAGAACATGAGTATTGTTCAAAATATAAACCTACAAACTTTGCTAATACTTCAACCCAAAGGACTTTTATGGGTTTTAAGAGGAAAGATGGGCGTGTTGGTACCAGAAACTTCATTGCTGTAGTTTCTACAGTAAATTGTTCTGCGACTGTTGTTCACGAAATTGCTTCTTATTTTACACCAGAAAAATTAAAAGCTTATCCAAATGTTGATGGTGTTGCAGCATTTAGNCATTCCACAGGATGCGGAATGGAATTATCTGGTGAACCAATGAATTTACTTTATAGAACACTTGGNGGTTATANAGANCATCCTAATGTTGCTTCTTCTTTAGTAGTGGGTTTGGGTTGTGAAAGATGCCAAGTTGGAGGATTGTTTCAACATCAAGGAATGTTAGAAAACCAGAACTTAAAAACTTTGGTAATGCAAGATAATGGGGGAACATCAGCCACAATTAAAGCAGGCATTCAGTGCATAGAGGATATGCTTCAAAACGCTAATGATATTAATAGAGAAGAGGTTTCTTTATCTCATTTAACTGTTGGTCTTCAATGTGGTGGATCAGATTCTTTTTCTTCTTTATCTGCTAATCCTTCTTTGGGAAAAGCTGTTGATATATTGGTAAGTCATGGAGGGACGGCCATTTTATCAGAGACACCTGAAATATATGGAGTAGAAAATAGTTTAACAGCAAGAGCTGTAAATATAACCGTAGCAGATAAATTAATGAATAAAGTAAATTGGTGGAAAGATGTTTATTCTGTAGGAAGGGATGTCCAAATAAATGGAACGGTTAGTCCTGGAAATCAAAAAGGTGGATTGGCAAACATTTTAGAAAAATCTCTAGGCTCAGCTATGAAGGGAGGCTCCACAGGGTTAATGGAAGTTTATAATTATGCAGAAAAGGTTACTCAAAAAGGATTTGTATTTATGGACACACCTGGGTTTGACCCTGTTTCTGCAACAGGTCAGATTGCTGGAGGAGCTAATTTAATTGCTTTTACTACAGGAAGGGGCTCGTGTTTTGGAGCTAAACCTTCTCCATCTATTAAGCTAGCAACAAACTCTAACTTATACAACAAAATGACAGAAGATATGGATATAAATTGTGGCCTAGTTATAGATGGTAAAAAAAGTATTGATGAGATGGGAGCTGAAATTTTTGAAGAGTTTATCCTCTTTGCATCTGGTAAACAAACTAAAAGTGAAATACTTAATCTAGGTAGACACGAGTTTGCACCTTGGCAGATCGGAATTACGGGTTAAAGTTTTTAAGACTTTCTAATACAAAAACTCTTGTTGAAGATGCTAAAGATGACTTTCTATCAACATCAATTTCGGATATTAATTGTTGAAGCGAGCAATTCTTTTTTTTAGCAATTAATTCTAACGAATCCCAAAATTCTTTTTCTAAAGATAATGATGTTCTATGTTTTTTTAAGCTAATTGATTTTTTTATTAACATTCATTTGTCTCATTTAATTGAAAAAAACCAACAATTTCCAGATGAGATGAATAAAGAAACTGATCGATTGGTTGAACCCATTTTAAAATATAATTATTTTCTATCAAAATTTTTGAATCTCTAACAAAGCTGTCGAGATCACAAGAAATACTAACAACAGTTTCAACTTTTGATTCTGCAATATTTAAAAATTGTAATTGGGCACCAGATCTTGGTGGATCAATTATAATCGCTCCATATTCTTTTAACTCACTTGCTGTAAGAGGTTTCGATTTCAAGTTCCTAGTTTGTGTTTTTATATTGTTTTTAAATGGCTTTCCCTTTTTAGCCAAATCTATTGAGTCTAGAGAATCAGCGTTTAGTTCAAATGCATTAATTCTGAAATTTTGTAAAAGAAGGGGCAAAGTTATAGTTCCAGATCCACAAAATAATTCACAAATAATTTTTTTTTTATTAAAATTTGTAAGCGCTTCAATAACAGATTTGATAATGGCAGTTTCTCCGCATAATGTTGCTTGTAAAAAGCTACCTGGAGGTGGGTAAATTACAGAAGAGAAATTATTATTAGATAAACTCGTTTTGTCTGTAACAAAAAGCAAATCTAGTATTTTGTTATTTAGTCTTCGATGTGCTCTTACTACATTATTTTCTATTAATTTTTCGTTGAGTCTAGAAAGATTTATAAAAGATAAACCAGCTAATCCATCTATTAATAAGTCTATGCCATTATCAAGCAAATTTGCATATATATGAATTGTATCACCAATATTAAGTATTTCTTCAAGAGGTTTTTGTAAATCTTGAATTAACTTAATGAGAGATTTTTCTAGTATAAGGCACTCTTGAATTTCAGTAACAAAATGGCTTTTGTGCTCATAAAAACCTATTATCACTTTTGAATTATTTCTTTTAGCTGTAAATTTTGTATGTCTTCTAGTATTTAAAGAAGAACTAATCATTTTCTTAATTTTGATTTTTGAGGATAACTCATCCATAGATGAAGTTACTCTATTCATTTTCCAATCTTTATATTTTTCAAAATCCCAATGTTGAAGTAAACAACCACCGCATTTAAAAAAATGTTTACATTNTGGATTAACTCTCTCATCAGATGATTTTGTAATTTCAATTAACTCAGCTCTAACATTTTTTGAAAAAATTTTAGTTGGTTTTGCAATTATTTTTTCATTAGGTAATGCGAAAGGAATAATAAAGTTATAATTCTTTTCTTGAAAATTTAATTCTGTGAATAATTTTGCAATTCCTTCGCCTTTAGATCCAATAGTNTTGATTTCCAAAGGTAANGAATTAAAATTACTTGATAATTTTTTTTTCTTTTTATTCATAAGTAATTTTAGAGCTTTGCCACAAAACTTTTGCACTAATTTTCAAAAGTTTGGTTGGGATATGAAAAGAATGAAATGTCTCTAAAAATGGTTTTACGCTCACTTTATTATCTTTTAGATCTCTTTTTTTAACATATGCTAGAAAAAAAACTCCTTTGTCATTTAATAAATAAAGGTTTGGACCGATGTATTTATTTACGTTTGTATCTACAATAGTAGTAATTGTACATTTAGGTGTGTGAGTTTGAAAATAATATAATTTGTCTAAATTTTCTGTGGGTATATCTGATAATAGTTCTTCAGAAATACTAATTTTTTTTGATAATGATTGATCTTTTGTATCAATATTTTCAAATGAAATTAATTTATCTTTAGGTGAGTATTCAGAATACCAATTAGGAGTAATGTCATCTATATTGATCTCAAATATTTGTGATAGCCTAAAACGGACTTCTTCAGGAAGAATTTTGGGCGTCCCTCTGAAAAAGTATTGCTGTAGGTAGGCATCATTTTTTTTTAGAATTCTTGATAAATCTCTTAGATTAAATTTACTATTTTTTTTTATTATNTTTTTTAGTTTTTCTCTAGCATCATGAATAGCTCTTTCTTTTTCTTCATTTTGATTTTTAGATAATTTACTATTCATTTCTTAAAACTCATTTTGATCTGTTGATACTCTCGCTAGCCAGGCCTTTTAAATGATCTTTAATTATNCTATCTGGGAAAATTTCTATTGATTGTAATGATTTATTTACAAATTCAATAGCTATATTTTTACATTCTGAAAACACATTATATTTATTAAGAATTTTTAGTGCTGTTTTAAAATCAGAAGGTTTTTGATTTAAATCTACCAAAGTTCTATTCCAAAAACTTTTTTCTTTTTGATCACTTTTCTGCCATACTAAAATTATNGGNAGTGTNGTNTTACCTAATTTGAAATCATCACCTAAATTTTTGCCCATNTTATTTGAACTTTGAGAAAAATCCANNAAGTCATCAANAATTTGAAATGCTAGGCCAAGATTAAAGCCATAATCATATGCAGCTATTTGNTGATTTTGATTTCCACCTGCTANANTNATANCACTTNGACAAGAAGCACCAAANAACTCNGCTGTTTTTTTACCAATCACATCAAAGTAGTCTTCAATACTAGTATCTGGTTTNTTTGCGATCTGNATTTGTTGAAATTCCCCTTGNGTTATTTTGCATGAGGCTGTNGCNAAACTAGATAACGCTTCCAAAGATCCAGTTTCAACCATTAACTCNAANGATTGAGCAAATAGAAAATCACCNGCTAAAACACTAAACTCATTTCCCCATATAATGTTTGCTGTTTTTTTTCCTCTTCTNAAATCTGATTCATCAACAACATCGTCATGNAANAGNGTTGCNGTATGAATAAATTCAACTGCTGCAGCTAAAANNATTGGTTTCCTTGAAAAATCANTTAATTGCGCNGCAAAAGCCAANGTTAATAAAGGTCNAACTCTTTTNCCAGAAGCTTTNATTAAATGTNGGCCTATATCATTTATCATGGGTATAGATTTATCAAGTCTATAGATTATTTCTTCATCGACAGCTTTT
>NZHB01000015.1 GCA_002691185.1 SAR116 cluster bacterium | reverse complement strand
ATTAAATATTAATTAGTGGGGAGTAATATGGCGCTTAAAACATTTGAACATGTCTTAATTCTTGCNGATGATGTTGATAAAACTAAAGANTTTTATGTTAATATTCTTGGTTTAGAGGTTGGNTATAGGCCAGATTTTCCATTTAAGGGTTATTGGTTATATTTAAAAGATAACAAAGCCGCTTGTATTCACCTTGCAATGAGACAACAAGATACAGGTCAAGATTATTACATAGGTAAAAAAGAAGATGTTAAGTCAGGTTCTGGAGCAATAGATCATGTTGCTTTCAATGCAGATGATTTAGAAGGCATGAAAAGTAAACTCGATAATATATCTATGGAATACACGCACAGAAAAGTTCCAGGCTTTCCTTTGGAACAGTTATTTATTATGGACCCTGACGGCGTAAAAGTTGAATTAAACTTTGCCACATCTTAGTTAAATAAATCGATTGTAAGGAGCATANAATGCCACATAAGTATGACGAAAAAATGTTTGATATTAAACATTTAAGAGCAACGGCTGAGAAATTAAAAAATTGGGGTCGATGGGGACCTGATGATGAAATAGGAACTTTAAATTTTATAACACCTGACAAAGTCATTGATGCGAGTAAACTTATTAAAAGAGGAAAACGTTTTAGCTTAGGTTTAAACTTTGATAGACATGGACCACAAAAAGGTACATGGGGAAATAGGTTTAACCCAATTCATCTTATGTTAGCAACTGGAACTGACGCTGTTGCAGGAAGATTTGATGAGTTTGGATTAAGATATGCTGATGATATGATATCACTACCTCTTCAATGTGCTACACAATGGGATGCATTGGCTCATATTTTTTATGATGATTATATGTGGAATGGTTATGATGCNAGNCTTGTAGACAGTGATGGAGCTCAAAAAAACGGGATAGAAAAAGTAAGAGCTGAAATGGCAGGAAGAGGTGTTCTTTTAGACGTTGCTAGATGGGCAGGNGTAGATTTTTTTGAAGATGGCGTNGCTATATCAGCAAACGANCTTGATGAATGCGCCAAATCTCAAAATGTCGATATAAAACAAGGTGATTTTGTTATTGTTCGTACCGGCCAAATGGAACANCGATTAGATGCTGGAGATTGGGGNGGATANGCAGGTGGCGACGCTCCNGGNCTNGCTTTTGATACCGCTGAATGGATTTACAANAAAGAAATCGCTGCTATTTGNACAGATACNTGGGGATGTGAAGTTAGACCTAATGAAACAAAAGATGCACAACAACCATGGCATTGGGTAGTTATTCCAATGATTGGCATTACAATGGGTGAAATTTTTTACCTTCGTGATTTAGCNAAAGATTGTGATGAAGATAAGGTATATGAATTTTTCTTTTGTGCNCCACCACTGCCAATAACTAAAGCCGTTGGATCACCAATTAATCCTATGGCTATAAAATAAACTCTATGAAACCATCAGCAACTATTATTGGTGGTTCAATGGCTGGTCTTTTTGCTGCCACGGCACTATCAAAAAATGGATGGGAAATTTCTATACATGAGAAAGTTCCCGTTCCCCTCTCAGGTCGTGGAGCAGGCATAGCTACTTATGATGAATTGGCAGATCTTGTTTTTAANGCTACCAATAATNACGANGTACTTGGTACAACGGCCAAATTAAGAGTATCATTAGATAATGATGGCAATATAAATGGTAGTTACAACTACCCTCAAGTATATACAAGTTGGCAATATTTATTTTCAATTTTAAGAGAACAAATTAGTGATGAAAATTATTATATGGGCGATGATTGTATTAAAATTGAACAAAATAATCATGAAGCCATAGCATACTTTGAAAATGGAAAGAAAAAAAGCTCTGACTTAATCATTATTGCTAATGGTATTAAATCAGATTTGCGATCCTATGTGGATAAAAGCGCTCATCCGCAATATGCTGAATATGTTGGTTGGAGAGGTGTTGTTAACGAAGAAGAGATTAGTAATAAATCATTAGAGACACTCTCAAATTATTTTATTATTGTTTTACCCCATAATCAGCAAATAGCTTGTTATCCAATAGCCGGAGAAGGTGAAAACCCTTTTGAAATTGGCAAGAGACGAATTAACTGGATATGGTATAAACCAATACCCACAAAATTATTAAAAGAATTATTATTAGGTAAATCAGGACAACAGTATGAAGATGGCATTCCTCCAAACGAAATAAGACAAGAAGTCATTAGTGATTTATTTAAAGAAGCAGAAAATAATCTTCCACCTCAGCTTGTTGAATTAGTTAAATCAACACAGCAGCCACTCATTCAACCAATTTTTGATCTCCAAAGTATGAAAATGCATAATGGTAGAGTTGTAACNATTGGAGACGCGGCTTTTACGGCAAGACCTCATGTTGGAATGGGGGTAACAAAAGCAGCAATNGATGCATTCANGCTATCTGAATATTTAGGTGATAGTTTTAATTTAGATAAATTAAGTAAATGGGAGCACTCAAGACTTAAAGAAAGCCAATTCATTGTCAATAGAAGTAGAAAATTAGGTAATTATCTATCTTTACCTAAAGAAAATGAAAATTTGATAATGCCTAATATTCAAAATGTTTTAAAAGATACCGCAATTAGCTTGTATGACATAGAAGATTACCAATAATAGAAGAGGTCATTATGAACAATAAATCATTTAAATTAAAATTTACTGGTAATGCATTAAATAAAGGCTCAATGAGGAATGATATTGATGTAGCATTTGAGTCAATGAATGAAACATTTAAATTAGCAACTGATGAAGGTGCATTTCATGGAGGTAAAGGTACAGCCCCTCCTCCTTTGGCATTATTTACAGCTTCATTATGCGGTTGTGTGATGACCCAAATAAAGGCTTTTGGTAAAAAATTAAAAATCGAAGTTAATGAAATTAAAATTGATGCTTTAATGGAGTGGCAGGGTGATATATTGGAAGAAGGNCCATACCAAGCGAGTTGTGATGGTTATAATTTAGATATTGATATCATTAGNGAAGAGCCAATTGAAAGAAAAAAGCAACTACTTAAAGCCGCAATAAATGGTTGCTTTATAGAAGCCTCCCTTAAACCTGGCATAGTCAAACATAGACTAAAAGATAATGAAAATTGGATAACTATNTGATTTTATTAAATCTTACCTAAGGCCTTTAAAACTTTTTCTGGAGTAATTGGTTGTGAAATCACTTCAGCACCNACCTGTTTTAAAGCATTATTTATCGCATTCATTATAACTGCAGGCGCACCACCAGTTCCAGCTTCACCNGCACCCTTTGCACCAATAATACTCCGACCAGAATTAGTTGTGACATGATCAACTATGATATCAGGCATCTCATATGCCATAGGAACAAGATAATCAGCCATAGTTGCATTTTGCATATTTCCTTGATCGTCATATACACATTCTTCAAACAGAGCACCTCCAATACCTTGAATAACACCACCTCTAATTTGTTCTTCAACTAATTTAGGATTAATTTGGGTACCACAATCCTCAACAGCCCAAAATTTATTAATCTTAATAATTCCTGTATCTTGATTAATTGAAACTTGGCAGCCCATAGCACTATTTGTAAAAACAAAAGGAATGCCTTCAATCAAAAAACTAGCTGTAGCTAACAATTCAGGGTTTGTGCCCTTAGGAATTTCATGACCTCTATAATATACTGTTTCAGCTAGTTTTTGGAGAGAAATACCCTCTCCACCATTTTTCCTAATAACATTGTTATCTTCAATATCTAGGGAATCTTTATCAGTTTGCATAATCGCTGCTGCAATATTTAAAATATTATCTTTAAGTTTTCGTGCAGCTTTTAATACAGCTTCGCCACCAATTCCAGCACCTCTTGATGCCCATGTNCCACCACCATATGGTGTTGCATCAGTATCACCCAAAGTAACTCTTACGGATTCTAATTTTACACCTAATTGATCTGCAGCAATCTGCTTCATAATAGCTTCTGTTCCTTGGCCTTGTTCAGTTATAGACGATGATAAATGAATTGCCCCAGATCCTTCCAGCCTTATGGACGCACCATCTTGAGACGAAATATGCGCACCTCCTACTCCATAAAATAATGGACTAGGATTAGTTACTTCACACATACTAATGACGCCATATCCTGATAATATTCCTTTTTCGTAATCATCTTTTTTCTTGGTCTCAATTTCTTTTATATCCATGATTTCGAGAAGTTTATCCATTGAAGCTTGATGAGATAGATCTTCCAAAGGGACACCTGATGGTGACTTATTAGGATATGAATTATCAGGAATAAAATTCATTTTTCTAATTTTGTCTAAATCCATTCCAATTTTATAAGCTGCTTTATCAATTAAAGCTTCTGTAATAGCTACAGCTATTGGATGCCCAACGGCTCTATATTGACACATTGGAGTTTTATTTTGAAAAACCACAGTACCTANAGCTTTATAATTAGGTATAACGTAAGGTGCCCCAGAAAGGTTAAGCACTTGATTTGTTTCAATAGCCGATGTTCTNGGATACATACTAAAAGGACCAATACCACTCAAATCATCAATTTCCATTGCTAGTATTTTTCCATTTTTATCAACACCAAGTTTACCACTAATTTTATGACATCTTGCATGAATATCCGTGGTGAAACTTTCTAATCTATCTGCAATAAATTTTACTGGTCTTCCTAATTTCTTTGAAATAGCAGTAACAGCCATTTCATCTGGATAAACGTGAACTTTGATTCCAAAAGATCCACCCACATCCCTACTAATAATTCTGACCAAGCCTTCATTAAGATCTAAATGCTTGGCGATTATGTGTTGCATCATGTGTGGAGCTTGACCATTATGATAAATAGTCATTTTATTTTCTGCTTTATTCCAATCAGCAACAATACCTCTNGATTCTAGCGTGACACCTGTATGCCTTGCAAAATCAAGTGTGGTTTCAACAACAGCATCTGCTTCTTTGAATGCCTTTTCAACATCTCCTTGATTTACTGTTCTGGTCCAAAATAAATTATTTCCTAATTCAGGGTGTATAATTACAGCATTTGGATCCAAAGCTGTTTCCATATCTACCTGNGCATCTTTTTCCAGCCAATCAACTTCTATTAATTCTAAAGCATCTTCTGCTTGAGCTCTTGAATTAGCAATAACAACAGCCAAAGGTTCGCCCTGCCATCTANCAATATTTTTTGCTAATGGCGACTGCTCAGGAGATCTCATTTCGCCTAAATGACCTAAAACACCAACCCAAGGTGTACATACCTCATCTATTTCCTTTGCTGTAAATACATCAATTACACCATCTGACTGTTTTGCATTTTTAACATCAATTGATTTTATTTCTGCATGAGCAAAAGGTGATCTTAAAAAGGCAACATGGACCATTCTAGGCAAAGTAAGATCATCAACAAACTGCCCTCCTCCATCGAGATGTTTTTTAGCATTTTGCCTTGGAACACTTCTACCAATATAAGAATTGGGCCTATCTATTGAACCTAATTTAGGATTTTGGTTTACTTTTAAATCATCCATATCTTACACCTTAATTAATTTCGTTAATACATTCTTCAATAGCATCAACTATTGATTGATAACCAGTACACCTACAATAATTACCAGAAATTTCAGATCTTATTTCATCTCTATTAAGCTTTTTCTTGCTCAAAAGAATTTCTTTAGTCGTCATAAGCATTCCAGGAGAACAAAAACCACATTGAAAAGCATTATGCTTAAGAAAGCTCTGCTTTACTTGTTCCATCATTTGATCATCAAAACCCTCAACAGTTTTTAAATCAGACCCATTTGCCTGAGATGCTAGGACTAAACATGACCTCACTGCTCTACCATCCATTTCAATAGTACAAGCACCACAAGCACCCTGCTCACATCCTAAATGAGTACCTGTAAGGCCTTGTGATCTTAAATAATCTGCCAAATGCTGTCTTGAAGGTACGTTTACGTTATTAAATTTTTCACCATTTACTGTAAAAGATATATTTGATGTATTGTTAGCAGTCATTTATGCCTCCAACTTGTTTAAAACTTTTTTAATTAAGACTGTTGCTAAGTGAAGTTTCATTTCTGAACTACTATTTAAATCACCTGCAAAATCAATTTCAGAATTTAAAGAATTTTTTAAATTTGAATAATCATAACCATTTTCTAAAAATAACTTTGCTGTTTTGTCTGCAATATCTGGCTTGTCACCAGTCGCAAAATACACAAGGCTTAAATCATTAACCTTACCACCTACATTATTAACATTAGCTATTAAACCAGCCATTGCATAGTCGCCATGACGTCTACATACTTCATCAAAAAGAATAACTTGCTCATGTTTTAATAAAGGATATTTAATTCCAATGACAATTTCATCTTGATTGATAGCTGTATCGAATAGACCTAAATAAAAATCTTTAGCTTTTATAGATCTATCACCATTTTGACCAGAAACTAAAATTTCGGCATTTGTCGCAACTGCTAAAGCAGGTAATTCTGCTGCTGGATCTCCATAGGCTATACTACCTCCATGAGTACCCTTATTCCTAATAGCTGGATGAGCTACCATTTTGAGTATGTCAATTAAACANGGCATTTNTTCTAAAACAAGCTCATCTTCCATGACATTAGAATGCGTAGCCAAAGCGCCTATAAACAAATAATTACCGTCAATTTTAATCTCATCTAAACCACTGATTTTAGATATATCTATTAAGCAGCTAGGGCTTGAAAGCCTCATATTTAAAGCAGGTAAAAGTGATTGCCCACCAGCTAAAATAACTGCTTCATCATCGTTAGCTTTAATTTTAATGGCATCTTGAATATTTATTGCTTCGTGATATAAAAAATCAGNTGCTTTCATAAAATAAATCCCCCTAAAAGAAAANAAACTTTGCGTGATAATCTAATCATTATTTAGAACTCGCATCAATATTTTTTGAATCATTTTTGATGATTTTATGTATTCAATTAAATCATTTCATATTTCCATTTAATGTTTTATTCTAATTTTTATTTTATTTAATTGGGAGCTTATTATGAGTGAAAATGTGGTACATATGAAGCTTGATGGTTCATCTAAAAGTCATTCAAGAACTGACATAATTACTAGAGACGTTGAAAGTGTTATTGACGAACCAATTGCAAGAGGTGGAACTAACTTAGGGCTGACTCCAACAGAAACACTAGTATCATCTTTAATTGGTTGCACAAATGTAATTACTCATAGAATAATGGAAAAAATGGGTTTTACTATCAATAGTATGGACATTAAATCTAAAACAATGTTCAACAAAGATGGTGTTGGCCTTATCAAAGAAATAGAAGTTCCTTTTCCTGAAATTAACCTTGATATAGATATTTCAACAGATGCTTCTGAAAATGATTTAATAGAGGTTCAGAAACAATTAGGTATGTATTGCCCTATTGCTAAAGTTATTAGAAACGCAGGGACTAAAATTAACGAAAGTTGGACAAAAATTAACTAGGAAAAAATCTATGGATCGTAGAGATAGGTTATATCATCAACCTTTTATAAATAGACCTAAATTAGTTTTAAAAAATAATAAAAAAATTATTTTATGGGTCATTGTGAACCTTGAAGTATGGGACCCAGAATTACCGCAACCAAGAAATATTTTACCTCCACCAATGGGCGTTCCTATGTTGCCTGACCTTCCTAATTGGTCATGGCATGAATATGGGATGCGTGTTGGCTTTTGGAGACTCTTGGATACTCTTAAAAAAAGAAAGATTTCCTCAACATTAGCTCTTAATGCAACTGTGATTGATCATTATCCAGAAACTGTTCAGGCTGCAATGCAAGAAAGTTGGGAACCTATGGGTCATGGTTATATTCAAAGGCCAATGCATAAAGTTGATAATGAGTATGTCGATATAAAATCAGCAATTGAAAAAATACAAGAATTTACCAAAGAAGAAGTTATAGGGTGGGAAAGCCCTGGCTTAACTGAAACAAATGAGACCTTAGATATTTTATCTGATCACGGAATTAAGTACGTTGCAAATTGGCCTATTGATGATCTTCCAGAAGATTTAAAGGTTAAAAGTGGCAAGAGAATGATTACACTTCCCTATCCTGTTGAGATAAATGATGTGGTTATGACGTCTGTCCAGGTTCATAAATCAGATGAGATTTTAACAAGAGGAAAACTTCAATTTGATAGATTATACCAAGAAGCTAACGAAAATGTAAAAATAATGGCTATAAGTGTTCACCCTTATCTAACTGGTGTTCCTCATAGGATATTATTTTTTGAAAAACTTCTAGATTACATATTAGAGCATAAAGATGTAGAAATAATGACAGGTAGAAATATTCACGACTGGTATACTCATCAAGTGAAAAAATAATATTCTGGCTAAACAAAAAACTTATAATAAAGTCTGCCTATATTTTCTCTTATAAATAGTGATGTTTTATAAAGTGAATCTACGTTTGGAAGAAAACTAATTAATGATAGTTCCTGATTAGATGACTTAAAGTCTACTGGGAAAGCATTAACCTTAAAACCTTGATTTTCAAATAAATATTTTGATCTATCCATATGATAAGCTGAAGTAACTAGAATAATAGATGAGTTATTAGGTATTAATTTTGTAACAGCTATACTTTCCTCATAGGTGTTTTTAACTTTTTCTGTAACGAAAATTTGATCTGGATCTAAGCCTAATGATATGGCCTTTTCTTTTAGAACTTGACCTTCCGGCTGCCAATTAACAGTCCATGGAAGTTGGCTTGACATTAGAATTAATTTTTTAGATTTAAAATTTTTAATTAAATCTATGCCACCTAAAAAACGATCAGGGTCAGAAAATTCATATTTATTATAATTTTGATCTCCTACTTTATTAAGCATACCACCTAAAACAATAACAGCGTCATCCTCTTTAATAGATGATATAGGTATTGGTTTATATGGATACTCCAATCTCTTCATAAGA
>NZHB01000014.1 GCA_002691185.1 SAR116 cluster bacterium | reverse complement strand
ATCCATCTTTAATATCAATATCAGATCCATTATAAAAACCTTGATTAACAGCCTCTTCCCATTCATTTTTTTTACAAACTTTGAAAATCAAACTCATTATTGTTAGCTAATTTCTTTAACAAATTCTTTAATCAAATTTATTAATATCTCTGGTTCATCTTCTTGAGAATAATGTCCTGCATTGGGCATTTTAAAAACTTTGGCGTTTGGAAAAAGAGCTTTAAAATCTCTAATAGCGTAGTCTGGCTCAATAGCCCTATCTTGCATACCATATGCTAAATAGGCTGGTTTAGAGCATAAAGATTTTAAATCACCTAATTTAAAACCTTCTAAAATATAAGGAACCATTCTGTTTAAAAGAGCATCTAATGGGAAATTTATAGCCCCTTTACAACTTGCTCGATCTGGAAATTGTGAAGAATAAGCATTAATCCAATCATCATCTATTATTTTACTATTGGTAAAGTTTGGGATCTTCATTACAGATAAAACAGTTGATCCTAGTTCACCAAGAATACCGTCAAGAGTTTTGTCATCGTAATGTTTTTTTATCCATTTAAACCATGGTGATAAACTTCTCGGTCTTTCTTCTCTGCTATATCCAAAAAGTGTATTAATCAAAAAGTAACTCTTAACATTTTTAATATTTCTGATTGAATATGCGCCTATTATTGGTCCTCCCCAATCTTGACCAACAAATGTTATATTTTTTAAACCTAAAAATTCGATTACATTAGTGAGATTTTCTACGTGTGTCTTAAGTGTATATTCTTTGTCTTGAGGTGTTTCAGATTTTCCAAAACCCATATGGTCCGGGACAATGACACGGTTTTCTTTAGACAAAGCAGGAATAAATTTTCTATAAATATATCCCCAAGTAGGCTCTCCATGTAGCAATATTATAGGAGGAGCATCTCTTGGGCCTTCATCAATGAAATGCTGCGAAAAACCATTACCTGTAAAAAAATTTGGTTTAAAAGGCCAAGATCCATTAAAAGTTTCTTTAGCGTCTATCATCTACCCAGTCACTATAAATTTTACATCTCAGTGCTTGCAGCTTCTTTTTCATATGTAAAAGTACAAACACCCACAAAGTTATTTTCTTTAAAAACCAGACTTCCTTTCAGATCCGCTATAATGTCAATGTAACGACTTTCAAATTTTTTTAATGACTCTGGATTTCCAAATTTAATTGAAACATTTAGGTCTCCAGACTGACTTATAAAAATATTTAAACCAATAATATTAAATTCAGAAATTTTCGAGCCAAATTTTTCTGAACAAAATGAAGCGGCTAGTTTTGCTTCACTTACAGATGAAAATTTAAAATTTAAAATTTTTCCAAACATTATACTTTATATCTTATCCAACATATTCATTAATTCATCATCATTATCTGATAGATTCTTCATTCTCTTAAGTATACCAACGCTAAGATTTAGTTCATCTTGAACTTTTCTTCCATATTTTGAGATTTCAATATTATTCTCTTTTTTTATTGCAATACCNAGATCTATCATTTTTTGTTTTTCTTCACTTGTAATGACATTATTAATTAAGAATTTTAGAATAATGATAGCATCATCAAAACTTATATCTGCAAAATTTGATTTTAACTTGCTCATAATATCAATAGTGGTCTCAGCCGTACTTTTTCTTTGATTAACTTGTACTTCAAGTTGGTAAGCTAGTTTTGCGGCCAGATCACTTAAAAGCTTAATTTTATGAGAAGACAATCTTCTTACTTTATTATCACTTACACATAAGGTTCCTAAAATATAACCATCAGAAGTCACAATAGGAAACGCAGCATAAAATTTTACACCAAAATCTTGTACAGCAGGATGAAACATGAACCTTTTGTCTTTCGTCATATCATTGATCAGAAGAGGTTTAGTTTTTTCTAAAGCAAATTGACAAAGTGTTTGATTCCTTGGCATTTCCATTGGAACATCCTCAGGAAAACCATCNCTAGCCAACATAAACTGGCGCTCAGAGTCAATTACTCCAGTCCAACTAACTGGACATCCAGTAATTTCCTTAGCTAAAAAACAATATATTTCATAAAGTTCTGTTGAATTAGTATCTAAAACACCTGTTCTCTGAACGGCTTTTACCCGTTGATCATCATTACTTGGAATATTGGCTGGTTTAAAATTCATATTTTTCTATTCTTTTTTATTTACAATATATGAACATCTTCAAAGACACAATGAGCACGTTCACGAAAATTTGCTATTTTAGAATTCAAAAGAAAAGAAATATGCATAACTTACAATTATTGCTGGAACACCAGAATATATAGTAGCTATCAAAGCAGCTTTTGGATGTAGGGCTATGGCTGGAAATAAAGCATCACCGTCATTGGATATTGCGTTTCCTATTTGAGCAGCTAATGGTATTATTCCATTCAAATATAGTGTGGTTACTAAAATTTGTGGACCACAACCTGGTAAAAAACCAATTAGGACTCCTATTAGCGGTATCAAAATGTAATAGGATTGAAACATAGTTTCTAAATTTATATTACCTAAATGAACAGTTAATTCATAAGTTAAAAATGCTAAAACTACCCAAGTTGTTATGAAATTAGTATCTGCAACTGTCCTTCTTAAAATAGGTTGATCTGGTTTTGATGGACTGTACTTTAAACCACTGATAAGTGGTATAATCCACATAATTAAACATAAAGTTCCTGCTAAAAAACCGAAGAAAGTTATAGGGTCTTCAATTATATTATTAACAAAATACTCTTCTAAATTAATTTGAAATGCTGATAAAACGCCAAGAATAATTCCGGGAATTAAAAGTATTATCCAAAAAATATCTAATGTTTTTGAAGCTTTATAATCTGAGGTTTTACAATTTAATCTAATGATATCACAACCATTCATCTTCATAAAACTTTTACCATGAATTTTATTTACTAAAACTCCTGAAATAAAACCTACAAAAAAGCCAATTATCATTATTAAAAAACCAATTTTAGGATCTTTAGCTATTAATAAAAATGCAGCGTCTCCCATAGTTGCTGTCAGTGTGGCAACTACAGATCCAAATGATATTTTACCTCTTGAATATTGTGTTAAAACAATAATTGCTCCCCCACAGCCCGGAAGAGCACCTAAGCCAGAACTAACTAAAATCTCTAATTTTGGCTTATTATGAAGTAATCTATTAAGGTCAATATTAAAAAAATTTTCTAAAAAGAAAAAAATTAAAAGCGTCCCAGCCACAAAACTTGTGACATTAATATATGCATCAGCAATAGCTGATTTAATAATTATCCAAGTATCGTTATCTATATTAAAAAAAAGAAAAGCTGCAATAATTAGGAATAAATAACTCAGCATCTGCTGGTATTTTAACGCAAAAGGAGTAACTACTATATTGGAACTTATCTGGCTCATACAAACTTCTAAAAATGGATTTTCAACTTATATTGCATATACCATATATAACGTCAACAAACTAATAAAGTTAGCCGTGGCTAATTTTTATTGTTGAAAAATTTTCATTTTTATAACTAATATTTGTTACATATTGTTATTTCTCTTCATTTTTGATTATATAGTTTATGAAAAGCCATTTTTAGGGATCCGCAGATGCAAATTGATAAAGACACACAAGCATTAATTGATGAACGTCTAAAAAATAACGCTCCACCACTTGAAAGTTTTAGTCCTCAAGAACTAAGAGAACTAAGAGCAAAAATGGCAGAAACACCAATTGAATTAAGAGTTCAAATTGAACAAGTAGAAGACTTATTTTTAGATGGAACTCTTGGTCCTATCAAGGTTAGAAAATATTCTAATAATCCATTAAAAAATTCTAACAAAAAGGATCCCTTAATAATATATTTTCATGGCGGCGGATTTGTAATGGGTGACTTAGAAAGTCATGACCTTGTATGTAGACACCTCTGCAAAGAATCAGAAGCTACTATAATTGCTGTTGATTACAAACTCGCTCCTGAAAATAAATTTCCTGCACCTATCATTGATATGAAGGATTCTATTACAGAGATCATAAAAGATGCAGATAATCTAAACATAGATAAAGAAAAAGTTATTCTATGTGGGGACAGTGCTGGTGGGGCACTNGCGACAGTTGGTGCCATAATGTCTAGGGATAAATTAATCCCAAAAGTCCATGGTCAAATATTAGTTTATCCATGGGTGGATTTAACAATGTGCAGAAAATCAATGGATATAGATCTTAAAGGAATGATACTTAATAAAGATTCAATTAAATATTTTGCAGATCATTATTTAAATTCTTTTGAAGAACAAGTTGATTGGCGGGCATCACCAATTCTAACACCTGATTTATCTAACCTACCACCTGCTTATATTTATGGAGCTGGTCTTGATCCGTTGGTAGACGAAGGAGATGCTTATAGAAGAAGGTTATTATCTTTTGGCAATGAAGTTCACTATCGTTTATTTCCTGGACAGATGCATGCATTTTTAAGTAACTCAGTTCAGTTACCTACGGCATTAATATGTATAAAAGAAATGAGTGATGCAGCTAAAACAATATTCTCTAAATTATGATTTAGAATATATATTGTCTAAATTTAAATCATGAACATCCCTTCTTCCACATAAGGCCATAGTCATATCGGCTTCATTTTTAATGATTTCTAAAGACTTGGTAACACCCTCTTTACCAAGAGCGCCCAAACCGTACAAAAAGGCTCTTCCAATGTAAGTGCCCTTTGCACCTAAACACATCGCCTTGACTACATCCTGCCCTGATCTGATACCTCCATCTAAATGAACTTCAACTAACTTTCCTACTTTATCAACAATCTCAGGCAAAATGTTAATAGTTGAGGAAGCACCATCAAGTTGTCTTCCTCCATGATTAGAGACGATAATTGCATCAGCGCCAGTCTTAGACGCTAATAAAGCATCCTCCGGATCAAGTATTCCTTTGATAATTAACTTTCCACCCCATCTCTTTCTTATCCAATCAACTTCCTTCCAATCAAGTTTTTGATCAAATTGAGTACCTATCCAAGATCCCAGAGACCTAATGTCATTTATTCCATCAACGTGACCTACAATATTTCCAAAAAAATGATTTTTTGTTGTCAACATCCTTAGGCACCACATAGGCCTTGATAATACTTGATAAACATGTTTTGGAATTAGTTTTGGTGGAGTTGATAATCCATTCCTAATATCTTTATGTCTTTGTCCCAGAAGTTGTAAATCTAACGTTAAAACAAGAGCACTACATTTAGCTTCCTTAGCTCTATCTATAAGGCGTTCCATAAATTTTTTATCTTTCATCACGTATAACTGAAACCAAAACGGTTTTTTTGTTTTTTCTGCTACAGCTTCAATAGAACAAACACTCATAGTTGACAAAGTATATGGAATACCAAATTCTTCTGCAGCCTGCGCAGCTAAAATTTCACCATCTGCCCTTTGCATTCCTGTCAATCCAGTTGGGGCAATAGCTACAGGCATTGAAACTTTTTGATCTACCATCTTGGTCTCAAGTGTCCTGTTAGACATATCAATTGCAACTCTTTGCCTAAGTTTAATTTTTTGAAAATCAGAAACATTTTCATTATAAGTTGTTTCTGTCCAAGATCCTGAATTAACATAGTCAAAAAACATTTTAGGAACTCTTTTTTGAGCTAAATATTCCAAATCTTTGATCTCTAATATATCCATAAAACATCCTTACAATTTGTTAATAATAATTATTAATTAAAAATAGATTAAAACTCAATCATACATTATGAATATCACATATGATTTTATTTTGGAGATTACTTTGAATATTTTTGAATTAAGGACATACACTCTTCATGTAGGAAAACTTTCTAAAGCCATTCAAGTTTACCAAGAATTAGGCTGGCCTGCTTTAAAGAAATATAAAAAGAATATTGTAAGATATTATATTGGCGACGTAGGTGCACTTAACCAAATCATTCACGTTTGGCAATTTGAAGACGATAATTCAAGAAGAGAGTTATGGAAAAAAATTTATGCAGATGAAGATTTTATAAAATTCGCAAGTGAGTTTAGACCACTTGTACTGACTCAAGAAAACAAATTAATGACGGCAGCTCCCTGGACGCCATTATCCAATTAATAAGGAATTTAAATGAGTAAAAATAAATATAACATTGCTGTTATACCTGGAGATGGTATCGGAANTGAAGTTGTACCTGAGGCATTAAAAGTATTAGAGGTAGTTTCAAATAAATATGGAATAAACCTACAACTCGATCATTTTGATTTTAGCTCATACGAGTACTATTCTAAACACGGTCAAATGATGCCAGATGATTGGAAAAGTCAAATTGGTTCACATGACGCATTATTTTTTGGAGCTGTTGGCTGGCCAGAAAAAATTCCTGATTATGTATCTCTTTGGGGATCGTTGTTAAAATTTAGAAGAGAGTTTGATCAGTATATTAACTTAAGACCTGTAAAACTAATGCCTGGAGTTCCTTCTCCACTTGCTAACAAAAAACCAGGAGATATTAATTTTTATATTATTAGAGAGAATACTGANGGTGAATACTCTTCAATCGGCGGCAAAATGTTTTCTGACACAGATAGAGAAATTGTAATGCAAGAAACTGTGATGTCTAGAGTTGGAGTTGACAGGGTTTTAAAATTTGCTTTTGAGTTAGCTCAAAAGACAGAAAAAAAACATTTAACATCAGCTACAAAATCAAATGGTATCTCAATAACAATGCCTTACTGGGATGAAAGAGTTGAATCAATGGCTAAAACATACCCAGAGATTAAATGGGATAAATACCATATTGATATCCTTTGTGCACATTTCGTACTTAATCCTGAAAAATTCAATGTTGTTGTAGCTTCCAATTTATTTGGAGATATTTTATCTGATTTAGGTCCAGCTTGNACAGGAACNATAGGNATAGCGCCNTCTGGNAATATAAANCCAGAAAAAAACTTTCCTTCATTNTTTGAGCCAGTACANGGATCTGCNCCTGATATTGCNGGGAAAGGTATTGCAAATCCAATTGGTCAAATATGGGCAGGNGCAATGATGCTTGAACANCTCGGACATAAAAATGCATCTGATAANATTGTAAGAGCTATAGAAGAAGTTTTAGAAAAAGAGGAATATAGAACAGGTGATCTAGGTGGCAAAGCTACTACCTCATCTTGTGGTTCAGCCATTGCGGATGCTATTTAAAAGTTAGTCCTTATTAAGCCTCTCTTTTAATTTTTGCATCCCTCCGATCCACCTAGAGTAATTATTAGCTTTNTTTTGAAAGTAACCTATAACTTGATCATGNGGTGAAATTAGGAAATCTTCATTTTTAATTGCTTNAATAACTTCTATGGCNACTTCTTCNGGCTTCATCATACCATCTAAAGCNGAAACCTCGTTTTCTCTTCCNTTNGTCATATCAGTTTCNACAGCTTGTGGGCANAGNACTGANACNCCAATACCTTTTTTACCATATGAAATTGCNAGCCATTCNGCCAAACCTATAGCNGCATGCTTAGTTGTAGAATAAGTTATAGAGTCTATATGACTNANNAANCCTGCGGCTGANGCTGTATTTACAAAATAACCANTNCCACGTTTTAACATGTCTGGTATTAGTTTTTTTGCAGCAAGCGCATGAGACATAACATGTAAATTCCAGTTTCTGCTCCAATCTTCAACTGATGCCTGTTCATCACCGAGAGATAAAATCCCTGCATTAGAACAAAAAATATCTATCAAACCGTATTTATAGTTTATTTCATCAATCAATAAGTTGATGCTATTTTCATTAGTTACATCACATTTTTTACAAATAAACTCATTATTATTTAATTCTNAATCAAAATTTAAATCAACTAAAATGATTGTCTTTGCTTCTTCTAATAAAAATCTTTTTGCAAGCGCAAGACCAATACCTCTTGCCCCTCCAGTGACAACAACAACTTTATTTTCAATATTCAAATGAAAATCCTCTATATTAATTTTTGATTTTTTAGTTCTTTACAAATAACGTCCATAAAACGTCCTAAATTTTTAACTTCATTTTTATTAAATGTATGNACTAAATATTCNATATTTTTNTCACTTGAATTTAATATCACACCTTTTTTCTTAGAGTAGGAAACCCAATTATTTTCTTCTAATTTTTTTACCTGTCTTCTGACAGTTTCTATACTAAGTGATGTGAGCTCTGATATCAGACTATATGTTAAAACAGTTGATGATTCTAACTCAGCTTTAGATATTTTGAACCACAATTTAACAGCCTCGCTTCTCAGCTTGGGTTCACTGAGAAATGTTATAACTAAAACATGATGCCAACAAATAACTTGAAATACTAAATACCCATTAGCACTACCCCATAATTTTACCGCAGCTTTTGATCTTTCTATTTCAAAAGATAAGAAATGGTGCCAAACCTTTAGAAAATTATCTTCAAGAAAATATTCCATTTTTTCCATCAACTAAATCTCCTAATTTAGTTGGTTAACTATAAGATAGTAAATATCTGAAAAAAACAAATTTTAGTTAATTCGTTAAGTTTAAGAAAGCAATAACTTCATTAAATGAAAGTGAGCCCAGATTTGCTAGTTGGATATAACCTGAACCCACCTTTAAAAATAGGTTTAATTTTTTATAAAACACAAACTTTTTATTTCACGAATCGTGAAACAAAAATATAGACATGAAAATAAATTTAATATGTAGTTCATAAAGGTGGCCGCTCCCTTGTAAAAAAAATGGTATAATTTCTAGTGTTGGAGTATTATGGCCGAATTTAAATTAGATACCAAAATTTATAAAAAAGATAATCTTGATAT
Organism: SAR116 cluster bacterium; assembly: GCA_002691185.1. Lineage (GTDB taxonomy): Bacteria > Pseudomonadota > Alphaproteobacteria > Puniceispirillales > Marisalimonadaceae > Marisalimonas. The sequence continues at coordinate 426 of NZHB01000014.1, read as the reverse complement.
TAATTTTTATATATCAGGTAAAAAAATATTGAATGGTATTCTTCATTACAAACTTAAATCTCAAAATAACGAAGAAATTTATTTAAGTGAATTTGCTGTTAAGGACAATTTCATTACAGAAACTAAATTTTGTGAACAAAAAGAAAAGCCAGTGTCTAGGCTTTTTAGTAAAATTATAAAAAAAGGATATATAATAGGTAAATCTAATGAAAAATAAATTAATTGTATTATCAACTATTTCGTGTTTTCTTTTGCTTTCAGCATGTGAAACAGCCTCTCAAAAGGTTGTTAGTGGTACAGCTGCAACATCCTCCAGCAGTGGATCTACCTCAGGATCTACCTCAAGTTCTGTTGATAAAAAACAAAGTTTATTTGCCCAAGCTAAACAAACAGCTGCTGATAAATTAATTGCGGTTGGTGATAGAG
>NZHB01000013.1 GCA_002691185.1 SAR116 cluster bacterium | reverse complement strand
ATTGAATGCTTTTCTTCCATGATCTTCGGCTAGTAGGTAGTCATGATTACTTAAATAAACAGCTGACAACATTCTATGACATTCAAAATCATTTTCGTTTAACTCTAAAGCTTTATCTATATTTTGTTTTGCATCAGCAAAAATATCTTCCATTTTACGGTCAGAAAATCCTCTGAACATTGCTTGGCCTAAAGTACAAACTTTCCATGCATAAGCTTGAGCGTTTCCAGCATCTGCTTCTATGGCTTTGTCAAAGTTTTGTAAAGCTTCTTGATTTGCTTCTTTAGTAAATTTGTGGTGATTTTCTTTACCTCTTAGCAAATACTCATATGAACTTATATTTTCTGTAGGCTTTCTTTTGGAACGTTGCAATGAACTAATCTCAATCTCGCCAAGTAAAGCAATCGATATTTTTCTAACTATTTCATCTTGAAGGTCAAAAATATCTTCAAGGACTCTATCATATTTATTACTCCAAATAATGCTTTCGTCATTAGCATCACTTAATTCAATATTTATTCTAACTCTTTTACCAGATGCTCTAATACCGCCAGTAACAATAAAATCTAAATCAAATTTTTTGGAAAATTCTTTTATATCTTGATTTTCATCTTTAAAATTAACACTCGTTTGTCTGGAAAGAATATCAAATTCTCGCATCATTGAAAATTCGGTAATTAGATCTTCAACTATTCCATCAACTAAAAAACCACTATCTTCGTCTTTACTGGTATTTACAAATGGCAAAATCGCAAACTTGGGTTTTTTATTCACAGATGGGCTTGTTTTTTTAGATATTTTATTTTTACCATCACCTAAAATAGAAAAAACTTCAAAGTCACTAGAAATATTTTTTAATTCAATTTTTCCTAATGAATGTATCTTTTGTTCAATTTTTTTATTAATTTGTTGGTTAACTACGTCAGATATTAAAATTTCACCAACTGGAGACTGACTTTCTAATCTAGCAGCAATATTGACACCATTTCCATAAATATTATCACCTTCTATAATAATGTCATCTAGATGGATGCCAACTCGCCATGAAAGTTTTGGGTTAACTTCTTCATTTTTGTTTCTATCTTTTATAGCGTTCTGAAATTCAATTGCTGCATTAGCGCTCCCAACAGGACTGTCAAATTCTGCAATCACTGAATCGCCTGCAGTATGAAATATCCTTCCAGAATATTTTGAAATTAACGGATCTATGATTTCACGACAAGCTTTTAAACTCTCAAGAGTTTTTTCTTCTTGTTTTTCCATATGCTTACTAAAACCAACACAATCTGTCGCAAGAATTGTCGCTAATTTTCGTTTCACTTGGGACAATTTGAAACCCCTTATATTTAATAATATTGTATGTTAACTGTTTTATTTCCTATAAAACAACTACTTTACAAAAAAATGAACACCCAAGTTTAAAATGTTTTAAATATATGCAAAATCAGATTTAAATTCATATGAAAATTTTAAAGCTTTTTTCAAAAATCTATACAAATTTTTAATATAAATATTGATTCACATTACTATTTTTAAAAAAAGTGGAACTAAAATTGATGTTGTTAAGCCACTTAAACCCATACCTACAGCTGCAAATACACCAGCATTTTTATCTTTACTCATTGCTCTAGCGGTACCTATTCCATGACTTACAAGACCTAAACTAAAACCCCTTGCTTCCATTTTTTTTAATTTCATTACGTCAAAAACAAAAATTCCTAATGAAGCTCCTATTATCCCAGTAATAATTGTAATAATTGCTGTTAAAGAAGGAATACCTCCAATAATTTCAGAAATGCCCATTGCAATTGGCGCCGTAACATTTCTAGGTAACAAACTTAATATGAGCTCTTCTTGTATTTTAAATTGTAATGATAGAATATATGTAATTAAAATGGCAAAAAATGAACCAATTATGAGTGATATAAGTATAGCCTTGCTATTCAAAATGATTAGATGCCATTTTTTATAAATGGGTATTGCCAAGGCAACCGTAACGGGTCCAAGAAGAAAATGAATAAACTTTGCTCCATCAAAGTAACGCTCATACTTAATATCAAATGTTATCAAAATAAAACTGACTATTAATACGCTAATTGCAACTGGATTGAATAAAGGAAACAAATTAGATTTTTTATAAATTAAATCAGAAATTACGTATGACCCTATGGTTAAAGTTAGCCAAAACAAAGGCTCGGCTTGAAGGTAAACCCATATATTATATAATTTCTCTTGATCAATCATTTTGGATTATCATTTTTTAAAAGTTTTTCCATGATAAATCCAGTTAATGCCAAAGTAAGCAAAGTACCTAAAACTATTATGCTAATAACAGAAATTAGATTTTCTTCTAATAAAGATAAATGCATTACAACCCCAACACCAACGGGTATAAATAGTAGCGGAAGGTAAGTTAAAAATCTTTCACTAAAGTCAACAAGATTATTCTCAATACTATGGTGTTCTTTGAAATATTTAGCTCTAATTAATAAAACACCTAACAAAAGTATCAGCCCAATAACAGGTCCAGGTATACTAATTTCAGTAAATTTTTGAATAAATTCACCAATTAACTGAAATGATAAAATAGTAAAAATACTATTAAGCATAAAATTCCATTATCATTGATAATACTTTGAAATTAGAAGAAGGCTTGAATTCCAGTTTGCGCTCTTCCTAATATTAAAGCGTGGACATCGTGAGTACCTTCATACGTATTAACAGTTTCAAGGTTCATAAGATGCCTCATTACTTGATATTCTGCATGAATACCATTGCCCCCGTGCATATCTCTTGATAATCTAGCTATATCAAGTGCCTTTCCACAATTATTTCTTTTAATTAGAGATATAGACTCTGGTGCAAGGTTTCCTTGATCAAACAAACGTCCAACTTGAAGTGCTGCACTCAGTCCCAACGTGATTTCAGTTTGCATATCAGCTAATTTTTTTTGAATAAGTTGCGTGGCTGCAAGTGGCTTTCCAAATTGTTTTCTGTCTAAGGTGTACTGACGAGCTCTGAACCAGCAATCCTCTGCAGCGCCCATTACACCCCAGGCTATCCCATATCTAGCTCTATTTAAACAACCGAATGGTCCCTTTAACCCAGAGACGTTTGGCATAAGGTTTTCATCAGGGACAAAAACTTTATCCATCACTATCTCACCAGTGATTGATGCACGTAATGACAACTTCCCATTAATTTTTGGAGCACTTAATCCTTTCATCCCCTTTTCAAGAATAAAACCTTTGATCGCGTCATCATGCTCTCTTGATTTTGCCCAAACAACAAATACATCTGCTATAGGAGAATTAGATATCCACATTTTAGAACCAGACAAAGAATAACCACCATCAACCTTAGTTGCAGTTGTTTTCATAGAACTAGGATCAGAACCTGCATCAGGCTCTGTTAAACCAAAACATCCAATCAATTCACCCGAAGCTAACTTAGGTAAATATTTTAATCTCTGTTCTTCTGATCCATATGCATAAATAGGATGCATTACTAATGAGGATTGAACTGACATCATTGACCTGTAACCTGAGTCTACCCTCTCAACTTCTCGGGCCACAAGTCCATATGATACATACGATGCACCAGCACATCCATATTTTTCTGGAATTGTTAGACCTAATAAACCAAGTTGTCCCATTTCCTTAAAAATATCTTTATCTGTTTTTTCATCTAAAAAAGCCTCTTCTACTCTCGGCATTAACTTAGATTGAGCATAGTCATGTGCTGTAGATTTTATAAGTTTTTCTTCTTCAGAAAACAAAGACTCTAACAATAAAGGATCTTCCCAATTAAATTTAGGTTTAGCCGATTTGCTAGATTTTAGATTTACTATATTTTTATTATCAACTTGTATTTGAGTGTCCATAAACTTTCCTTTTTTTTGGAATAATACTTCCTGATTTCCAATAAGACAATAACTATTGAGTCTTTGTTAATTCTTTTAAATGTCTCTCAACAAAATCTAATCTATCTTGTCCCCAGTAAATTTGATCTTCTATTATAAAGGTTGGTGCACCAAAAACGTCATTTTTAATAGCATTTTTAGTATAAAGATCAAACATTTCTCGACATTCAGTCCCCTTGGCAAATGAAATAATTTGATCAGGATCCAGGCCAGTTTTTGAAATTAAAACAGACAAGATTTTTTCGTCATCAACATCTAATTCTTCAACCCACAAGGCATTCATAATAAAATTGGCTAAAATAAATTCCTTTTTGGTATTTTTTAATTTTGAAGCAATAATAACCAAAGAAGGTAACTGAGATTTTGAAGGGAAAAACTTTGGTTGAGGTATCAATTTAATTTTAAGAAATTTGCTCCACCTCTCCAACTCTTGTAACCTCATTTTCTGTCTTTGTGGTGGCCTTTTAGTAACCGGAAGACCACCAGAAATTGGAAATATGTCTCCATAATTAACTGGTAATATATTCAATTTGGCATCATATCTTTCTACAATGGTTCCTAAACGATTATGGCCCAGGAAAGTCCAAGGACTTCCATGACTCATGTAATAATCAATTTTTATCATGATTTACTCTTAAAGATTAACTTCCAAAGCCTGATCCAGCTTTTTTATACTCATCCCTTGGAGGACTAAAAATATCTAAAACTTTAGCTCCATTTGGACCACCAATAATTCCATGCTCAACTCCTCCGGGGGTTTGCCAAAAATCACCTTTTTTAATGGGGATTTTTTCATTCCCTTGAATTCTTATACCAGACCCTTCTATCAAAAAACCCCATTGTTCTTCTGGATGAGANTGAATTTTTCCCTTTGCATTTGCTTCAATGGTTACTACGGAAAGCATTGCCTGCTCACCACAAAAAATTCTTGTTGATATACCCTCCCCTAATACTCTTTTTATTCCAGTTTCNAGATCATCAATATTGTGGAAACAATCCGTTTGTGACATATGTAACTCCCTAATTAATACTAAGCAGGCTTATCGCCAGCAAAAGTAATTCTATGCATTAACCTTTTTTGACCATGATAATCATTAATTGGATTATGCATTGTACATCTATTATCCCAAATTGCTACTGATCCTGGCTCCCATCTGAATCTACAGGTAAACTCAGACTTGATTTGGTGCTTAAATAGAAATTCCAGTATGGGAACACTCTCCTCTTCCGTCATACCAACAAAGTTTGTAGTGTGTGCTTCGTTTACATATAGAGATTTTCTTTTTGTTTCCGGATGAGTTCTTACTACAGGGTGAATGGCCTTTAATTCATCTCCTTTTAGTCCAACAGAAGCATGTTTCATTATATCTGATCGTGTNTTTGCAACTCTAGNTTTGCCTGATATGTTGANGGCTTCTAATGTATCTAAAAATTTTTTCATACCCTCTGATAAACTTTCATATGCTAAGTATTGGTTAGACCACTCTGTATCTCCTCCATATTCAGGAATTTCAATCCCATATAACATTGTACCCATTGGAGGTTTATCTTGATATGTGGTATCACTATGCCAGATACCACCAAAATTATTAATATCAGTCTCCTTTTTTAATATTGGAGTTATCTCAGGAAAATCCTCGAGACTTTTAACAAAAGGATAAACTATCGGTTTCCCAATTCTTTCTGCAAATGCTTTTTGAGAGCTAGGTTCAAATTTTTGGTCTCTAAAAAAAATAACCTGGTAAGTTAGTAATGCGTCATAAATTTCATTTATAATATTATCTGGAAGATTTTCAGATAAATTTATATTTTCTATCTGTGCTCCTAGAGCTCCAGCTGTTGGAGAAACTTTTATGTTTTTAAAATCTTTTTTTGTATTAAAATCTATATTCATTATTTAAAAATTACTCCTTAGACAAAATCTATAATTGTAAAAAATTAATTGCACTTAAAGTATTAAACAGCAATAGTTTACGTTGATAAACAAAAAATTTTAAAAAAAAATTATTAGTATTATGAAAAAAATAAAATCTCCACATCTTGAGGTTAATGAGGATTGGCTAAATTTAAAAAGAGAACAGCCACTTTTTCCAGATTTGTCCATTATTGATCCACATCATCACCTTTGGGATGTTGGCTTTGGTAAGTATTATGTAGAAGAATTATTAAATGACATTAATACATCTGGTCATAATATCAAAGCTACTGTCTATATTATGAGTTCTTCTAATACAAAAATATATTCAAAAGAAGGTCCTGAAGAATATAAAACCCTACGAGAAATAGAATTTGCTACAAAAGAAGGTAAGAGAAGTGATCTTATTCCAAATAACAATGTAAAAGTTAATGCATCTATAGTGGGTTCACTAGACTTAACTCATGGTAATAAATTAAAACCTGTAATTGAAAAAGGAATTGAAGTTAGTGAAGGACGCCTTAAAGGAATAAGAATGCTTTTAGCATCTCATAAAGATCCTAGAATAATATCCGGTGCTGTAAAATCAGATTTGGGATTAATGCTTCATCCAAATTTCATTGAAGGAGCTAAATGTCTTCAGGATGCTGGTTTGTCCTTAGATTTTTGGATTTATCATACACAACTTTTAGAGATGGAACGAATAGCAAAAGCTTTACCTGATTTAAATATAATATTAAATCATATAGGTGGACCAATACACATAGGGGAATATGAAGGAAAACACGCACAAACACATAGAGAATGGAGACCTGCAATGATGCGGTTGTCACGTTTACCAAATATAAATGTGAAATTAGGTGGTTTGGGAATGGCTCTTAACGGTGCAAAGTTTCATTTAGATGACAAACCTCCAAGCTCTATTGAATTATCTGATACTTGGAAGCCTTGGATATACGAAACTTTAAATATGTTTGGCGTTGATAAATGTATGTTTGAAAGTAATTTTCCAGTTGATAAAGGTTCATGTAGTTATGGCTCTCTCTGGAATGCTTTTAAAATAATAGCTAATGAGATGTCAGAGGATGAGAAGAATAAGCTATTTTATGAAAATGCAGCTAAGACATATAAAATAAAATTATAAAAATTGGTTAGTGAGGTTAACTAAATGCATGTTTCCATTCTTGAACAATCTGTTTCTGTTGAAGGCAAGCCACAAAATATTACAATTCAAGAAAGCATAAATTTAGCTATCAAGGCAGAAGATCTGGGTTATAAAAGATTTTGGTTATCAGAACATCATAACCACCCTACTATAGTAGGAAGTGCTCCTGAAGTTTTAATGGCAGCCATTGCAACCAAGACAAAAGAAATTAGGATAGGAAGCGCAGGCGTTATGTTACCGCATTATGCTCCATTTAAGGTGGCAGAACAATTCAAAGTGTTGGAGGCTATTGCTCCTAATAGAATTGATTTAGGTCTAGGAAGAGCTCCTGGTTCAGATGGAAGAACAGCTCTAGCATTAAATCCTAATAGTAGAGAAGACAGCGAGCAATTTCCTGGAAATGTTAGAGATTTGATTGCTTGGGTTTCAAATGAAAAGTTATTAGAAGGGCACCCTTTTCGGCATTTAATAGCACAACCACTAACTGAAACTCTGCCAGAAATCTGGATGTTAGGCACATCAAATTATGGCGCACAACTTGCTGCTTATCTAGGACTTCCATACTGTTTTGCCCATTTTATTACTGATGGTCAAGGTATGAAAAATGCTATTGATTTATATAAATCAGAATTTAAAGCGAGCAAATTATTAAAAAAACCTCATATAAATGTCTGCCTATGGGCTTTAACTGCTAACACAGAAGAAGAAGCTAAATACCTTTTTTCGTCGCGCGCCGCATGGAAAATAGGAAGAAATTTTGGAAACATAGGACCTATAACCGACCCTGACAATGCACTTAATATTATTTCTGAACATAATTGGGAAGAACAATACAAGTTTTTATATGAAAACTCATTAGTTGGAGAAGTAGAACAAACTTGTGAAAAAATTAAAAAATTAGTTAAAGAAAATGATATAGATGAGATATCAATATTAACTTGGTGCCATAATGAAAAATCAAGAATTAAATCCTACGAATTATTTGCAAACTGTTTTCAATTATCTTCAAATAAAAAATTTGCAACATCCTACCAATAAATTGATTTTTTTCATTTAACTCTTATATGTACTAACAGAATGGAGATAAGATTGTTTTCTAAATCTTTAATATGTAAATTAAAAATTTTTTTAATTTTTATCTTGTTTATATCCTTAGGCGCTTGTAGTAAAATCGAAATGGAACAATTTAAAAATAATACTCCTAAACTAGATTTATTTTCTTTTTTTGAAGGTGAAACAATTGCCTATGGTATTTTTGAAGATAGATTTGGGAATTTAAAAAGACAATTTAGAGTAAATATTTCCGGTACAATTGTTAATGAAACGTTAACTCTAGATGAAGATTTTCTATACGATGATGGTGAGAAAGCCAAACGTATCTGGAAAATAAAGAAATTTACTAAAGAAGATAAAATAACATATGAGGGTCAAGCTGAAGATATTGAAGGCACAGCCTCTGGATCAATTTCTGGTAACACACTTAACTGGTCATATGATATTTATCTAAATATCAAAGGTTCAAATATTAAAGTTCACTTTAATGATTGGATATACAAACAAAGTGAAAATTTAGCAATTAATAGGGCTTATGTAAGTAAATTTGGTATTAATATTGGTTCAGTAACTTTAGTTTTTTTAAGAGGCAATGTTATGAAAAGCATTGGATCTCTGAATCTCAATCAATGGTAAATCTAAATGTTTAAAAGACATTTAGTAATAGTTATTTTATTTTTTTTTAATATTAATATTTTAATTGCAGATACACCNAAATTATATTTTGATACTGAAACCAAAAAAATAATTAAGAAGCATCTACCTGAGTACAAAATAGTAGGTCAAGCAAACTACAGTTTTCTTATTTGGAATATTTATGATGCAACTTTAATTACAAAGTCAGGTGAATTTAATGATGATGAATTCGTACTAGTTCTCAAATATAATAAAGTTATAAAAAAAGAAAGATTAGTTNATGAGACAATTAATGAGTTTAAGAAACAGGCAGAATTTAAAGAAGAATATTTAAACAACCTTAGACTNATATTTAATGAAACTTTTAAGAAAACTAAAGTTAATAGTGTTTTTGTAGGTATAAAAATCAACAAACAAGCTTATCTTTATTTTGAAGGTGAAGAGGTGTTTAAAACNAATGAGAAAAAATTTATTAATCATTTTTTTAATATTTGGTTAAGAGAAGATAGTCAAAATCCTAGTTTTACAAAAAAACTTTTAGGAAAATAAAAGGATAAATGTTTATGAGNCTAAGTGCTTTCTTTTTTGAAATCATTCCNCTTTCCGGTTTTTTTATAAGCGCTCAATATTATAATTTAATAGTAGCGGCAATAATTTCATTGATATTGAGCTTATTTGTAATTATTACATTCTACCTTATTGAAAGGCGTATTTCAAAATTTCAAATTTTTGCTATTTTTATGTCTGGTCTTATTACGATGTTTGCTTATTTATTTAATGACGAAACATTTGTTAAAATTAAACCAACTATTTTTAATGGATTTTTTAGTGCGGTTTTATTAATTGGAATTTTAAATGGAAAAGCAATGATGAAACAATTTTTTGGTTCTCAATTTTTTTTAAATGATAAAACTTGGTACAAATTAAGTTTGAGATGGGGTTTGTTTTTTNTGTTTCTAACAATTGTGAATGAAATTACATGGAGGAACCTTGAAACAGATGATTGGATTTTTATAAAAGTTTTTGTGTTATCGCCTTTAGTTGGANTTTTCATGTTGTGTCAACTACCTATCACGCTTAAAGGAAGAATTAAGGAAAAATAAATTTATTTAACGAACAGAACTTTGGAGACATTTAATGAAAATAAAGATAATTGATGTTACCGTTCATGTCATNAAGTCAAAACTAGACAAACCTTTTGCATTTTCTCAAGGTTGGGTTAACGAAAGATCAGCAACACTTATTGAAATTAAAACAAATGANGGTATCGTTGGCTGGGGTGAAGCGTTTTGTCAGGGTTTAGAACCTCCTGAAATTTCTGCAGCCGTTATTGAAAATGCTCTAAAACCTATTTTATTAGAACAATGCCCATTAAATATAGAAGTCCTTTGGCACAAGATGTATGGCACGACAAGGGATTACGGAAGAAAAGGTTCTGTCATATCTGCTATTAGTGCTGTAGATATTGCTCTTTGGGACATTGCTGGTAAATACTANAATGAACCAATCCATCAATTGTTAGGAGGTGCATTTAGAAATAAAATCAAACCCTACGCTACTGGTTTTTACAGATTGAAAGGNAAAGGTGAAGCTAATAGATTAGCAGAAGAAGCTTTATCTNATTATGAAAATGGTTTCGATNATATGAAGGTAAAACTTGGTTTTGGGATAGAAGACGATCTTAAATGTATGGAAAGTATATACAGTGTATTAAAAAATAAAAATGTTACTCTTATGATAGATACCAATCATGCTTATGGAAGATCTGAAGCCCTACTACTAGGCAAACAATTAGAAGATTATCGATTAAGATGGTATGAAGAACCAGTGGTTCCTGAAGACATAAATGGATATTCTGAGCTAAAATCAAAATTAAATATACCGATAGCAGGTGGTGAAAATGAGCACACACTATTTGGATTTAAATCACTCTTTGAAAGCAATGCCGTTGATATTGCTCAACCTGACATTGGTTCATGTGGTGGTATAACTGGAGCCAAACAAATTATAAACTTAGCTCATAGTTTTGGGGTTGAAGTGAACCCACATGTATGGGGTTCTGCAATTGCTCAAGCTGCTTCNATTCAAGTAATTGCATCAATTCCAGTAACTCATTTTTCAATCTTCNCCAGAGAACCTATCTTAGAGTATGATCAATCAAGTCATCCGTTTAGAAGAGAATTACTTACATCACCCATTGAACTAGTGAATGGTATGATAAATGTACCTAAAGGAAAAGGTTTAGGGATTGATATAAATTTAAATACAATTAAAAAATATAAAACAAATTGAAATAAAACATGCTCGAACTTTTAGATCCAGTTATAAAATCTCATNANACAGAAATATCAAATGGCCTAAATGTGCATTATTTAGAAGCTAATTTGAACAACTCAAAGAATCCAACGGCCTTACTTCTGCATGGTTTTCCAGAATTGAGCTTTAGTTGGAGAANAATTATACCTGAATTAGCAAAAAAAGGATTCAGAGTAATTGCTCCTGATATGAGAGGATATGGTCTAACGATAGGAGGTAAAAAAGAATTTAATACAGATATTTCTGAATACCGATTATTAAATTTAAGTACTGATATAATAAGCCTTCTCAGTTCTTTAAATATTGATAAAATTAATTTGTTGGTTGGACATGATGCAGGATCCTCAGTTGCTGCTGTGTCTGCTCTTATAAGACCAGACATTTTTAAGTCTGTAGTTATGATGAGTGCTCCATATGCTGGAACACCAAATATAAATACTAGTTTGACATNTAAAGATCCTATTCACGAAGAGTTAGAAAAATTAGACCCTCCTAGAAAACACTACCAATGGTATTATTCTTCAGTTGAAGCCAACAAAGATATGCATCTAGAAAAAAAGGAATTACATAGATTTTTAAGAGCATATTATCATATGAAAAGTGCCGACTGGGAAGAAAATGCACCATATAAATTAAATGCTTGGGATGCTGAAAATTTAGCTAAAATGCCAGAATATTATATCATGAAACTTAATAAAAATATGGTTGAGAGCGTTATGCCACATCACCCTAAAAATAACTGCTATGATAAATGGTTAAATGATAGAGAACTTGAAGTTTATACCAATAGTTTTTTANAAAATAGTTTTCAACCTGCACTGAATTGGTATAGGTGTATGACTTCAAACTATATTAATAGTGACTTAAGAGTTTTTTCAGATAAAAAGATTGAGGTCCCNGCTTGTTTTATAGCAGGCACCAAGGATTGGGGNATATATCAAAAACCAGGAGCATTGGATATTATGGAACAAAAGTTATGTTCAAANTATAAGGGCACATATATTATCCAAAATGCAGGGCATTGGGTTCAACAGGAAAATCCTCANGAAGTNGTAAAAGTTTTAATAAATTTTTACAATCAAAATAATAGTTTCCAGGAATAATATTGTACTCTTTTTTATCTGGAAATTTATTTAAGGGAATTGGAATTGCCACTATNGGGGCATTNGTTCTGTCACCTGATACATTGTTTATGAGATGGTCTGAGATGGACGCTTGGTCTATGTTAACCTGGCGNGGTTTTCAAATGGGATTAATGCTGATCTTATTTTCTAGTTTTTTTAAAGTTTACAGAAAAAACTTTCTAACAATTTTCTCTCCNGTTGGTTTTGGAATTATATTAACTCAAATATTTAGTTCTATATTTTTTACGTATGGTGTCGCCGAAACGTCTGTTTCATTAATTTTATTCTGTCTTGCAACATCTCCAATTTTTGCATCAATATTTTCAATTTTTATTCTTAAAGAAAAAACAACATTTTCTACATGGGTAACTGCATTTTTTGCATTAATAGGTGTAGGTATATCAGTGGCAAATGGAGAAAATGTTTTAAATGCTCCTCAAGGCAGTGTTTTTGTTGGNACAATATGCGGTGTGGGNGCTGCTGCGACATTGGGTTTAAGTCTTGTATTTCTAAGAAGNAAACCTGACATTCCTGCTATGACNGTTACTGGAATTAGCTCAATTGGNTATGGCATTGTTGGATTACTAATTGTATCACCAGATNTACTTTTTNAAGGTGACTTAATTGCTATTTCTTTATCTGGCCTAATAATTCTTCCAATTTCGTTTGCATGCTTAACTTTTGCAACTAGNTATACNCNAGCTTCTAATATCGGANTTTTAATGCTTTTAGAAACTTCTCTTGGTCCATTTTGGGTTTGGCTTGGTACTAATGAGACACCAAATATCTATATGATAATGGGTGGCATTNTCGTTATTCTAAGCCTTGCATGGTATATTCTTGTNGATCAGATAAATATTTCTGTGACAAAAAATAAAAANTNAGTAATANAATNTTTCNTNTNAAAATATTTTGATAAANAATCAAAAAGAAAAATCACTCACTAACTTTGTCCTATACTCTTTAGTTTTTTTATCAAGCTTGGAATATTCTCTTCCCCAGACTGGCCCCGGCCANGCAACATCATCTATTTTTCTAAATACAACATGAATATGTAGTTGTGACACAACATTTCCTAGCATTCCAATATTTATTTTATCGTAATTTAANAGAGATTTTATTGANTTACCTAATTCTATAGAAAAATTCATTAGATGATTTCTTTCAGTTAAATTTAAATCGCTTAATTCAATTAAATTAGGCTTTTTAGGTATTAAAACTAACCAAAAAATTTCTTCTACATCCATTAGTCTAATTTGAAAACTTTCAAGATCCTTTATGAGAAAAGTATCATTTTCTAATCTCTTATCTAATGTAAACACTTCAAATTCCTATTAAATTAATTTAATTTAAATATGTCATTATTTATTAATCTAGTTAACTGTCTAAATAAAGGATTTAACAATGGTCAAAGAAACAAATATATCAATTAATAGNGAAAGACTTTGGGATACTTTAATGACCATGGCTAAAATAGGNCCAGGCATTGCTGGAGGTAATAACAGGCAGACTGTTACGNCNGAAGATGGAGAANCTAGAAAATTATTNCAGAANTGGTCTGAAGATNCAGGANTNACNATGAAAGTAGATGAACTTGGATCAATGTTCTTCAAAAGAGAAGGNACAGATAAAAATGCACTTCCTGTTGTTATAGGNAGTCATTTAGANACGCAACCTACAGGTGGNAAATANGATGGTGTTCTTGGAGTTTTNGCTGGATTAGAAATTGTTAGAACTCTAAACGATTTAAATATTCAAACAAAACACCCAATCCTTGTTGTAAACTGGACCAATGAAGAGGGTTCCCGCTTTCCTCCGGCAATGATGGCATCAGCTGGATATGCTGGAATATATGATGTTAACACCCTTCTCTCAGCAAAAGATGCAGAAGGAAATATTTTTGGAAATGAACTTGATAAAATTGGATGGAAAGGATCAGAACCTGTTGGANCACAAAAATTCCACTGCTACTACGAATTGCATATTGAACAAGGCCCANTATTAGAANCAGAAGGAATTGATATTGGAATAGTAACNCATGGACAAGGCCTTAAATGGTTGGAATTCAANCTAAACGGTAAAGAACAACATACCGGCACTACACCAATGAATGTAAGGAAAGACACATCTCTTGCTATGTCAGAAATAATTTTAGCTGTAAACAATATAGCTAATCAAAACCAACCTAACGCACTAGGTAGTGTTGGTCATATTGAGGTCTCNCCCAATTCCAGAAATGTAATTGCAGGTGAAACATTATTTACTGTCGATATTAGGTCACCAGACATAAGTAAACTCAATAAAATGGAAAAAGAGTTAGAGAAAGCAGCTAATGANATATGCAAAAAATATAATATTGAAATTAATATAGAACAAATTGGTGGTTTTGATCCCGTTGAGTTTANTGAAGANTGTTTAGATCATCTCAGAACTAATGCAAAAAAGTTTGGATATNCTTATAAAGATATAGTCTCAGGTGCNGGNCATGACGCATGCTGGATTAATACAGTCGCTCCTTCTGCTATGGTTATGTGTCCTTGTGTTGATGGATTAAGTCATAATGAAGCAGAAGAGATAAAACCCGAATGGGCTCACTCAAGCACAAATGTTTTACTTCATGCCGCTATAGCTTCCGCAAGTTAAATTGTATCATATTTTAATGGGTGTTAATTAAATCTAAACCTGCACCATTTTCTGCGTTACTAGCATTATGCCTAAGTAGTGAAAATAAATTTCTACCAAAATTACTAGGGGTATTATTATTATCAGATAAAATTGATTCTCTACCACTAAAATTTTCATTGAGATTTATTGTGCCTGAAATAGCATTAATTTCTATTTCATCACCATCTTCAATTAGACTAATTACACCATTATCCAAAGTCTCAGGATNCAAATGAATTGCTGCAGGAACCTTTCCTGAGGCACCAGACATTCTACCATCCGTTAGTAACCCAACTTTAAATCCAAGATCTTGAATATTGGACAATATTGGCGTAAGCGCATGAAGTTCTGGCATACCATTAGCTTTGGGGCCTTGGAAACGGACTACAATAATAACATCCCTATTTAATAAACCCTTATCATAAGCTTTTTTAACATCAAGTTGATTATCAAAAACCAATGCAGGCGCTTTAATTATTTGGTTATCTACACTAACAGCTGAAATTTTAATTACAGCCTTACCAAGATTACCTTTTAACATTTTTAATCCACCATTTTTTTNATGAGGATTTTTTACACTTCTTAAAATACTACTATCAAATGATTTTGATTTTGATTTATTCCAAATTAATTTAGAGTTTTTAAGAGTAGCCTCCGAAACGTAATCAAAAAGGTTCTCTCCCCACACAGTCTTAGCTGTTCCATCTAACAACCCTGCATCCAACAATTCTCCAATTATAAAACTCATCCCTCCAGCAGCATGAAATTGGTTAACGTCTGCTTTTCCATTTGGGTACACCCTTGCTAATAAAGGAGTAATTTCTGATAAATCTGAAAAATCTTCCCATAATAATTTAATTCCTGCTGCTGCAGCTANNGCAGGCAGGTGGAGTGTGTGGTTAGTTGAACCTCCGGTAGCATGGAGGCCAACAATTGCATTAACACAACTTCTTTCGTCAATTATTCTACCAATAGGCCTAATATCATTTCCTTTTCTNGATATTGAAATAGCTTGTTGCGTTGCNACAATGTTATATGCATGTCTTAAATCACTATGAGGATGGACAAATGCAGAGCCCGGTATATGAAGCCCCATTACTTCCATTAACATTTGGTTTGAATTAGCAGTTCCAAAAAACGTACAAGTCCCCTCCCCATGATAAGCTGAGATTTCAGCTTTCAGTAATTCATTTCTTGTAGCTTCTCCTTTCGCAAAAGCTTTTCTAACTAAGTTTTTTTCTTCATTAGAAATACCTGTAGACATTGGTCCAGCTGGCACAAAAATAACTGGTAAATGCCCAAATGAAAGAGATCCAATAAGAAGGCCAGGAACAATTTTATCACATACACCTAAGCATAACGCTGCATCATAAACTCCGTGACTTAATGAAACTGCAGTAGACATAGCAATNACATCTCTAGACATTAAGGATAATTCCATTCCTGGTCTTCCTTGTGTTACCCCGTCACACATAGCAGGAACAATTCCTGCTACCTGAGCAGTAGCGCCAAATTGAGAAGCTGCAGCTTTAATAACTTTNGGAAAATGTTCTAGAGGTTTATGTGCTGAAAGCATATCATTATAAGAAGAAACAATTCCAATATTAGGTTTGGCATCCATTAGAATTGATTCTTTGTCACCTGAGGGAGCGGCGGCGGCGGCATGAGCCATATTTGAACAAGAAATAGAACCTCGATTAGTATCGATGTTTTCTTCCATTAATTTAATATTTCTTAGGTACTTATTCCTAGAATTAAAACTTCTTTCTCTTATTCTATTTGTTATTTCAATTATTCTACTATGAAGTTTACTCATCTAATTTCTCAATAAATAAATTTTCTTTTTTATTATTTAAAAGATAATGAATAGGTAATTTTTCATTACTATAAGCTTCATTGANAACTTTTAATTTTGTCTTTCCTTTAACCAATAAAATAATAATTTCACTATTTAAAATTAATGAAAGGTTCATTGTTATTCTTGGAAGAAAAGGTTCTCCATGGGGTGAGGTTTTAAAAATTTTAAAATCAGCCTGAATATTTAAAGCATCAAAATTATCAATCATANTTGGGAATAATGAGGCAAAGTGTCCATCCTCACCCATACCAAGTAAAGTCACATCAAATGGTAATTTGAAAATATCTTTTTTAAAAATTAAGTTCTCACTTAAAGGGAAAAATCTAGCTGTTTTTGCTTTATTCTTTAAAAAANATTCTGATATTAATTTTTGATTACTATTGTGGTTTTTAGGCTCAACTAACCTGTCATCGACCAAAGTTATATGTACCTTTGACCAAGGAAGATCCACATTTGAAAGCTGGTCAAAAACTTTTATNGGACTAGTTCCTCCAGACACGACAAAACTAGCTGTTCCCTTTTTTTCTATTGAAGAAGATAATTTTNCAGTAATTAACTTTATAATACTCATATTAATCCTTTGGATCTATCCAACTCTGTCCATCTAGATGTAAAATTTTATCTTCTGGCCCCATTGTTCCAGTCCTATATAATTGAGCCTCCTGTGTTTTTGCAATTTCAACAATTGGGTCAATATAATCCCAAGCTGCTAAAACTTCATCTGATCTCATAAATAAAGTCTGGTTTCCTCTTACAACGTCCATTAACAAACGTTCATATGCGTCTGGTAGTCGGTCGGAAAAAGTATCGCTAAAAGAAAGATTAAGCTCAGATGGAAAAAATCTCATGCCACCAGGACCCGGAGCTTTTGATGTTAACATAAGCTTCAATCCCTCATCGGGTTGTACCCTTATTATTAATCTATTAGGTANATTTTTATTTTCGTTACTTAAATTAGCAAAAATGTCATATGGTTTATTTTTAAAAGTAATAATTATCTCACTAGCTCTTTTAGCTAATTTTTTACCTGTTCTTATATAAAAAGGAACTCCAGACCATCTCCAGTTATTTATNGCAACTTTAAGGGCTACGAAAGTTTCAGTACTTGAGNACTCCCCTAACTCATCACAAAAACTACGATACTGACCTGTTTGCATTTCANTTTTTTCAAGAGTTTTAAGCGCCTTTAACACTCTTAATTTTTCATCTCTCATTTGATCAGCTTCATAATAAGAAGGTGGTTCCATTGCAACCAAACATATCAATTGCAAAAGATGGTTTTGCAACATATCTCTGATGGCACCATACTCATTATAATACNCAATCCGTTCTTCTACTCCCGATGTTTCAGAAACTGTAATTTGAACATTTTCTATATTTTTATTGTCCCACTGGTTTTCAAAAAAAGTATTAGCAAATCTCAAAGCCATAAGATTCTGAACCGTTTCTTTTCCCAGGTAATGATCAATTCTATAAATTTGGTTTTCTTTAAATACCTCAGAAATTTTTTTATTAATTTCAATTGCTGTTGCTNNATTTTTGCCTATGGGCTTTTCTATTACAATTCTACTTTGTTCAACATTTAGCCCTGAATATCTTAAAAAGTTACAACTATCTACAAATAAATTTGAAGCTATAGCTAAATAGAAAATAATAGGTCTGTTGGGGTTAAATTTTTCTTTTACAACATTAAGTAGGTCTAAATGCCCCTCACTGTTAACCACATCAAGTTCTATAAATTTTATAATACTTATAAAATCATNCCAAACTTTATTATCTTTATCCTTTGAAATAGCATCTGAACAATGAATTTCTAATGTTTTCAAAAATTTTTCACGTGATTTTATATTTTTATCACACAATATAATTCTAGATTTATTATCAATTTGTTTGTCTAAGAATCTCCAAAATAANGCTGGTAATATCTTTCTAACGGAAAGGTGACCAGTTCCTCCTACAATAACGAAATCACTTGGAATTAATTGTGCTGTTTCAGGTATGTTATTGTTCATTTTAAGACCATTATTTTATACTATTTTTGAAAATTACCCTTAAAAGAGTTATCACACTTATCATCAAAAATTTAATATAAGATTAAATTAATTAATCCTTTGCCCATTTTTTAGATCAAAATATGAAACTTTTTCTAAATCAAAAGAGAATTTGACTTTAGAGCCAATTTGAACATCTGTTTCAGAATGAAACCGGGCAGTTACTTCTTTATTGCCTAACTTGGTTGCAACAATAGCTGAACAACACGGTGGCAACCTTACTTTTGAAAAATCAAAAATTGGAACTCGTNCCAAATTAATGATAAAAANATAACTATGCTTTTCTTTTTATAATTTTTTTTTCTATAGTAAAAATATAAATTTTTGTTTTGCTTATGGAGAGACGTATGGGAGAAAAGATAGCTTTTATAGGTTTAGGAGCAATGGGTGGTCCCATGGCCCAAAATATTGTTAAAAAAGGAACAAATCTAAGCGTATATGATATTGAAAAGTCAAAAATGATACCCTTAACCGATTTAGGGGCAATTCCAGGTAAAACAATTGAAGACACAATTAAAAATGCAGAAATAATTATTACAATGCTGCCCTCTACTCATAATGTAAAATCAGTTAT
>NZHB01000012.1 GCA_002691185.1 SAR116 cluster bacterium | reverse complement strand
ATCATTAACATTGGAGTTGTAGGTAAATATACTGCAATGATTGATGCTTATAAATCTTTAATAGAAGCAATTAATCATGGAGGTATTTCTAATAAAGTTAAAGTTAAAATTAAATGGATTGATTCTGAAACTTTAGAAGATAAAGAAATGGATATCCAAAACTATTTAAAGGATATAAACGGTATTATTGTTCCTGGTGGTTTTGGACAAAGAGGCTCAAATGGAAAAATAAATGCAATTGAGTTTGCAAGAAATAAAAAAATTCCTTTCTTAGGTATATGTTTTGGNATGCAGCTGGCNGTTATAGAATTTGCAAGAAACGTTCTAAAACTTCATGAAGCTTCAACAACTGAGTTTGGAGAAACGAAANTACCTTTNGTAGGACTTTTGACTGAATGGAAATCAAGTAAAGGCACAGAAAAAAGAAATTNTACTTCTNACCTTGGAGGTACAATGAGACTNGGTGCTTATGATTGTAAATTACTTGATGGNAGTTTTNTTAAATCCATTTACAATCAAGACTTAATTTCAGAAAGACATCGNCATAGATATGAAGTTAATTATGAACTTACATCGAATTTTTTTGATCATGGCCTTGTTTTTTCTGGAATGTCTCCAGATAATTCTCTCCCAGAAATTTTAGAAATACCTNAACACCCTTGGTTTGTTGGAGTTCAATTTCATCCTGAATTAAAATCTAAACCNTTTNATCCTCACCCTATTTTTTCATCTTTTATTANAGCAAGTTTAAAACAATCAAGATTATTATAATCGNATGGATTTTATAAATGNAACAAAACACTATTAAAATAAATAATTTTAATGTCTCTAATAAACNTCCTTTTTTTTTAATTGCTGGCCCTTGTGCCATTGAAAGTAAAGATCATGCAATTGATCATGCTGGAAAAATACATGAGATTTGTAATAAANATAATATTAATTTTGTGTATAAATCCTCCTTTGATAAAGCAAATAGATCAAGCTCATTNTCAAACCGTGGTGTAGGTATTGATAAAGGATTAAATATTCTTTCTGACGTAAAAAAAACTTTCAATTTGCCTTTAATTACAGACGTACATGAATCTTTTCAATGTAAAGATGTGGCTCAAGTTGTNGATATAATTCAAATACCCGCTTTTTTGTGTAGGCAAACTGATTTACTGTATGCAGCTGCTGAAACAAATAAAGTAATTAATGTCAAAAAAGGCCAGTTTTTGGCACCTTGGGACATGAAAAATGTTTTAAATAAAATATTAGACCATGGTAACAGTAATGTTTTACTTACGGAAAGAGGTACATCTTTTGGTTATAACACTTTGGTTTCAGATATGCGCGCAATTCCTCAAATGTCTGAATTTGGTTATCCAGTAATATTTGATGCTACTCATTCTGTTCAGCAACCAGGTGGGATGGGGTTAACATCAGGTGGNCAGCGAGAGTTTGTTTCTATTTTAGCTCGAGCGGCTATTGCTATAGGGGTAGCTGGTTTNTTTATTGAGGTGCATGAAAACCCTGATAAAGCNCCCAGNGATGGACCTAATATGTTAAAAATATCTGAACTTTCTGGATTGCTTTCTAAATTAATAGAATTAGATAAATTAATTAAAATTGTGTAGTATAAGTTAGTTGGAGATTAAATGGTATACATTTCAGATATTCACGCAAGACAGATAATTGATAGCAGAGGAAACCCTACATTAGAGGTTGACGTTTCATTATCNGACGGCTCTATTGGAAGAGCAGCAGTACCTTCAGGAGCTTCTACNGGNGAATACGAGGCATATGAACTGAGGGACAGGAATTTAANTTTATATAATGGTTTGAGTGTTTATGATGCCGTATCTAATGTNAATATAGATATTTCAAATACATTTTGTGGAAGAAGTCCTTTTGAACAAAACAAAATTGANAGTGATTTAATAGAATTAGACGGCACCAATAATAAAAGTAAATTAGGTGCAAACGCCATGTTAGGTTTTTCAATGGCTGTTGCTAGAGCCGCTACTTCATCATTAAAAATTCCCTTATATCAATATTTAGGTGGCATTAGGTCTAATACATTACCGGTTCCTATGATGAATATTATAAATGGAGGTGCTCACGCTAATAATGGGTTGGATTTTCAAGAATGTATGATTATGCCTATTGGTTTTTCTAATTTCTCNGATGCTTTGAGAGCTGGGACAGAAGTTTTTCATAATTTAAAAAAAATATTATCNGATAAAGGTTTTTCCACCGCTGTTGGTGATGANGGTGGCTTTGCACCAAATTTTANTAACCTCGAGGATGCACTTTTAAACATTTCAGATGCTATTGAAAAGAGTGGATATAAATTAGGTGAAGAAATTTATATTGCAATTGATGCTGCGGCAAGTGAATTATATGATGGAAAATTTTATGAGTTAAAAGGTGAAAATAAAAAACTTGATACAGACCAGTTAGTAAAATATTGGGATGATATTTGTAAAAAATTTCCAGTAGTTTCTATTGAAGATCCATTTGACGAGAATGACTGGGATGGCTTTAAAGAACTTACAAAAACTATTGGTAAAAATGTTCAAATAGTTGGTGATGATCTTTTTGTTACGAATAAAAAGAGATTATTAACTGGTATTAAAAATGATTCTGCAAACTCTATTTTAATTAAATTAAATCAGATTGGCACACTCTCAGAAACTATTGAGACAATAGAATTAGCAAAAAATTCTCGTTTCGGTGTCATTGTATCTCATAGATCAGGTGAAACTGAAGATGTTTTCATAAGTGATCTTTCTGTTGGTTTNAACGCAGGTCAAATTAAAACAGGTTCTGTTTCTAGGACAGATAGAACTGCAAAATATAATCAACTTCTTCGTATAGAAGAAACACTAGGCACTGATGCTAAATATTTTGGTAAGGGTTTTTTTGATGTATAAAACATTAACAAGCTTTAAGGCTACCTCNCATTTGATGAANTTAATAAGTTTTTTGATTTTTATATTCTTTCTGTCACANATTTTTTTTGGAGAGAGGTCAATATGGAAAATTTTTGAACTTAAAAGTCAAATCTNAAATTCTCAAGAAGAATATGCACTATTAGCNGCAAAAAAAAATAAAATATTGCTAGAGANTAATCTTTTAAGAGANAATAATTTAGACNCAGATTTAGTTTCTGAAATTGCTCATAGAAATTTAGGTCTTATTGAATNTGATCAAATAGTTTTAGATTTGCAAGATTGACTTTTTTNATAGTAATAAAACAAAATAATTGNTAATTAAAAATTATANTTTTTTAGTAAGTNGGTAAAAGATGAACAATATTTCACCAAAAAAAAATATTTCTAAAACNAAAAACAATTATGACATGGATCTTNTAAGAGAAATGTATACTAAAATGCTTTTAATAAGAAGATTTGAAGAAAAAGCTGGTCAATTATATGGAATGGGACAAATTGGTGGTTTTTGCCATTTATATATAGGTCAAGAGGCTGTTGTTGTAGGAATACAATCTGCTCAAATTGAAGGTGATAGTATTGTTACTTCATATAGAGATCATGGGCATATGATAGCATGTGATATGGATCCTAGGGGTGTAATGGCTGAATTGACAGGTCGAAAAGATGGGTATTCCAAAGGTAAGGGCGGTTCTATGCATATGTTCAGTCGTGAAAAAGGCTTTTTTGGAGGCCATGGCATTGTTGCAGCCCAAGTGCCTATAGGTACAGGTCTTGCTTTTTCACATAAATATAATGAGACCAATAATGTTTGTATAACTTATTTTGGTGATGGCGCAGCAAACCAAGGTCAAGTTTATGAATCTTATAATATCGCTTCTCTTTGGAAATTGCCTGTAATTTTTGTAATTGAGAATAATAAGTATGGAATGGGAACTTCCGTGAACAGGTCATCAGCTGGAGAAAATTTATCTGATAGAGGAAATGCATATGGTATCAAGTCAGAGATAGTTGATGGCATGGATGTTATAGCTGTAAGAGATTCTGCTATTAGGGCAATGGATTATTGTAGATCTGGAAAAGGTCCTTATATCTTAGAGATGAAAACCTATAGATATAGAGGGCACTCAATGTCAGACCCTGCTAAATATAGAACAAGAGATGAAGTTGAAAAAATAAGAAAAAATTCTGATCCTATTGAAAATATCAAAGAACTTCTTGCAAAGAATGGTTTAAATGAAGACGAGATAAAAAATATTGACTCAGAAATTAAAGTTGTTATCGCTGATGCTGCAAAATTTGCTCAGGAATCGCCCGAGCCATCAGTTGAAGAATTATATACAGACATAACAGTAAATTAGCGGAGTTTTAATGTCTATAGAAATATTGATGCCTGCTCTAAGCCCTACCATGGAAGAAGGNACNCTCTCTAAGTGGCTTGTTAAAGAAGGAGACAAAGTTTCTTCAGGTGATTTGATTGCTGAAATTGAAACAGATAAAGCAACAATGGAAGTTGAAGCNGTTGACGATGGAAAAATAGGTGCTTTGCTTGTTNCNGAAGGTTCTGAAGGTATAAAAGTTAATACTCCAATTGCAGTTTTGATAGATTCAAACGAATCTCCACACGCTAATATTAAAAGCATTGGTGATAAACCCTATGTAGAAAAGGAAATGCCTAAGGTAGAGAAAGTTGAACAAACCCAAATTAATTTAAAACCNAACTCTAGTTATATAACNGTTAGAGAAGCTTTGAGAAATGCAATGGCAGAAGAGATGAGGTTAAATAAAAAAGTTTTTGTTATGGGNGAAGANGTTGCTGAATANCAAGGTGCTTATAAAGTAACCCAAGGATTATTAGATGAATTTGGTGATAAAAGAGTTTATGANACGCCAATTACAGAACATGGTTTCGCAGGNATTGGTGTTGGTGCTGCATTTGGTAATTTAAACCCAATTATTGAGTTTATGACATTTAATTTTGCAATGCAGGCAATGGATCAAATAATTAATTCAGCTGCAAAAACTCTTTANATGTCTGGNGGTCAAATGGGTTGTCCTATAGTATTTAGAGGTCCTAATGGGGCTGCNTCGAGAGTGGCTGCACAACATAGTCAATGTTATGCAAGTTGGTATGCTCACTGCCCAGGTTTGAAGGTTGTTTCACCTTGGTCAAGTGAGGATGCAAAAGGGCTTTTAAAGTCTGCAATTAGAGACCCTGACCCTGTTATATTTCTTGAAAATGAAGTTATGTATGGCCAATCATTCAGTTGTCCGGATTCTGACGANTTTTTNCTGCCNATAGGTAAAGCTCATGTTGAAAAAGAAGGTGTTGATGTTACAATTATNGCNTTTTCCATCATGGTAGGAAAAGCTATTGAAGCTGCTGATGCATTAAAAGACTTGGGTATAAAAGCTGAAGTAATTAATCTAAGAANTCTTCGTCCTCTCGATACTTCAACTATCATTAACTCAGTTAAAAAAACAAATAGGGTTGTAACTTGCGAAGAAGGTTTTCCATTTGCTGGAATTGGTGCTGAAATATCTGCTATAATTAATGAACAAGCCTTTGATTGGCTTGATGCTCCTATTAAAAGAGTTACCGGCAAAGATGTTCCAATGCCNTATGCTGCTAATTTAGAAAAATTAGCCTTACCCCAAGTGGATGACATAATCAACGCTTGTAAGGATGTTTGTTATAAAGATTGAGGATATTTTATGAGTATTAATATTTTAATGCCTGCNCTTAGCCCTACTATGGAAGAGGGAACTTTAGCTAAATGGTTAGTTAAGGAGGGTGATGAAGTTAACTCTGGTGATTTAATAGCTGAGATTGAAACTGATAAAGCAACTATGGAAGTTGANGCNGTAGATGAAGGNGTCATTGGTAAAATTCTTGTTTCNGAGGGCCAAGAATNAATTAAAGTTAATCAACCAATTGCTGTTCTTCTGGAAAAGGATGAAAGTTTATCTGATATTGAAATAGAAAATAATGTTCCAGATGAATCAAAGGAATCTATAAAAGANACTAATGTTGTAGTTTCAGATGTTGTTNNTCNCAANAATGAANCTCAAGATAAGTNAGTCTNTGAAGAAGAAAATTTTAAAACGAATTATAATCTATCAAAATCACCAAACTCTTCTAGGTTGTTTGTTACTCCACTAGCTAAACGGCTTGCTATGCAGAAAAACATAAATTTAAGTTTACTTAAAGGATCGGGACCAAATGGGAGAATATTAAAGTTTGATGTAGAGAATTTTAAAGGGGATAAAAATTTTAATACAAATAAACTTTCTATTTCAACTGATAACTCTGAAATTGTTAAGAACTCTTCCATGAGAAAAACTATTGCTGAAAGATTGGTTAAATCTAAAAATGAAGCACCTCATTTCTACCTCTCTATTGATTGTAATATTGAGGAGTTGCTGAAAGCTAGATCTTCAATTAATAGTATTTCAAATAATGAGTATAAAATTTCTGTAAATGATATGATTATTAAAGCAGCAAGTGCTACTTTAATTAATGTGCCCAAGGCTAATGCAAGTTGGGAAAATGAAAATACTAGATATTTTAAAAACACCGATATTTCTGTGGCAGTTGCAATCGAAGGAGGCTTAATTACTCCTATTGTAAAAAATGTAGAGTCAAAAGGATTACTAGAAATTTCTAAAGATATGAAAGTTCTAGCCCAAAAAGCTAAAGAAGGTAAATTAATGCCCGAAGAATATGTTGGTGGTTCTTTCTCAATATCAAACCTTGGTATGTATGGTATTAAAGAATTTTCCGCAGTCATTAATCCCCCACAAGGTTGTATATTAGCTGTTGGTGCTGGTGAACAAAGAGCAATTGTCATCAATAACCAAATATCAATAGCTACAATGATGACAGTTACTCTATCATGCGACCATCGAGTAGTTGATGGGGCTGTTGGGGCCGAGTTTCTTTCTAAGTTTAAAGAATTTATTGAAAATCCATCTCTTATGCTTTTATAGGTAAAATATGAATAATAAAGTTTATGATGTTATTGTAATTGGTGGTGGGCCAGGTGGATATGTTGCTGCAATAAGAGCCTCACAACTAGGAATGTCTGTTGCTCTTGTTGAAGACAAACACCTAGGCGGTATTTGTTTAAATTGGGGTTGTATACCAACAAAAGCCTTGTTAAGAGCTAGTGAAATCAAACATTTACTGGATAATGTTGAAGAATTTGGTTTCAGTATTTCTAATGTTAAAATTGATATTAATAAGGTTACTGGACGTTCTAGAAAAGTAGCTTCGCAGTTATCCTCAGGCATTAGCCATTTATTAAAAAAAAATAAAGTAAAAGTATTTAATGGNTTTGCACAATTAGACAAAAGTAATGACCAATTTAAAAAAGTTAANATAANAACTAATGATGGTTCTACTACCGAATTAGCAAAAAATATTATTATAGCAACAGGTGCAAAATCTAGAAATTTACCATTTGTAAAAGCAGACGGCAAAAATGTTTGGGATTATAAAACTGCCATGACCCCAAATACTATTCCGAAATCATTGGTAATTGTTGGTTCTGGGGCAATAGGTATGGAATTTGCCTCTTTTTACAATGATTTAGGGGTTAAAGTAACAATTATTGAAGCATTAACGAATATTCTTCCAAATGAAGATGAAGATATTTCAAAGATCGTTCATAATAACTTTGTAAAAAGAGGTATAGACATTAAAACAGGNAATAGTCTGAAATCCGTTCAAATTAAAAGCGATACTGTAATTTCAGAAATTTCAAAAGATGGAAAAAACGAACTTATTAATTCAGAAAAACTCATACTTGCTGTTGGCATAGTTGCAAATACAGAAAATATTGGTTTAGAAAAATTCAATGTTAAAATTGATAAAGGTCATATAGTAACAAATAAATTTCTTGAAACAGATGAAAAAGGAATTTATGCAATTGGTGATGTTACAGCTGGTCCTTGGTTAGCGCATAAGGCTAGCCATGAAGGAATCTTATGTGTTGAAAAAATTGCTGGTAAGACTGACTTATCTCCACTTGATAAGTCTTCAATTCCTGGTTGTACATATTGTAGGCCGCAAGTAGCTTCTATTGGCTTAACAGAAAAAAATGCAAAACTGAATAATATTAATATAAAAGTAGGAAAATTTCCATTTATTGGAAATGGTAAAGCAATTGCTTTAGGAGACTCAGAGGGGCTTATAAAAACGATATTTAATAAAGACACTGGAGAACTTATTGGTGCTCATATGGTTGGGCCTGAAGTTACAGAATTAATACAGGGTTTTTCCATTGCAAAAAAATTAGAAACAACCGAACATGAACTAATGCATACTATTTTTCCTCATCCCACTCTATCTGAAGGTATGCATGAATCTGTTTTAGATGCATATAATCAGGCAATTCATTATTAATTACTAAATATTATATAAAAATGAATGAAAATAAAAATATTAGACACCCTGAAAAGGTTAATAAGCCGGACAAGATATCTCCATCAAAACCTTCTTGGCTAAAGGTCAAAGCTCCATTGGGTGATTTGTTTTTAAAAACAAAAGGTCTTTTAGATGATCTAAATATCACTACTGTTTGTGAAGAAGCTGCTTGTCCCAATATAGGTAGTTGCTGGGAAAAAAAACACGCAACTATGATGATTATGGGTGATATTTGTACTAGAGCATGTTCCTTTTGTAATGTTGCAACTGGAAAACCAAAATTNTTAGACCCTTCAGANCCATTAAGGGTTGCTCAATCTGTTTNAAGGTTAAATCTCAAACATGTTGTTATAACATCTGTAGATAGAGATGATCTTNNAGATGGAGGTGCTNCNCATTTTGTTAATACCATTTCNAGTATAAGAGAAATTTCACCTCAAACATCAATAGAAATTTTAACTCCAGATTTTTTAAGAAAAGAGGGCGCTCTCGAAAAAGTAATTGATGCTAAACCAGATGTTTTTAATCATAATTTAGAAACAGTACCGAGGCTATATCCCTCCGTAAGACCTGGNGCAAGATATTTCCATTCTTTAAACCTACTTTTAAAGGTAAAAATGTCAGATCCAAACATTTTTACTAAATCGGGTATTATGGTTGGGTTAGGTGAAGATGAAAATGAAGTCTTTCAAGTCATGGATGATATGAGATCTGCTCAGATTGATTTTTTAACTATTGGTCAATATCTNCAACCCACAATTAAGCATCATGAAGTTAAAAAATTTATAAACCCAAAAGAGTTCGAAAAATATAAGTCTGTTGCTTTATCAAAAGGGTTTTTATTAGCATCTTCCTCTCCTCTAACAAGAAGTAGTTTTCATGCCAGTGAAGATTTTGAAGATTTAAAAAAAGCTAGATTAAAAAAAAATAACGATAGAAATAATTAAATGAGATATGAAGAAAGTAGAATAATTAATCATACTCCTGTAAATCTGTTTAATTTAGTATCTGATGTTAATAAATATCCTGAGTTTTTACCTTGGTGTAAGGGAGCTAGAGTTAAAAATATAAGAGACAATGTTTTTGAGGCTGATTTAATTATAGGTTTTAAAATTTATAAAGAAATTTATTCTTCAAGAATTTATTTGGATGATACAAATAATAAAATCTATGTGGAATATAAAGATGGACCTTTTGAGTATCTAGAAAATAGTTGGGTTTTTAAAAAAAATAATAATGGTTGCAAAGTTGAATTCATGGTTGATTTCAAGTTTAAATCGATTTTTTTACAAACAATTATGGAAACATTATTTTCGGAGGCAGTTAGAAGAATGGTGAAAGCTTTTGAAAATAGAGCTAATCAATTATATAGCTAAATTTTCTTATTACTAATCACATAATTAGCAAGTTTAAGCGATTCTAATGTTGTTTTTTGTCTTATTTCTAGCCTATTTCCATTAAATAAATACTTTTTTGCAATAGTTGATGAATGTGTGCCAATTCCAATCCATACCAAACCTACTGGTTTACACTTGCTTCCACCACCTGGGCCAGCTATTCCAGTAACTGCTATTGATATATCAGATTCTAATATATCAAGAATATTCATTGCCATNTTTTTTGCAACCACCTCACTTACTGCACCGTTAATTTCTATGATTTCGGAGGGTATTTTTAAAAGTTTTGTTTTCATTTGGTTTGAGTATGTGACAAATGAAGATTTAAAAATATTACTTGAACCACTCACTGATACTATTGATGAAGCAATCATTCCACCTGTACAACTTTCAGCTGTTGTAANGAAAGTNTTNNTTTTTGAGCAATTATTGTAAANTAATTCTGCTTCTTGATTTATTTGGTNCCACATATTTAACCTATATAAGATTTTATTATTAATGATTGATTAAAGTAAGTAAGTATNGCTGATTGAGTTATAAAAGCAAAAATGCCTGCCAAAATATCATCCGCCATAATNCCATAACCACCCTTTAGTTTTTCTNCTTTTTTAATAANTCCTATTTTTGTNATATCAAAAAATCTAAACAATACAAAAGANAGAAATAAAGACAAGGTTATATAATAAATATTATTCGTATCGATTGTAGCTAATAGAGCTATGAATTGCCCACCAAATTCATCAATAACAACTTCACTTGGATCTTTTTTATTATAAATTTTAATATGTGCTTCACATAAAAAAAAACCAAAAATTATAAATGCTAGAATAAAAATAACATATAAAGTTATTCCTAATTTTAATAAGATAAAATATCCTATAAAAAGCGCAATTAATGAAGCCAAGGTTCCTGGAGCTATATTTGCTTTCCCAATAGGGTAAGCTTCAGCCATTTTTGCTAAAATAAAATGTAAATTATTTTTATTATGCATCAAAATTATTATTAATAACTTGTGCTAATGTCACTACCATTGCGGCAATACCTTCTTGTCTTCCAATAAAACCAATACTTTCTGAAGTTTTTCCTTTCACACTTATTATTTCAGGGTTTATTTCTAGAATTGAAGCAATATTATCTTTAATTTGTTGAGAGTAATTTAATATTTTGGGTTTTTCACATATTACTGTTGCATCAATGTTATTAATTATTCCTCCAACTTCTTTTAAAAGTTTATATGCATATTTTAAAAAGATAGAGCTTTCAGCATTTTTCCATTTATTATCTGTAGGTGGAAAAAAACTTCCTATATCACCTTTATTAACTATNCCTAATATGCTGTCAGTAATTGCATGAAGCAAAACATCTGCATCAGAATGTGCTATAAGAGATTTNCTATTGTTTATTTTTATGCCACCTAATTTAATAAAGTTTTTGTTGTTATTTGAATTGATNTCAAATCTATGAATATCAAAACCATTTCCAATTTTAGTAATGTATTTTTGTTCATNTTTTAGCAAATGGGGCTCCAATAAATNCAAGTCTTCTATGTATGTTAATTTCAGTGATTTAGGATTACCTTTNACTGTATCAATTTCAAAGGATTGACTTAATAGTAAAGCGCTTTCATCTTCATAAAGCTTTTCTGAGTTAATATGAGCGTTTAGTAATACCTCATAGTCACAAAATTGAGGTGTTTGAATTAGGACTTTATCGTTTTTGTCTAATGTTCCTTTAATTTTATCATTGGACGTTAATCTAATTGCATCATTAATAGGTAGTGTGGGAACGACACAGTTAAAATTTGTTTTTTTGAATTGAATTAGCTGATTTAAAACTTCTTTTGAAATAATTGGTCTTGCAGAGTCATGTATTAAAACATATTTGGGATTATTATTTTTAATGTGTTTTAAGGCATTAAAAACACTCAGTTGACGTTCTTTACCACCAATTATTGGTGAATATAAATTATATTTTTTAGCTACTTTATTTATATTTTTCAAATTTTCTTTANTTGAAACTATTTGAATGGGTATGTTTGGTAAATAGTTTTGGAAGTTTATGATACTTTTTTCCAGTACAGTTATATCATTAACTTTGATCATCTGTTTATTGATTGTACGGCTTAATCTTTTTCCATTTCCGCCGGCAAGTAATATTATTATTATTTCTTTTTTTTTGATTTTCAAAATTTACCCAAAATGCTTAAATATTAATCAAATCTTTAGTTAAAACTAATAATTACTTTTAAATTGTTTAATTTATAATCATTATTAAAATTTTAGTTATTTGTTATTATGCAACAAGATATTTTAAATGAATTAAGAACTCCAGTATTTTTAATAAATAAACATAACTTTATTAAATATATAAACNTAATGGGAGAGGANTTTTTTGGTTACAGTGCTAAATTAATAATTGGAAAATCACTNGATAATTTTATAAATGCAGACTCTTCGGTTTTTAACCTTTTAAAAAGAGTAAGAAAATCTAAATTGGGGTTAACCGAAGAAAGTTTGGATTTTGGAAATATAAATTTTCCTAATAGAAAAGTTAGAGTTCATATTCTCCCATGTGGATTTAATAATGATATAATTGTCCAAATTAGTGAATTAACTATTTCTGAATTAATTCAAAAACAGGCTTTAAACACCAAAATATCCAAATCCTTTTCTTCTATGATTGATATGCTTATGCATGAATTAAAGAACCCTTTGGCAGGCATAAAAGGTGCATCACAACTAATAGAATTCGATGTTAAAGGTGATAAAAATTTACTTGAACTTGCTCAATTAATTACAATTGAGAGTGATAGAATAGTCTCATTGCTAAATAGAATGGAACAAATAAGTACTGACAAAGTTAAGTTAGCATTTGAAAGCGTAAATATACACGAAATTTTAAGTCATTGTCGAAGGGTAGCTCAAAATAGTTTTGGAAGTAATATTGAGTTTATAGAGGAATATGACCCATCGTTGCCAAAAATACTTGTTGATAAAAATCTTATGATACAAGTTATCTTAAATCTCTTAAAAAATGCAGCTGAGGCTTATAATACACATGGAAAAGTTAAAATTAAAACAACATATAATTCTAATAATCTTAAATCTTTTTCAAGATCTGGTCAGCAAACCTCCTTACCATTGCAGATTGAAATAATTGATTTTGGTAAAGGTATTGCTGCTGAAATATTACCAAATATTTTTAATCCATTTGTTTCATCTAAGAAAGAAGGGAAAGGTCTAGGTCTTTCTATAGTTGCAAGTAGTTTAGAAGAAATGAACGCTAACATTGATGTTTGTTCAGAAGATGGTTTTACCTCTTTTCGTATAAATTTCCCTTTGAGTAAAAAATGATTTTTAAGGAGTTTTGTTAATGGATCCCAAAATTGGAAAGAATGTTATTGTAGTTGATGATGATAGAAGTATCAGGGTTGTAATTTCTACTGCATTAACAAGAGCTGGCTATAATGTTAAATCTAGTGGAACAGCTGCTGGTATGTGGAGATTGGTAGAATCTGACTTTGCAGATATCTTAATTACAGATGTTGGTTTGCCTGATGGCGATGCTCTTGATATATTGCCAAAATTTCAAACAATTAAGCCTAATCTTAAAATAATTGTTATGTCAGCTAGATCAACACTTTTAACAGCTGTTAGAGCNGAGAAAAAGGGTGCATTTGAATATTTACCTAAACCNTTTGACNTAGAAGAACTTTTAAATTTAGTTTCAAACACCTTCAATACAGATAAAATNAATAAAATAGATAATATTGAAGGTANNANGCCNAAAAGTATATACGANTCNGGNCCAGTCATTGGCAAATCTATTGCAATGCAAGAAATTTATAAAACTATTTCCCGTGTNGTNAATACTGANNATATNATATTAGTNTCNGGGGAAAGTGGAACAGGAAAAAATTTAATATGTAAATCAATTCATGATTTAAGTCCATATAATGATAGGCCATTCATTAATCTAGGCATGGAATTTTTTGATAACTTTTTAAATGAGCAATTTTTAGAAAAATTAAATAATTATTTACCATTTAAAATTGACAATTTAAATAACATATATGGTTGCTCATTTTATGTTAATAACATATCTGAGTTTTCTTTATCACAGCAAAAAAATGTTTTAAATTTTATTGAAAATACTTTAACTAAATTTTTTCNACCCGAAGATAATATAAAAATACCAAGATTAATTTTTAGTTCAAAGCCAAATATTTATGACTTAGTTAAGAAAGGTTTGTTTAGAGAGGATTTGTTTTACAGAATAAATGTAGTTCCTATTAAATTACCATCCTTAAAAGACAGGTTTGAAGATATAAGTGATTTAGCGAATTTATTTTTAAACAATCATTTTAAACAAAAGGGTTCTAAGAGATCAATTAGCTATGAAGGTATAAATATATTAAAAAACTATTCATGGCCT
This sequence comes from SAR116 cluster bacterium, assembly GCA_002691185.1. Taxonomy (GTDB): domain Bacteria; phylum Pseudomonadota; class Alphaproteobacteria; order Puniceispirillales; family Marisalimonadaceae; genus Marisalimonas. The sequence goes on along the minus strand of NZHB01000012.1, from coordinate 5,857 downwards.
GGGAATATAAGGGAACTTAAAAATGTTATTGAAAGAATTTGTCTTCTTTCATCTGTTGAGAGTATTGATCCCATAATCATTGAAGAAGTCCTGTCTGAAGATAGAGTTTTAGATGATTATAAACAACAAGAAAATTTGGAATTTTTTTTCAACAATTATCTCAAAAGATTTTTCAGAGATTTTGATGAAAATTCAACATTAAATAATTTACATCAACAATTTATATCAAAAATCGAAAAGCCTCTTATTGAAACAACGCTTAAGTTATTTAGAGGAAATCAAATTAAAGCTTCAAAATCTCTTGGTTTTAATAGGAATACTCTTAGATCTAAAATTAATTTTTATGGGATTGAAGTTATTAAAAAAAGAAAAGTTTAAATGTTGGTATAAATTAGACTATAGAATATAATATAGCTATACTGTTAGGNTTAGTTATGAGTTTATTTGCAAATAATTTCTTAAAAAAGAAATCATTTTTCATATCCCTTACTTTTTCTGTCTTGTTGTCAANATTCATTTATTCAAATTTNNATAAATTTGATTATTTGAATGATTTACAAAATATCTTTATTCTTTCACTCATAATCCTTTTTATCCTATCTACAANAATTATTTTTTTTNTTTTAAAGAGACTTTACCATCTATATGAAAACTTCAAATTGCAAAAAACAGGTCAAGAATTACAAAAGAAAATTTTATTAATTTTTGCATCAATTGTGATGACACCTACATTGTTAATTGCATTTTTTTCAATATTTATTTTTGATACAGCATTAAGTGGATGGTTTAATAAAAAAATTTCAACTGCGATTTCTCAATCTGTNAAAATTGCTAACCAATACTTAGATGAGCANCAAAGNGCTATGAGAGGGGATATTTTAGAGCTTGTTAATGTAATTAATTCTAATTCTAATAANTTATCTTCTGATAAACAAAAATTTAATAAATTTTTAGATGAATATACANTAAATAATAATTTATCTGANGCTGTNGTAATTGATTCAATAGGGAATGTNTTAGCTTTTTCACAATTTGTATTTGAGTACACATATGCCGATTTACCTCCTAAGTATTATAATTTGGCTAACAATAATGAAATTATTATTTCAAAAGAAGAAAATTCTAATAAATTAAGAGCTTTTATAAAATTATCTCAATTTGTTGACGCATATCTACTAATTACTAGATTTGTTGATGAAAGAGTTCTAAGTGCTATAGAAAGCACTGCTATTGCTGCTTCTGATTATCAATCAATAGAACTTAAGACACTTGATATTAAAATATCTTTTATAGTTATTTTTATTTTAATAACGATAATTTTGTTGTTTACCTCATTAATAATAGGTCTAAATATAGCTAATAGATTGCTTGATCCAATAACATCATTAATTAGAGGTGCAGAAGAAGTCGGAGGAGGCAATTTAGATTACAAAATTCCTAAATCGGTTTTATCTAAAATAAATATTAATGAAATTAAGGATTTAGCTGAATCTTTTAATTTAATGATTTCAGATTTAAAATCGAATAGNGTAGACCTTGAATANGCTAACGATCAGTTAGATAAAAGGAGAAAATTNTCNGAATCTGTNTTATCTGGTGTTTATTCGGGAGTGATTGGTTTAAATAANAACCTTCAGATCAATCTTCCTAATTATACTGCTTCTAAATTNTTAAATATTTCNATTCAAAAAGATTATGGAAAGGAGATTTTAAAAATTGTTCCAGAATTTAAAAACTTAATTAGTCGTATTTTAAAATCAAATCAAAATGTTATTGAAGAAAAAATATCAATCATTAGAGAGGATAAAATATTAAATTTAATAACAAGAATTGTCGTTCAAAAGTCTGATAATGATATNATTGGATATGTTATAACTTTTGATGATGTAACAAACTTAATAGCTGCTCAAAAAATGGCTGCTTGGTCAGATATTGCTAGACGTATTGCTCATGAAATAAAAAATCCTCTAACACCAATTAGGTTAAGTTCTGAGAGATTAATATCAAAACTAAAAAATGACAAACAATTAGATAAAGATTTGTTTCGACAATCTTTGACTATGATTAATAAGCAGGTTGATGATATTGATCATTTAGTCAATGAGTTTTCATCTTTTGCTAGAATGCCTTCACCCAAACTAAAAAAAATAAATTTGTTTAGAATAATCTTTGAATACATAAAACCGCTCATACCATCATATACAGGCGTATCTATATATCTTGAGGAGCCTAAAAAAAATTCTTTAATAATGGGAGATGAAAAGCAAATCAGACAAGCGTGTGGTAATTTAATTAAAAACTCGTATGAAAATATTATATTAAATAAAATAAAAAATGGTAAAATTTCCATTTTATTTGAGGTTAAAAGTAACTTTGCTATAGTTTCAATAATCGATAATGGAACTGGTATAGTTAAATCCGATATCTCACAAATAACTGAACCTTACTTCACCACAAAGGAAGGAGGTACAGGATTGGGTTTGGCGATTACAAAAAAAATCATTGAAGACCATAATGGGACAATATTAATTAAATCATCTAAAAAACTTAAACGGACATCTGTTATTTTTCAATTTCCATTATCAAAATAAAGCAGGAACCACAATGCAAAAAAATAAAATCACAATACTCGTTGTAGATGATGAGGTTGCTATTTGTAATATGGTTGCTGAAATCCTAAAAGATGAGGGTTATGAAGTCATAACTGCTAATGGTTACGAAACTGCTACGGATGTAATCGAAAAAGAAAATATTACATTAATATTAACTGATATTTGGATGAATAATAATACAATTGCAGGTATTCAGTTGTTAGAATGGAGTCAAAAAAATAACTTTCTTACTCCAGTTATAATGATGTCTGGTCATGGTAATATTGAAACAGCTATGAAAGCTGCAAAGAGCGGTGCCTATGATTTTATTGAAAAACCTTTCAAATCAGAAAGACTTATTCTTTTAATTGAAAAAGCATTAGAAGATAGAAGGCTTAAAATTAAAATATTAGATTATGAGGCAAAAGAAAATGAGCAAACAGAGTTAATAGGTAATTCAAACCTTTTTAAGAATATAAAACTACAATTAGACAAAATATCATTAAGTAATAGTAGAGTTCTACTCACTGGTCCTTCTGGTTCTGGTAAAGAACTTATTGCAAGATGGATACATAAAAATTCTGAAAGAAAAGCTTTTCCATTTACTGTTGCCTCATGTGCTACTTTGTCACCCGAAAGAGTTGAGGAAGTATTATTTGGTTGGGATAATGATTCAAAAGTTGTGAATAATAATCAATCAAATCTAGGTCTTTTTGAACAATCTAATAATGGTACAATTTTTTTTGATGAAATTTGTGACCTGCCAATTGAAACACAAGGAAAACTTGTACAGGTCATACAAGATCAAAGTTTTTATAAAATTGGATCTAATAAAAAAGTTACTGTAGATGTTAGAATCATTTCTGCTAGTAACAAAGATTTATTATCAAGTATTAAAAATGGAGTTTTAAGAGAAGACCTTTTTTATAGATTGTCAGTTGTNCCAATCAAAATACCTCCACTTAATCAACGAGTTGAGGATATTGAGCTCCTTGTTAAACATTTTCTAAAATTACTTACAAAAGAANCTGGAAATAACCAAATTCACTTTGCTCGCGAAACCCTNGCTGTCCTTCAATCTTATGATTGGCCTGGTAATGTAAGGCAATTGAAAAATATTTTAGAATGGCTTATTATAATGTATGGAGAGCAATATAATTTTATTGTTTTACCTTCACATCTACCTCCAGAAATAGTTGGATTNAAAAGTTCAGAAAATGAAAAAAATTTAAATTCTCTTGAAATGCCATTGAAAGATGCACGTAAATTATTTGAGAAAAATTATCTAAAAGAACAGTTAAATAGGTTTAAAGGTAATATNGCTAGAACATCTACATACATTGGTATGGATAGATCTGCGCTNCACAGAAAATTGAAAGAGTTAGATATTAATATTGATGATATAAAATAAATTTATTAATGGTACTAAAATGAAACAAAAAATTATTATATGTGGTGCTGGTAGAGTTGGATTGTCAATAACTGAGCACCTATCAAACGAAGGTTTTGATATAACGGTCATAGATTCTAATGTAGAAGCAATTCAAAAAGTTACGGAATTGTATGATGTCCAAGGCGTCTTAGGCCTCGCATCTTTTCCAAATATCCTAGAGGATGCTGGAATTCAAGATGCCGACATGATTATAGCCGTAACCCAATCAGATGAAATTAACATAGCAGCTTGTCAAATTGCAAAATCTATTTTTTCAACACCAACAATGATAATAAGGATTAGGTCAAAAGAATATCTTGATCCTAAATACTCTGATTTTCTTCTTAAAAGTCTTGGGGTTAATAGAATAATTTCACCAGAAGATGAAGTTGCAACTGCAATAGTTAATCAATGGAGAACGCCTGGTGCTTTTGACGTTGCTGAGTTTGCAAGAAATTCAGTAACTATGTTAGGAGTGTCGTGTAAAAATGATTGTCCAATTCTAGACACTCCTTTAAGAAATTTAATCAGTCTATTTCCAGGTTTAACAGTAACAGTAATGGCAATTATAAGAGGTAATAAATTAATTGTCCCAAGAGGTGGAGAAGATATAATTTTATCAGGTGATAGAGTTTATTTAGCCTGTCCAACAAATCAAATTCATAGGACTTTAACAGCCTTTGGTCATCTTGAAACAACAGCTGAAAAAGTAACTATTTCCGGTGCGGGTGCAATTGGTATAAGGGTTGCAGAAGAAATTCATAAATTATCACCTGAAACAAATTTAACGATGCTAGAGTTAGATAGGGAAGTTGCAAGACATGCTGCAGAAACTCTAGAATATGCAACAGTAATTCATGGAGATTCACTTGATCCTGAAATTATCACAGAAGCAAGGCTAGGCCAAGGGGAGACATACATCGCAGCGACAAACAACGATGAAGTTAACATTTTGTCATCGTTGCTAGCTAAAAGATCTGGCGCATCACATACAGTAGCTCTAATTAATTTACCCGTATTCATACCATTATTTAATTCTCTTGATCTTGAGGGTGTAGTTAGTCCTCCAAATTTAACAGCATCTTCAATTCTTCAAGAAGTAAGAAGTGGACAAATTGAGCATGTTCATTCAATAATTGAAGAATTTGGTGATATTATTTCTTTTGAGGCATTAAAATCTTCCTCTATTATAGGAAAACCATTAAAAGATCTTCGTTTACCTAAGGATGTAACTTTGGGAGCTATCGTTAAAAAAGATGACGAAATATTATCACCTCGAGGTGATACAATTATAGAAGCAGGAGATATGGTAGTAATGTTTGTTCCTATTAAATCTATGAAGAAAGTTGAAGAATTACTTTCAGTTAATTTGGATTTTTTCTGATGCCAAATTTATCTTATGTTGACGGTAATTACTACAATCATGCAGATTCTAAAATTCATATTAATGACCGTGGGTATCACTTTGGGGATGCTGTATATGAAGTAATCTTATTTAATGAAGGTGTTTTTTATGATTTTGACGCACATATCAATAGATTATTTAATTCATTGAAATCTATAGAAATTGAGTTTTCATTTACCAAAAAAACAATTGAGTTGATAGTAAAAAATCTTATCAGATTAAATAGAGTTACATTCGGAAGTGTATATATACAGGTTTCCAGAGGGATAGCTGAAAGAAATCACACATACGATAATTTAAAAATTAAACCTGTTTTAACTATAATAACATCTAAAAAACACAATACTACAAATGCCGATATCAAATGTGTTAAAGCAGTTACTATAAGAGATAACAGATGGTCTAGACCAGATATTAAAACAACTCAAT
>NZHB01000011.1 GCA_002691185.1 SAR116 cluster bacterium | reverse complement strand
CAAATACAAATTGTGTTGGAGACACTCTCATCAAACTTTACACATTTTGGGCCAGTTGGATCTGGTCAAATAGTTAAAATGATAAATCAAATATTAGTCCTTAATAATTATGCTATCTTAGCAGAAGCTCTATCATTTGCCGAAGGTTATGGTATTGATGCAATAAAAATTCCAAAGGCATTGAGTGACGGTCATGCTGGATCAAATTTATTAACTCATCTATTTCCAAGAATGATCGACAAAAACTTTGATCCACAAGGGTACGCTAGACAAATCCAAAAAGATCTGAAGATGGTGTGTGACCTTGCAGATAAACAAAACATCCCAACACCAATTTCAAGCCTTACAAAGCAACTTTTTTCCATACTTAATAATAAATCTAAACAAAATTTAGATGGAACATCGATAGTAAAACTATTTGACAAAAATAAAGTAATTTAAATGCATGTAGAAATGGCAAACTTACCAATTATTGACGCACATCACCATTTTTGGAATTTATCTTTAAATAAAAATCCTTGGTTAAACCCTAGTAATCAAATTCCTTTTAGGTATGGAAATTATGAGTCAATATGTAAAAACTTCTTAATTGAGGATTATAAAAGAGTTAGCAAAAAACATAATGTAGTAAAAACAGTGCATATGGAAACTGAATGGGACCCTCAAGATCCTATAGGGGAAACAAAGTGGCTTCAGAAATTATTTGATGACACTGGTTGGCCTAATGCATTAGTTGGTCAGGCATGGTTTGATAGAGAAGATATAGAAATAGTCTTAAAGGGCCACAAACAATATCCTCTAATAAGAAGCGTTAGACATAAGCCTAAATCTTCTCCCAGTCCAAATACTAAGAATTTTAATCCACAAGGAACCCTCAAAGATCCAATTTTTAGAAAAGGCTATTCTCTACTCAAAAAATATAAGCTTCATTTTGATCTACAAACTCCCTGGTGGCATCTAAATGATGCAACTTCCTTAGCCAAAGATTTTCCTGACACTATAATTATTTTAAATCACGGAGGANTACCTTCAGATAGGACTTANAAAGGCTTAGAAAATTGGAAAGCAAATATGCAAGAGTTTGCTGAACAACCNAATGTAGCAGTNAAAATNTCAGGTATATGTGTTCCTAANNAAAAATGGACTGTNGAATTAAATAAACAAGTTGTTTTAGATATAATTGAAATCTTTGGATACGAAAGATGTATGTTCGCCTCAAATTTTCCAGTAGATAGTATTCTAGCNAGCTTTGATGAAATTTATGATGGATTTAAAAAAATAACTAATGGAATGAAAAAAAATCATATTAATGCTTTATTTCATGATAACGCTATAAAATATTACAATCCATTATAGCATTATAATCCTTTAAAATTGGGCTTTCTCTTTTCCATAAAAGCCTTTCTTCCTTCTTTATAATCTTCGCTATCAAAACATGCAGATGCTAATTGTTCACATAACAAAAGATCTCTTTCATCAGGGTTTTTTAAAATTTCAATTCCAATTTGTTTCATTGCTTTGATAGTTAGAGGAGCGTTGTGTGAAATAGTTAATGCGTAATCTCTAACATAGGTTTCTATATTTTCTGNACTTANAAGCTTTTGAACCAATCCACAAGCNAGAGCTTCNCTTGCTGAAATTTTTTCAGCTGTAAACATAAAATGTTTCGCCATTCCTGGTCCCATAACGTCAAAAAGTCTTTTTATAGAAGAAAAAGGATATCCAAGTGATAATTTAGCGGCTGGCATCGCAAATTTAGATTTTTCAGAACATATNCTAATATCACAACATACTGCTAGATTAAGCCCCCCACCAATACAATATCCATCAATCATAGCTATGGTAGGTTTAGGAAAGGTTTCTAGAAGTTCATAAACTTTTTGGGTTCTTTTATTATAGCTTAAGACAGCTTCTTTCGAACTTCTTTCTTTATCAAACTTTGAAATATCAGCACCAGACACAAAAGACTTACCACCAGCACCATTGAGTACAATGACTCTGATTTCTTTACTTGATCTAAATTCATCAAGAATTTTTTCTAATGCGTCCCACATCTCAATTGAAACAGCATTATGTTTTTCTGGATTGTTAAACGTAATATACCCAACACCTTCTTCTACTCTCGATAACATTTTTTCTGTAGTCATTACTGTTCCTTAATATCTAAATTATGTTTTTTTCTTTTAAATCATCTAGCTCTTCGGCNCTAAATCCAAGATCACCGAAAACATCTTCATTATGTTCACCTTTCTCAGGAGGTCTTCTTTTCATTGAACTTGAAGAACGTGATAAATTAAAAGGCTGACCAACTAGTTTTGTGTCTCCAAAAGGAATAGTTTCTATTTCCTGAGCGATACCTAAATGTTTAACTTGTGGATCATCAAAAACTTTATCAATTGAGTTAATCGGCCCACAAGGAACTCCAACTTTTTCTAACATCTCAACCCATTCATTTGAGGTTTTAGTGATTGTCACCTCTTCAATTAGTTGATTTAAATNGTCACGATTTTTTAATCTAGATTTTGCATCTTTAAATTCTTCCATTTGAAGCCATTGTTCTTTGTCAATGGCCTCTGCAAATCTTTTCCAAATTGTTTCGCCNGCGACAGCTAAATTAATAGAACCATCCAAAGTTTTAAAAACACCTGTTGGAACACTTGTTGGGTGATTNTTTCCAGCTTGTCCAGCAATCTGTTTTTCGCTTAACCACCTAGCAGCTTGAAAATCAAGCATAAAAATTTGCGCTTGAAGTAAGGATGTGTTTACCCATTGACCNACACCTGACTTTTGTCTTTCGAGAAGTGCTGTCTGAATTCCCATAGCACAAAAAAGGCCTGCGGTAAGGTCTGCAACTGGNATNCCTACCCTCATTGGCCCNTTGCCAGGAGCGCCCGTGATACTCATTAATCCTCCCATGCCTTGGGCAATTTGGTCAAAGCCAGGCCTTTTAGCATAAGGTCCATCTTGACCAAAGCCTGATATACTAGCCAATATTATTTTAGGATTTCTTTTTTTGAGCTTATCATAGTTTATTCCCAAGCGATCTTTTACATCTGGACGAAAATTTTCAACAACAACGTCTGAGGTTTCTACTAACTTCATCAAAATTTCAATTGCTTTGGGCTCTTTAAGATTTAGAGTAATGCTTCTCTTATTGCGATGTAAATTTTGAAAATCAGATGTATGCCTAGAAGCACCGAGAGCTCCATCTGGTTCCATGCTTTCAGGTGCTTCAACTTTAATAACATCTGCTCCCCAATCCGCTAGCTGTCTAACAGCAGTTGGACCAGATCTGACCCTAGTCAAATCAATTACTCTTATATGAGATAAAGCTTCGGATGCGGGTAAATGTGGCATATTTATAATCTCTATGTCTATGNATTAANGTANTAATATAATCTATAACTCAAAAAGTCATTTAAAATCAATAAAATGCTTGTTAAAGAAATAAAAAAAATTAATAGTTCATACAAAAAAAATTTGGACACCAAAAAGGAATGAAATGAAGTTTAATTTTGAGCAATTCTCTAACTATATTTTAACCATAGAACAAAGCTCAACTAAAACCTTTATTAAGTCNCAAGATACTAAAATTTGTTGGCGGTCTTGGGGCGAAGGAAAGGCCTTAATACTTCTGCATGGAGGTTATGGAAGTTGGGCACATTGGATAAAACAAGCAATACCCTTCTCAAAAAAATACAAAGTTTTAATTCCAGACATGCCAGGATTTGGAGAATCAGATGACTTGCCACTTCCCCACACACCCGAAAAGATTGCTTCCAATATCNCTGACACGATTNAGGAACTAATTTCAAAGGATGTACAACCTATAATATGTGGTTTCTCTTTTGGTGGTTTAATTGCCGGTCATTTATCTTACAGTTTGGTTGAAAGAGGTATAAATCCAGAAAAGTTGATATTGGTAGGACCAGGCGGGCTTGGCGCGAAACGTGGTGAAATGAAAAATATGATACCAAGACACTCTAAAATGACAGAGGAAGAAGTCTATCAGGCCCACAAAACAAATCTTGAAATACTTATGATGCATGACAAAAAAAAGGTNGATGAGTGGTCTGTTCATATTCAAAAACAAAACACTGACGCGCATAGAATTAAAAGTCGGCCGATATCTTCAACTGATACCCTGGCTAGAATTTTAAAAAAACAAAACATTCCTCTCTACGTTTTATGGGGTGAGAAAGACGCAAGTGTCGGGGTTTACTTAGAAGATAGAATGGCAATTTTAAGAAATGTTAATAATAAAGTAAGGTTTCATGTAGAGTTTAATTTAGGTCATTGGATAATGTATGAAAATGAAATTATCTTTAANNAAATCTTGGNTGATATCATTCAAGATTAAATCCATGGTCTTTTAGCCAAATTTTAAATTTATCTCTTTCGGGAACTGATAGTTGTCTACTTATATTTTCTGACCATGTTCCTCTTTCNGCAATACCATAAAGATTAATATGTCTTTGTTTTTCTTTAGGAATAGGGTCTACNTTAAAAACCCGTTCATCATATTCTTCTATCTTATTAAATAAATTTTCATCATTATAAGNGTTATAATGAATAACCACATCTTGAGGTAACCTATAAGAAATGTTTGATTTTTCTTCTGGCCAACCTAGNGATAATCCAGCTATTGGAAATACTCCTTTTGGTAAATCACATATAATTTTCACTTCATCTATAATATTCCTAATCATACTGATTGGACAAACTCCTAAACCTATTGACTCAGCGGCAGATATCATTGATTGCATTGATAATGCTGCATCTATCACACTATTCATAAAGGTGTCTAAATTATTATTTTTATAAGTATAACCTCTCTTTTTTGTAATTTTTATGTTTCTTCTAATATCAGAAAGAAATAAAAAAAATAATGGAGCTCTAAGTGCCCACTTTGTATTACCTATTAAATTTGAAATTTTCGATTTTATAAGTTCATCTTGTATAACTAATATCGAGTATTGTTGGAGGTTTGATTTTGATGGGGCTGACTGGGCAGCTGTTAAAAGTAAACTTAATAGTTCATTAGAAATAGTTTTTTTAGAAAACTTTCTAACGCTGCTTCTTGATAAGATAGTTTCTAGATGACCTGTAATATCAATATTTAATTGGCCAAACTTAGCTTCTTTTCCATATCTATTCTTATATATTTGTCGAAAATTTAACATTAGGTATACTTTCATCATAGGTTTATTTACTCTAATTATATAAATTTAATTAATTTTAAGGAATTTTTTTATGTTAAATTTAAAAGGTAAAATTGCAGTAGTTTGTGGATGTGGATCACATGGGAATGGCTTTGGAAATGGGAGAGCTATTGCTACAACCCTAGCACGTCAAGGTGCTCAAGTCGTTGGGGTAGATATCGACAAAGAGGCTGGAGAGAACACAAAAGACTTTATAATTGAAGAAGGAAATCTATGTGAATTTTATCAAGTCAATATGAAGGATGAAAGTGAAGTTAAGAAACTTTTTGAAACTTTAGAATTAAAATATAATTCGCTTGATATACTAGTAAACGTTGTAGGCCAGTCTGAGCCAGGTGGGCCTGCAGAGATTAATACTGAAAATTGGGAAAACCAATTTAGGTTAAATTTGGATACTGCTTATTACAGCATAAAAAAAGCAATACCAATAATGAGGAAAAACAATGGAGGTTCCATTGTCAATATTTCATCAGTTGCTGGGCTTAGATATGTTGGAAAACCTCAAGTTGCTTATAGTGCTTCAAAGGCAGCTCTTATTCAAATGACAAAAACTACTGCAGTTATTGAAGCAAAGAAAAATATAAGATTAAATTGTGTTGTTCCTGGCTTAATGCACACTCCTCTTGTTGAAAGACTTGCAAAAAAATATGCAGATGGAGATTATGATNGCTTTGTAAATCACCGAAATAATCAAGTTCCTATAGGTAAGATGGGTGAGTCATGGGATGTAGCTTATGCTGTTTTATTTTTATGTTCTGATGAGGCAAAATATATTACGGGGACTGAAATTGTGGTAGACGGAGGTCTTACAGCATCAACACCTTAAAGATTTATNTTAATTTAATAATGNTTTAGACTAAACATAAATTAATTTACTAGAGGCAAAGAAATAGGATGTAATTATGTACGAAAATATTAAAAAACGTACGAGTGAACTATTATCAAAAGCTAATATTACGGACAAACCCAGTCAATACGTAGATACGGCTTTATTTATTTTAATCCTTTTAAACATAACAGCTGTGTGTTTGGAGTCTATTCAAGGCATTGGTAATAAATATCAAAAATCATTTTATTATTTTGAAATGTTTTCTGTTTTTATTTTTGGGATAGAGTATTTACTAAGAGTATGGTCAGCTCCAGCCAGAGAGGATCTTGGAGAAAGTTCAAGTTTTATAAAAAGATTAAAATATATTTTTAGTTTTACAGGTTTAGTAGATTTCATTGCAATAATCCCATCAATTATAACTTATTTTGGAGGGCTAGATTTAAGATGGCTTAGAGTATTGAGACTTTTAAGATTATTGAAAATCTCAAATTATAGCTCTGCCATTGAAGATTTTTTTTCTGCTATCATGGCAGACTGGAGATCCTTTAGCGCAGCATTATACCTTGTTTTAGTAGCATTATTTTTGTCAAGTGCCCTGATGTATATAGCAGAAAATGAAAGTCAACCTGATAAGTTCAGCTCAATACCAGAAACAATGTGGTGGAGCTTAATAACATTAACAACAGTCGGATATGGGGATGTATCGCCAATTACGCCCTTTGGAAAGATAATTGGTGCTTTTACTGCTATTATGGGCGTATGTACTGTTGCACTTTTGACAGGTATAGTCGCCTCAGCATTTGCAAACCAAAGAGCTCAAAGGACGGCAATTTTAGAAGCTGAGATAAATCAAGCACTAAGNGATGGAGTGATTAGTGACATGGAAGCCAAAAAAATTGAAAAATTAAGAAAAGAACTTAACCTGTCACCAGAACACTCTCGTTCGCTTATGAAAATTCTATCAGAAAAAAAATAGTTTTTAATTAAAACCTTCTAGCATATTGAGGAGGTACTGATATGTCATATTGTAATGATCTTGCAGCTTCCCATACCCATCTTGGGTTTGATAAAAATGCCCTAGCGATTGCTATCATGTCCGCATCTTGATCTTCCAGTATATCATTAGCTCTGATTGGATCAGTTATCATACCTACAGTTCTAATAACCATATCAGTATTTTCTTTCATCATTTTAGCTAAATGGACTTGGTAATGAGGACCAATAGGAATTTTAGGGTTTGGAGTGTTACCACCACTTGACACACATAAATAATGACATCCTATTTTTTGTAATTTTTGAGCAAAAGTTATAGCTTCATTTTCGTTTATTCCATTTTTTTCCCATTCAGTTCCTGTAATTCTAAAACCTATTGGGAAGCCCTCGGGCAGTACCTCTTTAACAGCAGAGAAAACTTCTAAAGGAAATCGCATCCTATTTTCAATAGATCCTCCATACTCATCATTACGTTTATTTGAAATTGAGGATAAAAATTGATGTAAAAGATAACCATGCGTACCATGTAGTTCTATTAAATCAAAACCAATTTGAATAGACTTAAGAGCTGCCTCTACAAATTTTTTTTTGATGCGATCCATATCTTTCTTTGTCATTGAATATGGAATATGCCAACCATTATCAAAAGGAATTGATGATGCACTTAAAGTTGGCCATGGATTCTCTTCATCTGTTAAATTTTTTCTTCCTTCCCAAGGTCTTTGTGTTGATGCTTTCCTNCCAGCATGAGATAATTGAATGCCAAAACANGTATTGGGTGAAGCAACTGTTTTAGCTTTTGCAAGAATTTCTTTTAAAGATGTAGCACAAAACTCATTATACAAACCTGCACAATGGTGTGTAATTCTTCCAGATCTCTCAACTGCGGTGGCTTCAACCATCACTAGACCTGCGCCTGAATAACCCAGTTGCATCAAATGTTGGGTATGCCAATCAGTCATAACTCCATCTACAGCTGAGTATTGACACATAGGCGCAATTACAATCCTATTAGAGATTTCTAAACTACCAATTTTTATAGGTGTAAATAACATAAATACCTCTTTTTTTAATTAAATTCATTAATCCAAGTATCAACTAATCTTCGTGCAATTGAGTCAATTCTAGGTAGCTTAAATCCATTTTTAATTGAAGGATGTTCAAGTGATTTTAATTCTTCAATTGAGAACCAATGAGCGTCTTCGATTTCATTATAATCNATGTCTAATTTTGTAGTCTCTGCTTCTGCAAAAAAGCCAAGCATTAAAGAAGCTGGGAATGGCCATGGTTGAGAGTGAAAATATCTTATATTTTTTACTTTTACCCCAACTTCTTCAAAAACTTCTCTTTCTAGAGCCTGCTCCAAACTTTCTCCGGGTTCAACAAAACCTGCTAAAGTACTATACATTCCTTCAGGAAACCTTGGAGANCGTCCTAACAAGACCTTATCTTTAAAACTAATTAATGTNATAATTGCAGGGTCNGTCCTTGGAAAATGGCTTTTGCCACATTTTATNTTNGAACAAATCTTTACAAACCCACCCTCTTTTGAATTATTTATGTGTCCACATGCTCCGCAAAATTTATGNGTTTTATGCCAAAAAGTCATACCATTTGTTAAAGCTAAAAAAGATCCATCAATATCATTTAAAGTAGGACCATATTTTCTCAAATCATCAATTATAATATTATTTTCATCAATCCATTTTTCTATTTTAGGATTTTGATCAGCCAATTCAAACCCAACATAATAAAAATTATTTGCACCACCAAGAAAAATAGGCTCATCTATTCCACNGGGTAATAANCGACTTAAGAGATCATAATTAAATTTGACTGCATTAATATCATCATCCAAACCCTCAAATAAATTTTTTCCATTTCTTACAGGAATAAATTTAGTCTTTGGATCTAGCATAATTTTCTCAAGAAACGCTTTGTTATTTCGTTGATCACCATGACGATTTATTTCAGAACTAGCATAGAATGGTTGCAACATTTTTATTTCCATGATTTGTGAGAATACTTTATATTAGTTATAGACTGATTCTCTAAATTAAAAATATAAAAAAACTCTTTTGATTAAAAGATCAAAAAAATTACTATTAATCAATCAGTTATTTTTTGTATTGCTGTTTTATTTTCGAAAAGTAA
Organism: SAR116 cluster bacterium; assembly: GCA_002691185.1. GTDB lineage: Bacteria > Pseudomonadota > Alphaproteobacteria > Puniceispirillales > Marisalimonadaceae > Marisalimonas. Next base: position 4,780 of record NZHB01000011.1, on the reverse strand, counting down.
TGATATTAATTTAAGTGGATATNATATGATTAAAATAAGTAGAATTTCTTCACCTTTAAAAGACAAACTTAAAAATTTGGAAACATGTTCTCAACTTGATGGAGATGGTGTTTTTGAAGGTAAATATAATACATCAGGATCAGTTTTAATTAGAAACAAGTTTATCGGCGAAATTTCTGCTGATCAAATTATAGTTGATGAGAATGGACAACTTGAAGGCCAGATAAAATCTGTGGAACTTATAGTAAGTGGTGATGTTAAAGGAAATATTATATCAGATAGCATTGTTATTATGGAAACTGGAAAATTGTCTGGAAATATAGCTTATAAACAAATAGCAGTTTTTGAAGGTGGTATAATTAATGTTGATGGCATGAAACAAATTAAAGAAAAAGAAGATAAAATTGTTAAAATTGCCTCAAAGGTATAAACATTTTATTTAGTTTCTACCACGAACTCTAAACCAGCCATAGAACCAACATAAAAGTTTGGTTTTGTCTTTTTGAGTTTAATTATTGTTCCAGATACCTCAACATCAATACCTCCATTATATATTCTTAAAATTTTACCATCTTTTTTAGTTTCATGATCAGTGCAAAAAACAGTAATTTTTTGATCTAAGTGCATAATAATCAATTCCTTTATTGTCTATATTGCATATTTTTTTAAATCTTTTAATTTGACTATTGAGAGAGTTGCTATGTTAGTTGATTCTAAAATTACTTTTGGCGCTTTTCCTGCTTTAAACGCCTCCTGCCACCTCGAAGCACAAAGACACCACCTATCTCCATCACGTAAACCTGGAAAGTTATACTCAGGAACGCTTGTGCTCAAATCGTTACCAACTAAAATAGAAAAATTCAAGAACGCATCAGTCATTATACAACATACAGTATGCAAACCAAAGTCATCAACCCCTGTATTACAACAATTATCTCTATAAAATCCAGTAACCACAGAATTATCTAATCCATAGTTACATGGCTTAAGCTCCTCTCCTAGCACATTTAATTGTCTTTTATTTNCCCTTTCAGGCAAAAATCCATCCATGCTTATTTTTCCATATCTATTAATTTATTTGNATGAGACTCTATTGAAGTTTCTAATTTTTTCAAAAATTCNAGCTTAGACAAACCTGGTTCAATAGCAGGAAGAATTTGGATTGTTAACGACTTTGATTTAAGACGATNAGGGTACTTCATAAAACTATTTTTTGGCCAAAGCAATCCTGCATTATGGGCAACTGGGATTACAGGAACCTTGGTCTGCGTATAAAGAAAAAAAACTCCTGGCAGATAAGGTTTTTCCCTTGAAGATACACCGGGATTAACCCTTGTTCCCTGAGGAAAAATCATCATTGATCTATTTTCCTTAACAGCTCTTTTTGCATTTCTACCCATTTTTTTTAATGCGTTTATACCCTGGTCTCTTGTAATAGGGATTGCTCCAGACTTTAGAAAATATAGTCCTATTACTGGCAGATAAATTAACGCTTTTTTCAAAACAATTGAAGGCATCGAAAAAAGATCTGTACAAAAAACAGTTTCCCAAGCCGATTGATGCTTAATTGCATAAATAACAACTTTATCTTTGGGTGGTATTTCTCCAACAATTTTGACGTTGGTTCCAAGCCACCATTTCATTCCTTTAATCATTATTAAGCACCAAATTCTATTAACAACCATGACCACATTTCTTGAAAATAAAAGACATGGAAGGCATAAAGTAACTAAGAAACTTGTACCTAGATAAAATTGTATATTAAAAAATAATGATTTAAAAAAATTCATATCATCAAAATTACAGTCCTAGACCGAACCCTTAGAGAGTGTAAAAAAATGTTTGCCTGCTTTAGTTGACTTNATAGTAATATCATAACCCTCACTTTTAGAAAAATGCTTAAAATCAATTGGACTAGCAGGATCGTCTGAAATAAATGTTACTTTTTTACCNTTTATTAAAGTCTTTAAAACTCTTTTGGCTTTTAATATTGGCAGCGGGCATTTTAATCCTGTGANATCATACTCTTCGTTCAACATATACTCCTTGTAGAAAGCTNTAAGCTTTATTTAGACATTTTAATCACACTTAACAAAATTTATTTTACTTGTAAGCCTATTATCTTAATTGTAATACCTAAATCATGAATATATGGGGTAAAATTATTGGTAGNACAAGTGGGTTTGCATTAGGCGGNCCCATTGGAGCGCTNATAGGTGGAGCTGCTGGACATGCTATAGATAAAATGCATATAAAAACAAAGAGATCAGACGANTTAGCCCTTAAACAAATNGGGTTTACAATTGGNATNATTGTTCTCTCTGCCAAAATGGCAAAAGCGGATGGAAAAGTTACAAAACAAGAAATTCTTGCTTTTAAAAATAAAATTGATGTTCCAGATCCTGAAATAAAAAATGTCGCTTATTTATGGGANCAAGCAAAAAAATCTACTCANGGATATGAAGTTTATGCGCAACAAATTTCAAACTTACTANAAAAAAACTCTCCTGTTTTAGAAGAATTGTTAAATCTTCTTATAGTAATTGCTGAAGCAGATGGAAAAATTACACATCCAGAAATAATATATTTAAAAAGAGTTAGTGAGATATTTGGTTTTTCAAATGAGGATTTTGAAAGAATAATTTCATATAAAATTAAAGATCCATCTAATCCTTATAAAATATTAGGGGTTTCAGAAAATACTCCAATTAGTGATGTAAAAAAAATATGGAAAAAATTAGCGACTAAACATCACCCAGATCTTCTTATTTCCCAAGGAATGCCAAGAGAATTAATAAAACAAAACACTCAAAGGCTCACAGAAATCAATAATGCCTGGGAAACAATTAAAAAACAGAGTTAATTAATTAAATGCCCAAGCCTCTTATTACTATNAAAAATNTAAAAATATCAAAGTCTGACAAAATACTTTTAGATAATTTAAATTTTACAATACATCAAAATGATCGAATNATTTTAGTTGGAGAGAATGGATCTGGCAAAACATCGTTNATGAAAATTATNAAGGGAATAGAAGAAGCTGATAGTGGTACTATTTGGAAAAAACCAAATTTAAAAGTTGACTACCTTGATCAAAACCCTTTAANGCCAAATTTATATAATNTCGAGGATTTTTTATCACAAGATATTGAATATCCTGATTTGTCAGAAATAAAGGATATTATCAATCAGTTAGAATTATCTGATATTAACCTCAAAACAGGATTATCGATAGGAGAGATCCGTAAAATTTATATTGCCAAGTCACTATTAAATGAATCAGACCTTATTCTTTTTGATGAACCAACTAGCCATATTGATCTTCCAACAATAAACTGGTTAGAAGAAAAACTGGTATTAATGAAAAAATCAATGCTAGTAGTCAGTCACGATCAAAACTTCTTAAAAAAGATTGGCACAAAAACATTTTGGTTATACCAAAATGAGCTAATATCAAGAGAAGGTCCTTATGATGGTTTTTATGATTGGGCTCAAATACAAATTGAAACAAAAAAGTCTCAATCATTTAAAATAAAGCAGAAAATTAAAAGTGAAACAAAATGGTCAATAGAGGGGATTTCAGCTAGAAGAAAAAGAAATATGGGTAGGGTAAGAGAATTAGAAAAACTTACCCAACATTACGAAAACACAAGAATTAAGGAAAAAAAATCAATGGATTTTTTCCTAAAAAAAACTCATGAGTCTGGTTCAAATATTATTGAATTAATAAACGTAGATTTTGCTTATGATAATCATCTTGATGATAAAATAATTTCTCAATTTAACTTGAAAATTAAGAAAAAAGATAGAGTTGGCATTATCGGGGCAAATGGCTCCGGAAAAACGACTTTAATAAAATTAATACAGGGAATTATCCTACCATCCAGAGGTAAAATCAAAACTGGCGAAAATATAAATATTAAGTACTTTGATCAAAATAAGGAGTCTATAGAAGAAGAATTAACTCCTTGGAGTTCGTTATGTAAAGACGGAGATCATGTTAATTTTCTAGGACAAAAGATTCACGTTTTATCATATTTAAATATGTTTCTTTTTAATGAGAAAAAATCTTTACAGAATAACTCATCATTATCAGGTGGAGAAAAAGTTAGGTTATTATTAGCAAAATTATTTTTAAATAATCACAATTTGTTAATATTAGACGAGCCTACAAACGACCTTGATTTTTATACCTTAAACATACTTAAAGATATAATTAAAAAATATGATGGAACTGTTTTAATAATCAGTCATGACAGGTATTTTCTTGATAATACTATAGATAAACTCTTAGTATTTGAGAATGGTAACAAAATTATCAAACATGAGGGTGATTTTTCTAGTTATTACCACAAATATGGATTATCAAACCTAATAAAAAGTAAATCTAAAAAGTTTCTTAAACAAAACGATCAAAAATCAAATAGATTAATTAATAAAGAAACAAATATAAAAAAATTAAGTTTTAAAGAAGCTTACGCTTTAAGCGTGTTACCCAAAGAAATTTCTAAATTAGAGAATAAATTAAATTTATTGATAAACCAACTAGATGAAGAAAATTTATATTATAAAGATCTTAATAAATTTAATTCTATAACGTCTGAAATTACAAAAACGAAAAAAGATTTATCTATAAAAGAAGATAAATGGCTTAAGCTTCAAATATTAAGCGAAGAGATTAATAACACATAAATTAATTTAATCATTGACCTTATTTTTAGAGCTTATATTTTAATTTCGTCAGAGAGCAAAGTAGTTGCTTTTATAAAGAGGAAAGTCC
>NZHB01000010.1 GCA_002691185.1 SAR116 cluster bacterium | reverse complement strand
TGTAATCCTACAGATATCAAAGCCAAACTCATTAGCTAATTCGTGAATTAATAGCTTTTGCTTTCTTTTATTCATTTTTTTTATTGTCATTAATTACAAAGGGTCAATATCACCTGAATAGTAATTTTCTAAAAAATAACTTTCATATGTTTCAAAACTTTTGTCTTTTATAGCTTCTCTAATATTCTTCATTAAATTTAAATAAAAATGAATATTATGCCAGCTTAATAGCATAAGACCTAAAATTTCTTGCGCCTTAAAAAGATGGTGTAAATATGCTCTAGTATAATTTTTACATGTATAACAGGAGCAACTATTATCTAATGGACGAATATCCAAATTATGCCTCGAATTTTTGATATTAACCTGCCCCCTAGATGTAAAAGCTTGTCCAGTTCTTCCTGATCTTGTAGGAAGTACACAATCAAACATATCAACGCCTCTCTTAACTGCACCAATTATATCGTCTGGCTTTCCAACTCCCATTAAATATCTTGGTTTATTATCTTGCATATGAAGAGTAGTATTTTCTAATGTTTCAAACATTAACTTTTGTCCTTCACCAACAGCTAAACCACCTATTGCATAACCATCAAAATCAAGTTTTGTTAAGTCTTTAGCAGATTGCCGTCTTAAATCAGAATATACAGAGCCTTGTACAATACCAAATTGTCCATAGCCATTTCTATTTTCAAATGCTTCTCTACTTTTCAAGGCCCAATCTAAGGATAGCTTCATAGCTCTTTCCGCTTCTTCATAAGAAGCAGGATAAGGAATGCATTCATCTAACTGCATAGTTATAGTGGCATCTAATGCATTTTGAATATCTGTACTGATTTTCGGTGATAAAAAATATTTACTACCATCTAAGTGTGATTTAAAAGTAACACCTTCGTCTTCAACTTTTCTTAACTTACCCAAACTCATTATTTGGAAACCTCCTGAGTCAGTTAAAAGAGGTTTTTCCCAGCCCATAAATTTTCTAACACCACCTAATTTCCTGATATTTTCATACCCTGGCCTTAACATTAAATGATATGTGTTTGATAAAATTATTTGAGCACCTGATAGCTCTACATCTTTTAAATGTATTGCTTTTACAGTAGCCGCGGTTCCCACTGGCATAAAAATAGGAGTATCTATCTCCCCATGAGCAGTAAATAATTTACCAAGACGAGCATTTTTATCTTTAGATATTAATTTATAATTAAAATAATTACTCAAATTACTTTTTATCCTCTTTTGAGAAAATGCAACTATCGCCATAAGAAAAAAATCTATATTTTTTTATTATGGCGTGCTGATAACACCGAAAAATTTTTTCTTTTCCGTGAAATGCTGATACTAACATTAGTAAAGTTGACTTAGGTAAATGAAAATTAGTAATCATTAAATCAACTATTCTAAAATCAAATCCAGGAGTTATATATAAATTAGTAGAGCCAGACCACGGTATAATTTTCCCATTATTAATTTTTGCTACTGTTTCCAAAATTCTCAAACTCGTTGTGCCAACAGATATAATACGTTTGTTATTTTTTTTTGCATTGTTGATAATTAATGAAGTGTTCTGATTAATTTCACCCCACTCCTCATGCATTTTATGTTCAAATATATTTGTAACTTTTACAGGTAAAAATGTCCCTGCCCCAACATGTAATGTAACTGGCGCAAATACGACACCCTTTTTATCTAACTTTTCTCTGAGCTCATCTGTAAAATGTAATCCTGCAGTTGGCGCCGCTACTGCCCCATCATTAGAAGCAAAGATTGTCTGATAATCATGTTTGTCACTGTCGATTTTTAAATCCCTTTTAATATATGGAGGAAGGGGCATACTTCCTTGAAAATCTAGTTCTCTAAATAATGCATCATGGTCTTGATTAAATTCTAACAAAACATCACCAGCTAAATATTTATTTATTACTTTAGCTCTTAAATTGTTTTTAAAGGTGATAATATCGTCTATTTTACACTTTCTACCTGGCTTTACAAAAGACCTCCATAGGTTATTCTTTACATTTAAATGCAAAGTTACTTCAACTTTCACATTATCTCTTTTGCCAAACAAGCGAGTTGGTATCACCTTAGTATCGTTAATCACAAGAACATCACCAGTATCAAGTAGTTTATGTAGATCTCTAAAACGAAGATCTTTAATATCACCACCCAAGCTAGCTAGCAAACGTGAGTTATCCCTTGGAGAACATGGTTTTTGAGCTATAAGATCAGATTGTAGTTCATAGTCAAATAATGAAATATCCATAAAGTTACCAAAAATTATTCAAAAATTTGAATTACCCCAACAACTTCACCATTTTTATTTTTAACCACTAAACATTGGACCTTAGCTTCTCTCATTCTTTTTTCAGCAACTTGCAAATTATCTGATTCAGAGGCAATCAATGGGTTTTTGTTCATTAAATCCATAGCTTTTAATTGAGAAAATTTATTATTATCAATCAATGCTCTTCTAATATCTCCATCAGTAATAACACCAAGTAATTTCTCCTTATTACCAACTAAAGCAAGACCAAGACGACCCTCAGTCATTTTAACAAGAACGTCTTGAACAATTGCTTCCTTATCAACAAATGGCAAATTGTTTTGTTTCATCTCATCTTTAACTTTTGACAGTAACCTTTTACCTAATGAACCTCCAGGATGCGTTAAGGCAAAATCTTCCTGTTTAAAATTTTTAATTTCCATTAACGATACAGCTAGAGCATCTCCTAATACCATTGTTATCATTGAAGAAGTAGTAGGTGCTAAATTTAATGGACATGCTTCCCTATCTACAGACGTATCTAATATTATATCTGCTTTTGATGCGAGTGTAGATTCTTTAACTCCTGTAAGAGCTATTATGGTAACTTCTAGTCTTCTAAGTGCAGGAATGAGCGCTATAATTTCACCAGTTTCGCCTGAGTAAGATATTAGTAAAATAATTGATTTTCTTTGAACCTTTCCTAGATCTCCGTGTATTGCTTCAGCAGGATGTAGGAATATACTAGGCGTTCCAGTAGAGGCTAAAGTTGATGATATTTTTCTACCAACTAATCCAGACTTGCCCATACCACATATTATTATATGCGCTGAGCTTTTGCTCATTACCTTAATTGCTTTGGCAAAATCATCACCAAGCATATTTTCAAATCTTTCTATACCAAGTTTGTATGCTTGAGTTAAGCTAAGTGCTGTTTCTATTGCTTTCATTAAAATCACCAATTAATATGAAATTGTTTTAACTTGAAATTAATTTAAACGCCACAAAAAGGATTAAATATTTGAAAATTCACTTCAGTATTGCAAAAAATAAAAAATCTCAGTCAGTTTCTGAGGAATTACTAAAATTATATGGCCAAGTTGAAATTTCTAATGCTGAAGTCATTGTCGCTGTTGGTGGTGATGGTGCAATGCTTTCTGCAATGAGACAAAGCATTGACTTTAAAATACCAGTTTTTGGTTTAAACAGAGGAAACATTGGTTTTTTAATGAATAGATTTGAAATGGGTAATTTGGTTGAAAGATTAAAGGATGCGAATGAAATTATTGTTCATCCTTTAGAAATGAAAGCAATAGACTCAAAGAATAATGAATTTATTGAATTGGCAATAAACGAAGTATCAATATTTAGAAGAACACATCAAAGTGCCATAATTTCTATAAAAATTGATAATACTGAAATGCTAACTGAATTAACATGCGATGGTGTAATGGTAGCTACTCCAGTTGGTTCAACAGCTTACAATCTGTCCGCACATGGACCAATTTTACCAATTGGATCTGAAATTTTAGCTTTAACACCGATTAGTCCATTTAGACCCAGAAGATGGAAAGGGGCTTTACTAAAAAATAAGTCTACGGTTGAGTTTAATATAATTAATCCCAAACTAAGACCTGTAAGCGCTAGCGCAGACGCTACTGAAGTCAAAAATATAAAAAAAGTTTTTGTATCACAAAGACCAGACATTAATTTAAGAATACTTTATGATAAAACTAATAGTATGGAAGACAAATACTTGAAAGAACAATTTTCAATGTGATAAGTTACGAAACAAGCTCTTGTTGTCTTTGCCACATTTCTGCATATAAGCCTTTTTTATTTAAAAGTTCGATATGGGAACCTTCTTCTTTAACTTGTCCATTATCTAAGACAATTATCTTATCAGCATCTATAACAGTTGATAATCTGTGTGCTATTACAAGGGTTGTATTATTATTAGATAACTTTTTTAAAGATTTTTCAATGGACTTTTCTGTTTTAGTGTCTAAAGCAGAAGTTGCTTCATCAAAAATGAATATTTTTGGATTTTTCAAAAGTGCTCTTGCTATTGCGACTCTTTGTTTTTCACCGCCTGAGAGTTTTAAGCCTCTTTCACCAACAATAGTATCATATTCTAAATCAAGACTATCAATGAATTTATCAATTGAAGAAAGTTTAGCTGCTTTTTTTATCTCGTCCAATGAAGATCCAGGTTTAGAATAGGATATATTGTACTTTATTGTATCATTAAATAAGACAGTATCTTGTGGGACAACTCCAATTTTAGATCTTAAAGAAGTCTGTGTTACATCTATAATACACTGATCATCTATGTAAATTTTACCTGAAGATGGATCATAAAATCTAAATAGTAGTTTTGATATTGTAGATTTTCCTGCTCCAGTTGGACCAACTATTGCGACTTTTTTTCCTGGCGCTACTTCAAAACTTAGATTTTTAAGGATATGTCTTTTTCCGAACCAAAAATTTACATTATCAAAACTTACCTTTCCAAATTCAACAACTAACTCTTTAGCATTTTGCGCATCAACAATATCAGGTTTTTCATCTACCAAAGCGAACATTCTTCCCATATCTAACAAAGATTGTCTGATTTCTCTGTAAACAAAACCTAAAAAATTTAAGGGTAAATATAATTGAAGTAAAAATGTATTAACAACGACAAAGTCTCCAACTGACATTTTACCACTAGCAATATCTTCTCCTGCCATACCCATAATTAAGAATAGTCCTAAAGCAATAATGCCACCTTGACCAATATTCACAATTGAAAGAGAAGCTCTAGCCTTTACGGCAGAATCTTCATAAGATTTCATAGCATTATTAAATCTATCTGCCTCTATTAATTCAGCATTAAAATATTTAACAGTCTCATAATTTAACAGACTATCAACTGCTTTAGTTGATGCGTTTTCATCAGCTAAATTCATCTTTCTTCTTATGGCTATACGCCATTCTGTTACTTTAATTGTATAAATCACATAGACTAAAACTGTGGTTACAGTAACAGCCGCATATACAAATCCAAAAGTAACCCATAAAACTATTCCAACTGTTATTAATTCAACTAACACTGGGACAATTTCAAATACAGTAAACCTTAGTAAAAATTCAATACCTTTAGCACCTCTATCTATTGCTCTGGTTAAACCACCAGTTTGTCTATTAAGATGAAAAGTTAGAGATAAACTATGCATATGCCTAAACGCTTTTAATGCAGCTCCTCTAACTGCCCTTTGGGCAACTCTTGCAAATACAAACTCTTTAGCTTCATCAAAAAATACTTGCCCTAACCTCGCTAATGCGTAGGCTCCAATCACAAACCACAATAAACTTAAATCTATTGATTTTCCTTCTGAAACTAGATCAACCGCCTTTCCATATAAAAATGGGGTGTAGACAGTTACTAGTGTTGCTAATCCTAAAAAGATAAAGGCCAAAATTATTCGGATTGGCATTTCTTTATTACCTTTAGGAATTACAAAGCTAATTAATTCTTTTAATGTCCTTAAAGGGGACAAAATTTTATCATTAGAAGAAAATGCTTCTGCATTTTTCATAATTTATTCCTAATTTTTTGTAATTAAGCTACAGTAAAGCTCTCACCACAGCCACATCTAGCTATCTCATTTGGATTATTAAAATCAAAACCAGAACTGAACTTTTCTTCTTTATAATCCATTTCTGATCCAATTAAAAACATTATTGCGGCAGGATCAACACAAATAATTACGCCCTTAGAAATTATTTTTTCTTCATAAGGTCTAATATCTTTAGCATATTCTACATTATACTTCATACCTGAGCAGCCTGCTGTTTTGATACCAATCCTTAGACCTATTACATCTGAATCAGCATTATCCATAATATTTTTAACTCTTCTAACCGCGGCGTCAGTAAGAGTTAACAAAGGTTTTGTATCAGCAGTCATCTTAAACTCCTTGAAAATTAATAAATATCAAGTGCCATTTTAGCGTCATCACTCATTCTATCTTTTGTCCACGCTGGTTCCCAAACAAGTTCAACTTCAACTAAACCAGAATCAGGAATTTGTGAAACTTTTTCAGCCACCTGACCAGGCATCTCTCCAGCAACAGGACAACCAGGTGCAGTAAGAGACATTTTAATTTTGATGTTGTTATATTTTAATATTTTTATTTCATATATTAAACCTAAATCATAAATATTGACTGGTAATTCAGGATCAAAAATTGTTTCTAGGCATTCTATTATTTGTGGTAATTCCATAGTAGATTTAGAACTATTCTTCTTTTTTCCTGCCTTTGCTATAAATGGATGTTCACCATTAAGAGGGGAATTATTAGGCATAAAAGCGGATAAAGGAAGTTGTTCAACATCATTCATTTTAAGCACCAAATATTTTTTTCACTTTAATAAGAGCATCTGCTAGTTTATCAAAATCTTTATTAGTTGAATAAGCACCAACAGATGCTCTTGTGGTTGATACTAAATTATAATGATCCATTAATGGTTGTGCACAATGATGCCCTGCTCTTACTGCAACGCCTTCCCTATCAATAATCGTTGCAATATCATGAGAATGAGCACAATCCATTGTAAAGGAAATAACACCTGTTTTATCAGGTGATTTTCCAAACACTTTAACTCCATCAATTGAATCGATTATTGAAGTCCCATATGAAATAACTCTTTTTTCATGTAAACCAATTTTTTCAATGCCTACTTGTGACACCCAATCAATAGCTTCACCAAGAGATATAGCTTCTACAATAGGTGGTGTACCTGCCTCAAATTTTGTTGGTGGTTCTGCANAAGTAGATTTTTCAATCTTAACGACATCAATCATATCTCCTCCACCCAAAAATGGGGGCATTTCTTCTAATAATTTATATTTACCAAATAAAACCCCTATTCCAGTTGGTCCATATAACTTATGCCCAGAAAAACAATAGAAATCACAATCTAAATCTAAAACATCAACCTTTTCATGAATAACACCCTGACATCCATCAACTACACTAATGGCTCCACAATTTTTTGCTATATTACAAATTTCTTTAACTGGAAAGTTTGTTCCTAAAACATTCGACACATGAGGAAAAGCAATGATTTTTGTTTTATTAGTTACTAAATTAGCTATAATTTGTGGATCAAAGTTTTGATCCGGGTCTACCACNGCAGCAATTATTTTTGCTCCTTTTTGTTGTGCAACTAATTGCCAAGGTACAATATTTGCNTGATGCTCTGCTATCGTAATAATAATTTCATCACCAGGCGTTAAGTTTTTAATACCCCAACTATAAGCAATTAAGTTTATTGCAGNAGTTGCCCCTGATGTAAAAATAATTTCTTTTTCATGGCAATTAATAAAATTCGCAACTTTTAACCGAGCTCCTTCATAATTTGAAGTGGCTTCTTCNGAGAGTTTATGAAGACCTCTATGTACATTTGAATAATCAAATGAATAATTTTTAGCAATACTATCTAGTACTTGTTGAGGTTTTTGCATCGATGCGGCTGAATCTAGGTAAATAAGTTGTTTTCCCCAAACTTGTCTATTTAAGGCTGGAAACTGATCTCTTATTTTTTCAACATNATAATTATTCATTTTTTNTTTTTTCTTAATTTATAATTGATGACANGGACGCTTGTGCTTCGCCAAATATATAATCATGATATTGATTATCTACAGATTCATTGATTATNTCTTTTAAAAAAGCCCTAATTAACATTTGTCTAGCTTTGTTTTCTGGTATCCCTCTACTCTTAAGGTAAAATAATTGATTATCATCTAATTCCCCAACTGTTGCTCCATGCGCACATACAACNTCATCNGCATAAATTTCAAGCTCTGGTTTAGCGTTGGCCTTTGCATTTTCGGATAATAAAATTGCATTACTCATTTGTTGTCCATCTGTTTTTTGAGCATTTGGTGCAACTCTAACTTTACCTTGAAAAACACCTGAGGAAGAGCCTCCTAATACACCTCTAACAATCTGTTTTGATGTACAATTTGGTACATCATGATAAATTGCAGTCGTAAGATCATGATGTTGCTTTTTACCAGAAATATATACCCCGTTTAAGTTTAAATTTGCATTGGATCCATTTAAATAAGCATGAGTTTCTGATCTTGTAAAAACTCCACCTTTAACTAAAGAAAAAGAGTTATAATTAGCTTCGCTAGATAAAAANGCACNATGAGCAGACAAATTATAAGTATTNTCATCATCATTAAAAATTTTAATGGATTTCAATGAGCCTTTTTCCTTAATTTCTATCAACTGTAATGGCATTACAAGAGAAGTGACATGATTAAAATTTTCAATAAGTGATAATTTACTATTTTTCTTTATTTCTATGTACAATACTGGATGAACAGAAAATTTACTATCACCACCCTCATANATGATCTCTATTAATTCATTAACCTTTATATCTTCATTGACTGTTAGTTTTATNATTGAGGGAGTGCATGCTAAAGAAACATTNGAAGTGGGATGATTTTTTAAATCANTTTCTTTAATTTTATTAAAAAAATCTAAACTTTNTTTGTCATCAAGCTCCTCCAAGGTTACACCTATCGGAAGACCAGAAGAGAGATCATTTCGAAAAGCACCNTCTACAAATTTTAAAAAAATTGACCCTGTTTTCTTATGAATCTTAGAANNCTTCTTCAAATCGGGNTCAATAGGCATCATTTTGATCCTAGATAGAGCACCTAATCTACTTAATCTCCATTTTTCTTCTAACGGTTTTGGCCAGTAGTTAAAATCTTTGGANGCCAAACTTCTAAAATGATTTTCGTCAAATGAAGATGTAAAATTTTTAACATTCGTAATATAATCACCTTTATNTTTAAGCAGCATCAATCAATCCTGCATAACCATTTTTTTCAACCTCAAGTGCTAATTCAGGGCCACCTGATTTTATTATAACCCCATCAGACAAAATATGTACAAAATCTGGAACAATATAATCTAATAATCTTTGATAATGTGTAATTAGGACAATTGCATTATCATTATTTCTTTGAGCATTAACCCCTTCAGAAACAATTTTAAGAGCATCAACATCCAAACCTGAATCAGTTTCATCGAGTATTGAAACTTTAGGTTTAAGCATAGCCATTTGTAAAATCTCAAAACGTTTTTTCTCACCTCCTGAAAAACCAACATTTACAGCTCTTTTCAACATTTCATCTTTAACAAACATTTTTGATGCTTCTTTCCTTGCCTCTTTTACAAAAGCTAAATGATCAAACTCTTTTTCTCCTAAGAATTTTCTTCTTGAGTTAACAGCCTCTCTTAGGAAACCCATTCCCCCAACACCAGGTAATTCAACAGGATATTGAAATGCTAAGAACAAACCAGCTCTTGCTCTTTCATCTGCTGACATTTCATTCAAAGGGTTTCCTTCTAGTAAAATTTCACCAGTTTCTAGATCATATCCCTCTCTTCCAGCCAAAGTATAAGAAAGGGTACTTTTCCCAGACCCATTAGGACCCATTATAGCGTGAACTTCTCCCTTATTAACCGACAAAGAGACTCCCTTAAGAATATCCTTATTATCAAGTTTTAAGTGTGCATCTTTTATTTCTAGTAACGACATTATTAATTTCCGATTTTTGTTATTTAGTTAACCTACAGAGCCTTCCAAGCTTATACCGATTAGTTTTTGAGCCTCTACCGCAAACTCCATTGGCAGCTCCTTCATTACCTCTTTACAGAACCCATTTACGATTAATGAGGTAGCTTGCTCTGTATCAAGTCCCCTTTGAAGACAGTAAAAAAGTTGATCTTCTGAAATTTTTGAAGTTGTTGCTTCATGCTCTACTCTTGCAGAAGGGGTGTATTGATTTATGTATGGTACTGTATGAGCACCACATTTATCACCAATTAATAAAGAGTCGCATTGTGTAAAATTTCGAGAACCTGAAGCGCTTTTTTGTATTTGAACCTGACCTCGATATGTGTTCTGTGCTTTACCTGCTGAAATTCCTTTTGATATGATAGTAGATTTAGTATTTTTCCCAATATGTATCATTTTAGTTCCTGTATCGGCTTGTTGGGCATTATTTGCCACAGCAACTGAATAAAATTCACCTACAGATTCCTCACCTTTTAAAACACATGAAGGATATTTCCATGTAATAGCTGATCCAGTTTCGACTTGTGTCCAAGAAATTTTAGAACGTTTACCGAGGCAATTACCTCTNTTAGTAACGAAATTATAAATACCTCCTTTACCNTCTTTGTCACCTGGATACCAATTTTGCACAGTCGAATATTTTATTTCTGCATTATCCATAGCTATCAATTCAACAACAGCAGCATGTAATTGATTTTCGTCTCTTTGAGGAGCAGTACATCCTTCTAAATATGAAACATAGGTATCGTCTTCAGCTATTATCAATGTTCGTTCAAATTGGCCTGATTTTTGTTCATTAATCCTGAAATAAGTTGATAATTCCATTGGACAACGTACTCCCTTAGGAATGTAAACAAAGGAACCATCTGTGAATACTGCAGAATTTAAAGCAGCATAATAATTGTCACCAATAGGTATCACTGAACCAATATATTTTTTAACAAGTTCTGGGTNATTATGGACAGCTTCAGAGATAGGACAAAAAATAATACCCTCTTTTTCCAATTTTTCTCTGAACGTGGTTGCTACAGATACTGAATCAAAAACATAATCCACAGCAACACCAGCAAGAATTTCCTGTTCTTTTATAGGAATACCTAATTTTTCGTATGTTTTAAGTAATTCAGGATCAACCTCATCTAAGCTATTTAATTTTGGCTTTGTTTTTGGAGCTGAATAATAATAAATATCTTGAAAATTAATTTCTGGAAAATCTACCATGGCCCAGTTTGGTTTTTTCATAGTTAGCCATTTTTTATAGGCTTTTAATCTCCATTCAAGAAGCCATTTGGGTTCTTTTTTCTTTTTTGATATGAATTTCACAATGTCTTCATTCAAACCTAAAGGCGCCTTTTCAGCTTTTAGGTTAGTCACAAAACCATATTTATATGATTGAGAAACTTCTTTAACTTTATCAATTGTTTCTTGGGTCGCAACCATCTGTTTTCCTTTTAATTTGTACTTTTCTTAAAACGAGGTTTTTCGTATTCAATTNCAAAAGAGTTATCAAAATTTAAAAGATCATCTAAAGAAATATCATTTAATGACTTTCTAATGATTTCATTAACTCGATTCCACTTACCTCCTAAAAAACAAATATCACTTGATTGGCACAATGTGTCCGATTTATCTACGCATGATGTTAAGGAAATAGGCCCATCAAGTGCTTCGATTATTTCTGTTACTGTAATATTTTTGGATTTTTTCTTAAGAGTGTACCCTCCGTGATAACCACGCTCAGTTTTTAACAAGTCACTCTTTGCTAAAATGTTTTTTAAGATCTTTTGGACAGTATAAAGTTTCAAACCNGTTTCTTTTGAAATTTGTGATGCAGACATAACATATTCAGGCTTNCTTGCTAGCATNCCTAAACATACAACCGCATAATCTGTCATTTTATTTAATTTCAACATGGATTATATATAGTACTNAATTAGTACTAATTAAAGAGGAAAAAATTAATTTCTTACTTCATTTCTTAATTGATATTTACCTTTATCAATTCCACTAAACATCTCTTNTATGTCTGGATGTTCAAGTGGGCCATTTTCACCATCTTTTACTAGATTTTGCTGTGATACGTAAGCCGTATAAAAAGTTTCAGTATTTTCAGCCATCAAATGATAGTAAGGCTGCTTNCTAGAAGGACGAATTTCAGCCGGAATNGATTGATACCATTCTTCAGTATTTGAAAATTCAGGGTCTACGTCAATTATTACACCCCTAAACGGATAAATTCTGTGTTTTACTATATCACCAATATTAAATAACGGTTCTTTGTGAACTTTAATATTTTTTGAAGAGTTTACAGTATTTTCTGATAATTTATTCTTAATTTCATTATCTTCTTTAGACATTTTATACCTTTAGTAATCTTGTACATTAATGTAAATAAATTAGACTTTAGATTTTACTTTTAAAACCTGTCTACCTTTATACATACCTGTTTTAAGATCAATATGATGTGGCCTATGCAATTCTCCAGTTTCTTTACTCTCAACATAAGCATCAGAACTTAAAGCATCATGAGAGCGTCTCATTCCCCTTCTTGATCTTGTAATTTTACTTTTTGGTACCGCCATTGTTTATTCTCACATTATATATATGTTTATTAAAATATGGTGGAGCTGGACGGGATCGAACCGACGACCTCCTGCTTGCAAAGCAGGCGCTCTCCCAATTGAGCTACAGCCCCATNNANTNATANANGTGTTNNATATCCTTNGAANNTCCTAATCGTCAAGAATTATTATNTTNNAGAACNAAAANTATTAACANTTTTATANAAATTNATATAAGTTGAATCGTTATTAATTTAAATCTAAAGGTTAAGTATTAGTATGTTTTTCGGTGAAGTAAAAACTGAATTATCACTAAATGGAATTTTAACAAGTTCCATTTTTGTGAATGATAAAAACAATAAAAAGATTAAAATTAAGAAAGGAACCATAATAAAACAAAGTCATATTGAACTTTTTTTAAAAGATAATATTAATTCAATTGTATGCGCCAAACTTGAAAAAGGAGATGTTGAAGAAAACACTGCTGTTCATGAAGTATCTAAAGAAATGGTTGCTAAACACAAATCGAACTTAACAATTGATGCCCCAAAGCAAGGTAGATGTAATTTAATCTCTAATGTTAACGGAGTTATAAAGTTTAATCCAAGACAACTTTTAAACATTAACGCCGTTACAGACAAAATTGCTGTAGCTTCAAAAAAAAATTTAACATTTGTTAAAAAAAATGAAGTTGTAATATCTACTAAAGCAATTCCATTTGCTGTTAATAATGTACTATTAAGGGCAGTTATTGAAAAATGCACTAACTGCTTTCAAGTTATACCATTTAAAGATAAACTGATTCACCTTGTTCAAACCCACAATGCAACAACATCCGAAAAAGTGTTAGAAAAAACAATTTTTGTTACAAAAGATAGATTAACGAAATGTGGAATAAATAATTTTTTTGAAAAAAAATGTGAACATTCTGTAGAGGCTCTATCCAGTAAAATTANAGAAAGCATGGATGAGAATGTAGATATAATATTAATTTTTGGAGCAACAGCTATCACTGATATAGATGACATAGTACCTAAGTCAATTAGAAAAAATGATGGTAGAGTAACTCGTTTAGGTATGCCTGTAGAACCAGGAAACTTAATGCTATTAGGAAATCTAAANAAAAGTAATAAAAATATACCAGTTGTTGGAATGCCAGGGTGCGCAAGATCCCCTAAAGAAAATGGTGTTGACTGGATATTATGGAGATTATTTAGTGAAATAGATGTTTCATCAGAAGAAATAAATGATATGGGGAACGGTGGTCTTTTATGAATAATGATGTAATTAAATTTTATCATAACCCAAGATGCTCTAAGTCAAGACAAGCTCTTAAGTTAATTTCATCTCAAAATATTANACTTGAAATTATAAAATACCTAGANGAAGGAATTTCAAAANTAGATTTAGAAAATATTTTTAATANGTTAGAAATTGATAAAAATAATTTTTTAAGAAAAAACGAGAAGTCATTTAAAGACTTAAATATAAACTTAAACACAATATCAACTGATCAATTAATAAAATTAATAATTGAAAATCCCATTATAATACAGAGACCCCTAGCAATTAAATATGAAAAAGACGTATTCATTGATGCTATTATCGGGAGACCTCCAGAGATGGTTCTCAACCTTTTAAACTAAAATTGCTTNCTTTTATGAACTTGTCCAATATGGGATTGATTTTTTTGCTTAGCAATTTCTATTTGTTTCTGACGCTCTTTAAATCTTTGTCTTTGTTTTTCATTTGAAAGATTAAAACAATGATGGCAACTCTGCCCTTTTATATAATTTTTATGTTTCTTATCTTCGTCATTTATTGGCATTCGACATGCAAAACACATGTCATGGTCTCCTAAATCTAAACCATGTTTAACGGAAACTCTATAATCGAAAACAAAGCAACTACCTTTCCATTTACTATTGTTTTCAGGAACCTTTTCAAGATATTTTAAAATACCACCTTCAAGATGATATACATCTTCAAATCCAATGGATTTTAAATATGATGTAGATTTTTCACACCTAATGCCACCAGTACAAAACATAGCAATTTTCTTTTTTTTAATGAAAGGATCTTTATTAATAAGATTTTCTGCAACCCAGTTTGGAAATTCTCTAAAACTTTTAATATTAGGATTTATTGCTTTTTCGAAAGAACCAATCGAGACCTCATAATCGTTTCTAGTATCAATAAGAATTAATGATTCATCGTCTAATAACCTATTCCATTTTTCTGGTTTTATATATTGACCAACTTCTTTGTTAGGAGAAACATTTTTAACACCTAAAGTTACTATTTCTTTTTTTAATCTAATTTTCATTCTGAAAAATGGATTTTGATGAGCAAAAGAATATTTAGGTTGTAAATCGTACAAACTGTCTAAATTCCACAATTCGTTTAAAACTTTACCTATTTCTCTGGGAATACCTGCAACAGTCCCATTAATACCCTCATTTGCTAATAGTATAGTACCTTTCACTGAAGTATTACTAAAGATTAATTTCAAAGAATCTTGAAAGTCAGCTATATTCTTAAGATCAAAGAATTTATAGAAAGCAGCAACTATAAAACTATTCTTATCATTGATATTTTTTTCATTTGATTGTAAAAATTTTAAGTAATCTGACTTTGGATTCATAATAATTATTTAATTAGTTGTAAAAATTATATTAAAAAATACATCTATCATAAATTAGAATATAAGTTAAAAGAGAATTGAAATAATTAACAAAATTTGAAACGGAGATGTAAAATGTCAGAAATAAATATAGAACCAATTACTCTGGAAAAAGCAAACCTGATAATTAACAGTGCTATTAAAAAAGCTAGAGAAATAAAAATTAACCCTATAATGGTTGTCGTTTTAGATCACCGTGGAGCAATAAAAGCTTGTTCTGGTGAAGATGGTATTAGTAGCCTTCGTTTTAAAATAGCTCATGGTAAAGCAAATGGCGCCTTTCAAATGGGCATGGGTTCAAGAGCTTTATTTAATAGAGCAGAACAGCAAGCTTATTTCATAAATGCTGTAAATGCACTTACTGATGGAGCCTTAGTTCCTGTTCCAGGCGGCGTTCTAATAAAAGATAAAAATAGTAATATAGTAGGGTCTCTTGGTATATCAGGTGATACTTCAGACAATGATGAAATTGCGGCAGTTGCAGGAATAGAAGCAGCAGGTTTTAATGCTGATATTGGTTAATTAATCTGAAATCAGAAAAATAACTGGTAGGACACTAAATACCAACAAAAGCAAAATTCCATTTAGAGGATTTTCAATTTTTGTGGGATTAATATTTTTATCTATCTTGTAATAAATACCAAACATTCTTTTTATTAAATTATGTTTTTTAATTATTTGGTAATAAAGTATTGCTAATATGTGTAACGAGATTAGAAAATATAAAACATAGTGAGAAAAATTGTGTATCTGGACCCAATAGCTCGTGTATTTGGGGGTTAAATATGAAAGAGGACCATCATACAAAATATCATCACTAGAAAACAAACCTGAAATAGGTAAAATTATTAAAAAGAGAATAAAGGCTATAGTAGAATAACTTCCTAAAAAAGTCTTAGTAACAAAAAAATCATTACCTTGTTTTATTCTTGAAAATTGTTTTATTGCTCTACTTAAAGATAAATTAAGGTTTTTAAACCTTGAATGATGTGTTCCTATTAAACCCCATAAAATTCTAAATAAAATCAAACCCAGTAAAGAAGTTCCAAATAGCTCATGAATATCTAAAAAATTTAATTTTGCTGAAACTATCGAGCCAATGATTAGAAGTATTAATATTATGTGAAAAAATCTTAATGACAAATCCCATATTTTTTCTTTTGGATTATAATTAAATTGCATTAATACCTCTTAGCATTAATTTAATACCAACACTATNGAATAGAGAATAACATGAACTCTAACTGGAACCCAGAAATGATGAAAGCTTTTGAGATGATCATGAAAATTGATCCAATCTTCAAAAAAATTTTTGATCAGATTGGATTACCACAAAATCGTACAATGAAACAAGGTTTTCAAAGTTTGGCAAAAATTATAATAGGGCAACAAATTTCGACTAATGTTGCNAATACTATTTANAATAAATTAATTATAGATGACATTCTTAATGAAAACAAAATAACTTCATTATCTATAGATAAGTTGAAGCAATATGGCTTATCATCACAAAAATCTTATTATTTAAAAAACTTGGCAGAGTTAATACAAAAAAATGAGTTAAACTTAAGAACCCTAAACAGACTATCAAGTGAAGAAATTAGTAACTCGTTAATTAGGATAAAAGGTGTAGGTAAATGGACAATAAATAACTACAAAATATTTGCACTTCAGCACATCGATGCCTGGCCTTCTGCTGATTTAGCCTTACAAGAAGCTATAAAAATCATTAATAAAACTAAATTAAGGCCTACTGAGAAAGAAATGGAANAATTAGGAAATAAATGGCTACCTTACAGGACTGCAGCAGCGTTATTTTTATGGNACTTTTATAATAAAATAAAGATAGAAAAATTAAATTTACAAATATGATTAGTAAAAAAAAGATTATTAAAATTATTGATTTAGCAAAGAAATGTAGCCTGTGTGCAATGTCTCATTTTAAAAATTTGGATAGTACTCAAGTTCATTATAAAGAAGATCACTCTCCTTTAACAAAAGCTGATTTAGAAGTTAATAAAATNGCNGTCGAAGGGTTAAAGAAACTATTCCCAGATATTGATATTGTAAGCGAGGANTTTAAAAAATCACATANCTCTCTAAAAAACAATAAGATTTTTTGGTTAGTTGATCCAATAGATGGAACAAAAGAATTTATTAATAAAAGTCCAAATTTCACAGTAAATTTTGCTCTTATTAAAAATAATTTTCCAGTCTTTGGTTTAATCGCACAACCACACACTGATACTGTTTGGTANAACTATAATNGTAAAGCTTGGAAATTAGATAAACATTCTAAATTTGAAAANTCAAAACAAATTGAGTGCTCCAAAATTAATTATAATAAAATTACAACTCTGAGTAGCTTAAATCATAGAACAAAGGAATTAGAAAATTGGATGTCCTTGGTTAAACCCATAAAGGATATAGATGTGGGTTCAAGTATTAAGTTTTGCTATCTAGCAGAGGGTAAAGTAGATATTTATCCTCGCACAGCTCCAACAATGGAATGGGATATAGCTGCAGGNCACAGTATCCTTAAAGCTGCTGGTGGTAATCTATACTGTGATAATGGTTTTGAAATGCAATATGGAAAAACTGATTTTAAAAACTCCAATTTCTTAGCTTTTGGAAAAACTAATAATTTGCCCTCTAAATATTTAATTTTTTTAAATGATCAAAATTTTGAAAGTTATGAAAATGATATAAATTATGCTGTGGATGAACTCAAAAACGGAAATTTAGTAGCATTTCCCACTGAAACTGTTTATGGACTTGGAGCAATTGGTGATAGTGAAAAAGCAATAAAAAGTGTCTATACTGCAAAAAAAAGACCTTTGAATAATCCTTTAATTGCCCACACCTTCAGCAGAGAAGAGGCTGAAAAACATATTGAATTCACTAGTATTGCTAAGATTTTAACAAAAAGTTTTTGGCCAGGCCCCCTTACTATAATTGGTCAAACAAAGAATAATAAATTAACAAACATATTATCACAAGGTAAAAGCACCCTCGCTCTTAGAGTTCCATCTCATCCTGTTGCCTTAGATTTAATGAAAAGAGTTAATGTACCAATTTTAGCCCCTAGTGCAAATCTATCAGGTCAAGTTAGTCCAACATCAGCTGAACATGTTATAAATGATTTTGGACCAGCGTTTTACGGAGAAGGTTGGAAATTATCCAAAATTATTGCTTATGGGTCATGCGCAATAGGTCTTGAGTCTACAGTTATTGATTGTAGAGGAGAAATACCTATTATTTTAAGACATGGGTTTATAACTAAAGAAATGATTATAGATGTTTTAAAAANAGATGTTTTAGATCTTGAAAATAACGATAATGAATTGATTTCTCCCGGACAGCTTAAAAGTCATTACTCTCCAAAAGCTAATGTTTTTATTAACCAAAAAAAAAGTATGGAAAATAGCGGATGGTTAACTTTTGGAAGCACTCCAAAATCATTGCAGAAACATAAAAACCTGTTTAACTTAAGTCCAACTAAGAATTTATTTCAAGCCTGCTTTTTGCTATANTCAGGTTTAAGGTACTTAGATTCATTAGGGGTAAAAAATATACAAGTAATGCCTATACCAAATGAAAGTATTGGAGTTGCTATAAATGACCGTTTAAAAAGAGCATCGTATAAAAATTAATTAATTTAGGAAAAAAATGCAAACTAAAGACCTAAGTGTTGAAATTAAAAATTTAAATCTAAAAAACCCACCTTTATTTAAAGAAGAAGAACACTTAAAATATATAAATGACTGGAGAGGTCAGTATACTGGTAAAGCNGTAGCTATATTAAGACCAACAAATACATTAGAAGTATCAGCNATAGTTAAATTTGCTTNCGAAAACAATATTTCTATCGTTCCTCAAGGAGGNAATACTAGTTTATGTGGAGCCGCCACNCCTGATCAAAGTGGAAACTCAATAATTGTNTCACTAGAAAAAATGAATAANGTACGCCAATTTAATAAAAAAGCACANACAATTACAGTAGAGTCTGGGATGATTTTATCNCAGATACATGAATTAGTTGAAAAAGAAGATTTATTTTTCCCATTAAGTTTAGGGGCTAAGGGATCATGTATGATTGGTGGCAATCTCTCAACAAATGCTGGTGGTGTAAANGTTCTTAAATATGGTAATACAAGAGAATTATGTTTGGGATTAGAAGTCGTTTTGCCAGATGGAAAAATAATGAATCTTCTTTCTGAGTTAAAAAAAGATAACACAGGATACGATCTAAAAAATATTTTTATAGGTGCAGAAGGTACTTTAGGCATTATAACAGCAGCAACTTTAAAACTTTTTCAATTNCCCAAAACAATTACAACAGTTTTTGTAGAAGCTNATAAAATTTCTAATGCAGTTGAACTACTTAACGTTTTTAACTCTCATTTTCCAGATAGAATAGAGTCATTTGAACTAATGCCTAAGGTGTTCTGGGAAGTTGCACAAAACAATATTGAAAATATTAAACTTCCATTTGAANACTTACCTGAAATGGGAGTTTTAATTGATATATCAAGTTTTTCCAAGACAGAGATTACTCCAAATACTGACGGTATACTCCCTATAATATTAACTATTGAAAATGTTCTTGAGGAATGTCTTGAACTTAATTTAATTTCAAACGCCACAATATGTACTAACAAAGCTCAGAGTCAATCATTGTGGTCTATAAGAGAAGCTGCAGCTGAATCAGAGAAAAAAGAACTTGAAAACTCCAACTTATTGAAATGTCTAAAGCATGATATTTCTCTTCCTGTTGAATCAATAGAAAGCTTTCATAAAGAAGCTCAAATAATGATTTCAAATTTTTTGCCTCGCTTAAAAACAATCTATTTTGGCCATCTTGGTGATGGTAACTTACATTATAATGTATTTGGTAATGGATCTTTTCCTGATGGCTTTGAAGGCAAAGGTTCTGATTTAACCACTGAATTATATAAAATTGTTCATAAGTATGATGGGTCTTTTTCAGCTGAACACGGAATTGGTCAATTAAAGAGGCATAATTTAAAGAGNCATAAAAACGAAGCTGCTTATTCNTTAATGACGATCATAAAAAAACAATTAGACCCCAAAGGGATTATGAACCCAGGAAAGGTATTATATTCATAGTTGAGGCGTATATTCTAATCTTGCTATGATTTTTTTAAACAAGGGCTAAAATGAAATATATTAAAATTATTTTATTTTTTATTTTTTTTATTAGTGGAAATGCAATAGGTGCTAATAATAATCAGACTCAATCAAATGATGTTAATTTCTCAAGTGATGAGCTTAAAGTTGATGAAAAAACAAAAGTAATGGTTGCTTCTGGCAACGTAGTAATTACTAACAACAATCGTCAAATAACAGCAGATAAAGTTGAATATGACCAAAACTTAGATAAAGCAATTGCAACAGGAAACGTAGTTTTAAAAGAAAAAGATGGTTCAATTTATACATCTGAAAGCGTTGTGTTAACTAATGAATTTAAATCTGTTGTGGCAATTCCTTTATATGGCGAGCTAAATGATAAATCTTACATTAAAGCAACGAATTTTAAAAAAATTGANACTGGTGAAAGTTATTTTAAAGAAGGTGTTTACACAGCGTGTGAATGTGATTTTAAAAAAAATTTAAAACCCATATGGAGGATAGAAACAAAGCAGGTTAAACATGACCCTGCCACACAAACTATTTATTTGAAACATCCTGTAATGAAAATATTTTCTATTCCAGTCTATTATCTTCCGTATCTTAGCTTTCCAGACTGGACAGTGAAGAGAAGATCAGGTTTTTTGACACCTGTATATGGATATTCCAAGCAAAATAGATTTCACATCAAAGTTCCCTATTATTATGCACCTGAAAATGACCCAACATGGGATATGACTTTTACAACTCATCAAAATGGTAAAACAGGTCATGCTGATCAACTAAATATTAGGAAAGAATATGAGAACTCATCATTAGAAACAAATATTTTTAAAGGCAATTTGGATACTAATAAATCAAATGGAGATAATGTCTTTGGTATAAATTTAAAAGCAAAATCTAATTTAGATAATAATTGGAAAATGACAGTTGAAGGAAAGTATGCTGATCAAGAGACTTTCATGAGAAGATATGGATTTGATGGAAGTGATAGATACAAGAGTTATATCAATTTAGAAAAAATAAAACAAAATTCAATCTCAAGGATTGAATTATATAATATACAAAACCTTGACGAAACTAGCAGCAATAATGAACCTGTTTTAGCCCCTTCAATATCCCACCATATCTTTGATAGTAATAATAATCTTAATTATGATATTAAATTAAATGCCCACTCAATTTCTAATGATCAAAGTTATGATATTAAAAGATGGTCAGGCTTGGGCCAGATTAACAAAAAGTTTAATCTAGAAAATGTTGTGTTAGAAGCTGATGCAAATTTAGGCTTAGATTTGTACTCTATACAAGGCAGGCCATCAACAGATACCAACGATAACAAATATATTGATAGATTTTCTTCAGGATTTTCTTTAGCAGCTAGTAATCAATACGGCATTATAAACGAAGATATTGGAGTTGTAATTGAGCCTAAAATTCAATTCAGTTCTGTAATTTCTTCTGACAGGACCGATGAGGTTCCTAACAGAGATTCAGCTGAATTTAGATTAGACCAAGCTAACTTGTTTTTAAACAATCAATATCAAGGAAGGGATAATATTCAACAAAGCGACAGAATAAATGCCGGAATTACAACAAATATTATGACAGAAGGATTAGGTGAACTTAATTTTTTTATTGGTCAAAGTCAGAGAATTAGTGGAACGCAAAAAAATATTTCTACCGCAAATAATGATAGACAATCTCATATAATAAATTCTATTACCTGGAACCCAAACTCCTATTATAATTTTTCATGGTTTTCATTATATAACCATCATAATTTGAAATCTGATACCTCAGATTTTACTTTTAATGGCTCTTTAAATGGGTGGAATTATTCAACAAGGCATAGCTCTGTAGATGGTGACTTTATATCTAATGGAATAGATAGAGAAGAATTAGCATTAGGTATTTCAAAAAATTTTTCTAACTGGAAAACAAGTTACTCAAGAACTTATGATTTAAGTAATAATAAAGAGGAAATGATTTCTGAAACACTTGGTTTAGAATATACTGGAAGTGGCTATATGTTTGGAAACTGTTTAACAATATTATTCCAATACAAGAGTTCAGGTGGTGTAGTTGATAGAGATTTAGTACCGGAGGATTCTATTTACCTAACATTTAACTTTAGAAACTTAGGTGCTTATCAATGGCAGCCAAAAGAAATAAATAAAGCACTAAATAAAAATCTAAGGTATTAATCAAATACATAAATAAATTTATCTAATAATTTATTTGCCTCATTATTGTTGAACTTTTTTGGTACTTTAAATGCTGCTTGCCTACCATATACGTCAAAAAATGGGATTATTTCTTCTACTATGTGATAATAAGACCTGTTTGTATAATCATCAAAAATTATGACGCTTCCTGGTTTTGATTTTAACAAACAATATAAAAAACATGCAACTCTAAATCTACCATCAATAAGAATTACATCTGCAATATTGTTGAACTGCCAAACAACACTTATATAATCCATAAAATTTTTTCTATGAGAATAAGTTTTAGGCCGTCCCCAATCTTCTAACTCGCCTAAATCAATCCAATTTAATCTTATGTCTTTTTTCCTTTTTGAAATATCAATGCTTTCTATCCATTTTTTATCTGAATCTACTGCTACTATTTTTGCTTTAGTATTTTCAATTACATAGTTGGTTGATTTGCCTACACCATATTCAAAATAAATATCACAGTTTTTAACATATTTCTTAAATAGATAATCATCTCCATCAAAGAGAGTTATGTCTGGTATGAAATTATTAGGCATTATTTATTGAAGTCTCTAATGGAGGCAAAAAATTTGAACCAATATAATCTTAATCTACCTAAAAAACTTTGATTTTTTTTNAGCTGATCATACTTTTGAATACCACATTCAGTTTTAATTTTAAAATNACCCAAAAGCAATTACTCCTATCTATTAAAATCTCATATTATATTAAAATAAAAAAATACTAATCTTTTTTAAAAATAATTATATTTTTTTCAGGATATTCAGTTTTCCACTTTCTTTGACTACCAATAAAATCAAAAGTTTTTTTATTATAAAAAACTACATGAGTAGGGTCTCTTCTATAATACCAGTTTTCAAATTTTTCATTATCAGGAATAAAAGTAGTCATCACAGCCAGAAATGAATTCTTTGCTAAAATACAATCAATTTTTTTAAATTCTTTATAAGGGTTAAAAAAATGCTCAATGACTTCTGTACAGGTAATGAAGTTGAACTTTCGTAAAAAAACTGATTTGTTTGGAAAAAAGAAAGGGTCATACAGCTCAATTCTAATACCATCCTGTTTTAATATATAAGCTAAAGCTGGTGCATATCCGCAACCATAATCCAATCCTATATCTTCATCACAAATTCTATTTCTTATTGGATTAATTAACTTTAACAGAAAGTTCTTATAACCGTTTTCATCAATTTTATTATTATGCTTTAAATAGTGATTTTTTTCTTTTGCAGATGAAACATAATGTTTGGGATCAAGCAATATTGCCTCACATACTTGACACCTCCAATAAATCAAATTATCAACTTTAGCAAATGATGCTACTTCATTATTNTTACAAACAGTACATACATTCATAATGAAATAATATAAATCCCAGTTATTGATTAATCTTTTATTAAAACAATTTTCCAATAGAAATACATAAAAATATGGATAAATTTATAAGTAAATTTTTGATNCTCGAATATTCTGTTAAAATAATGATTTTAATTGGTATTTTAGGCTTACTTCCTTTTGTNTTNGGTCTTGTTGATTTATGGATAAATAAAAATGAATTAATTTTTAAAATTAATCTTCCCAAATACTATGGAGCAATAATATTAACTTTTTTAGGATCAAAATACTGGGGTATAATTTTAAACTTAAATAATATTAAAAAAATATCTAATCAATTAAANGTTAGTATTGTTATATGGTCAATTTTACCTTCAATTATAGCAATAACCGTCTTAATTATTCAAAGTAGTGTTAGCATCATAATTTTATCTTTGGGCTTTCTTTCNTGCCAAATCGTCGATGAACTNTTATATAATAAAATCGATTTTCCCTATTGGTATATAATATTAAGGCGTATACTGACTCTAATAGTACTTATAATTTTAATTTGTACATTTATTATAATAAAATAAAAATTAGATATGTTTCCTACTAATAAAAATAATTTACTCAAACATTTGAAAGATTTTAGTCAAAACGAGATTGTAAATTACTCATCTAAGAGAAATTATGACTTAGGAACACCACACAATAATGTGTCAAAACTTTCACCTTTTTTGAAGAGAAGATTCATAAGTGAAGAAGANGTTCTAAGAATTNTTTTAAAGAATAATGAAATGAAAAATATTCAAAAGTTTATNGATGAAGTTTTTTGGCGAACATATTGGAGAGGTTGGCTGGAAACACATCCATGGGTTTATAGTGACTATAAAANTAATAAAGAAGATGTAATAATACCCCATAAAACTGGAATCGAATGTTTTGATCATTGGGTAGAAGAGTTAATTGATACTGGCTACCTTCATAACCACTCAAGAATGTGGTTTGCTAGCATATGGATTTTTACTTTAGGATTTAGTTGGCAATCTGGAGCCAAGTTTTTTGAGGATAACCTGTTAGATTTTTGTCCTGCCTCTAATACACTAAGTTGGAGATGGGTTGCAGGAATTCAAACAATTGGCAAGCCTTATATTGCACGAGCAGAAAACGTTAAAGAATTTACAAAAGGTAGGTTTTATCCCAAAAATCAATTAAAAGAAAATCTTAATTTGAATTTTGAAAATTTATCTAATGGAAAAGCTTTAAAGTTCAATGGGACAAAATTTCAACCTTCTGGAAATGAAGAAAATATTGGCTTACTTTTAAATAAAAATGATCTTTCTATTAATCAATATTTTGATGAGAAGAGCATCAAATATAGCTGTTGCCTNTATGTAACGAAACATGGAAAGAAATTAATAGATAATTTTCAGAATAGTTTACATCTAGATATTTGTAATAATGTTGATGATATAATTTTAACAAATAATTTTGAACAGATTTATGAATGGTTAAAGGATAAAAAAATTAAAAACCTAGTTATTCCCTACGAAACAATAGGTAATGAAATTTTTACTAATAAAAACTTTCTAAANAAATTAGATTCATTAAATGTAAATTATAAATTTCATTTAAGAGACTGGGACTATAATGCNTTNCCACATTGCACAAAGGGTTTTTTTAATTTTAAAAAAATGATAAGTGAANTCATAACATTAGCTAATATTAGTTAAATAANGTTCAGCTACTATTTTTAATACAAAGTAAAAATTAAGACAGTTNTTTCAAGACTAAGTACTCTTTGGCTTAGGCCGATAAAAAACAAANATAAAACCAATTCGATGAATTATNTCAGCTCCCAATTTTTTTTGAATTTGTAAACATTGTTCATCTCGTTTATTTTTATTTGCTTCTCTAATACGAATTTTAATAAGTTCATGTGCATTAAGCGCAACATCAATTTCAGCTATAACAGCATCTGAGAGACCATTTTGCCCTATTATAACAACTGGTTTAAGAGAATAAGAATTTTTACGTAATATTTTTTTGTTAATTAAAGGGATGTCATTAGCCATAAATATACCAAACTTTAAATTGCATTTTAAAAAAATTTTTTAATCGGTTATTTTGTTACATAAAAAACAAAATAATAAAAACTCTAAATTGAATTTAATGTTTAGTAGTGAAACAAATTATTATATTGATATTTTATTAAATATACATAATATGTATAATTATGAAAAACATTAAAAATATTTCGAACATCCTTGAAAGAAGAAGGGTCCAACTAGGCTATAGTCAGCAAGAAATATCTAAACTTATAGGAATTACCCAATCTCAGTATTCCAGAATTGAAAAAGGCACCTCTGATCCAAATAAACATTTAAAAAAATTATCAGAAATTTTTAATTGTGAACCTTGTGAAGTTTTTCATGGTGAAATAATACGAGAAATAGAAAAAGATTTTATAAACAACCCAACCAATATTTTCCAAAGAACATTCCATGAAAGGAAGCCTGGTTACGTCAATTTAAAGATAGATGGCTGGTTTACTAAGAAGCAAGTTTTAGATAACTATCAAATGTTGTTAAACGAGCTTGATGAGTGGAAAACATCTGAAAACGGTATTAAGTGGAAACACAAAGCTGATTGAATTTATATGCTTCAATATAAAAATGATATTAATTATAGATTTTAATATTTATTATAAATAACCTTTTGAGTTTATAATGAATAATGTAAGTAATGGTTAATTTCCATAATGAATAAATGGTTTATCATCTTATTTGTATTAGTTTGTATTGGATTAATGTATGGAAGATTTGAAGGATTAACTAAACTAATTAATCCATATTAGAGTCATTTAGAGAGTCATAGAACTACCATAAAAAAAATTGGTATATTATTATAACTTTCATAAAATGTGTGTCAGAGAGTGAATTAGAGGGTATTATTTGGAGGTATTTATGACACCATTAGAAGGAATACTATTATTTGGATTTGGGTTAGTTTGTTATTTGTTATGGTATATCAGACAACAGCTTTTTTTTATGAATAGAAATATGTTAGATAGAGATAGAAAATAAGTTATTTTTGTAATAAATGTGAATACCCATTCAATACTTTATGGAGATGCAAATATGGTCATCATATAGAATGGGTTTCTATTTGTTATAACTGTATTAGAGATATAAGAAGTGTAAGAATTAGATTTATTAGTCAAATTGAAAACGTTAAAAGAATTATAAGATGTAGATTGAAATTGTCTAATTTAGAATTACCCTTATATCATACAAACTAAAATATGAGGTTATTTGTTATAATGAGTAAAAATTTTAAAGTTTTTTTGGGAGTTGCAACTTTTTTTATTTTATTAAAAGGTTATATATTTTTTATATAAACCCATCTATATACCTTAACCCATAATAAATTAACATTGGTAAATTTACCTCAACTTCAAAAAATTCAAAAGTATATTAGATATGGTTGTTACTTTATTATTTTTTTATTATTAGTTCTTATTTGGATTAGATTTTCTTATGTAATCCATTTTTAGAACAAATATAGGGTTTCGAAACTAATTACCCTATAAAATGATTTTGTTTCATCTCTTTTGTTCATTTTTATCACTACAATTCAAAAACAATTCAACTGATGTTTCATTAATATATTCTTCACACTTTTTAAATGAATTTAGTAATAGTTTTTTTTCAATAAGTTTTTCTTTATATTGATCATAATTAAATTTTTTTTCTTCAGAATATGTTGTTTTATAAAAAAAGAGCTTAAAAGGAGACTTATAAAAAATAATTTAAGTTCGTTTCTCATTTAATTATGTTTTTATCAATTTTTTTTAAAAGACTATACGTTGTAATAGAAATTGAGAAAAGAAAATAAAACAAAGTAATTTCAAACCAAATACCCATTTTAACTCCTTTAAAATTTATTAATATCATAATAAATACAGAATAGTAAAATAGTACTTAATTTGATAATTATCACAAATTCTTAAAAAATTTGTCTAAAAAAGGAAGTGTCTAAAATATCCCATTGAACTTTTTTAAAAAGTGCTAAACAATATGCATTATAGTTAAAATTAATAAGAGTATCTGAAATGTTTATAAGAATAGTTACAATAAAGTGTCCAAATGAAAGAGCAAAAAAAGCTTTAAAATTGTTAAATAAAGAAGTTACAAATGAACAAATGAGAATTGGCCTCATAAAAGAAACATCTATTGACACATCTGAGACAAATGTTGTCTATGTCAAATATTGGCTTTCTGAAAAACACTTCGATAAAGGTAGAAAAGATTGGCAAAAAACATCTAAAGAATTTAATGATATGGGAGCAAT
>NZHB01000073.1 GCA_002691185.1 SAR116 cluster bacterium | reverse complement strand
GAAAAACAGCGCCGTTATATTTTCTAGGATCCATTTGTTGACGAAAGTTTTTTATTGCTTTTCTCGAAAACAAATATCCAATCTTAGAACTTAATGAACTCGTTAGAGCTTTTTTAAGATAGGTTGTGACCAAAGTTGCAGTACCTTCAGCAGTTTTTAAAGAAACGTTACCAGTAAAACCATCTGCAATGATTACATCTGAATATCCTTGAGCTATTTTATCTCCTTCAACAAAACCAGTATAATTGATTTTATCTTTCATACTGGACAAAATCAAAGATGCTTCTTTAATATAATCTAAACCTTTTTGTTCTTCTTCTCCAATATTCAAGAGTGAAACTTTAGGGTTTTTTATGCCCATAATAATATTAGCAAAAGCTTGACCCATAAAAGAAAATTGAACAAGGTTATTTGCATCACAATCAATATTAGCACCTAAATCTAACATACAACTTTCACCTGTAATTGTAGGGAAATAAGCAGCTATAGCTGGTCTTGATATTCCATCAATAGGTCTCAGAAAAATTTTACACATTGCCATTAGGGCGCCAGTATTGCCTGCAGAGACTACAGCATCACATAAACCAGATTTAACTTGGTTGATTGCTAGTGCCATTGAAGAATTTTTTCCAGACCTCAAAGCAACACTAGGTTTTGTATTTGCTGAGACAATTTCATTAGTATGAATAATTTCTGAATCATTTAAATTGGAAAATGCCCCTATCAAAGGGTAAATCTGATCTTTATCACCTACAAATGTAAATTTCAAATTTGGATGTCTTATTTTTGATTGAGAAGCTCCATTGACAACTATAATTGGAGCATTATCTCCACCCATAGCATCCAAAGAAATTTTGATTGANTTTTTCAAAAAAGTTCCAGACTAAATTTAATTAAAATAGTAGANTATTATCAATAAGATCTGAATATTGCAAATTATTAAATTTTAATTTTTAATTAATANCTTGTTTATATTCAGGAAACAGAAATTGATTAGNCAAAAGAGAATTCTCTGGAATTTTATCTAAAATTTNAAAACANAGCTGACAATAATTGGTTAGCAATANNGGTGAATAATCGNAATNATCNACATTTCTATANACATTNTTNGTAATATGAAATTTTAAGGTTGTAAAATCTTNTTTTTCTAAACATTGCATATAAAATTTTTGTCTTCCCATGTAAGAATTAATCATTTTTTTTATTTTTACATGGACACCTGTATCACCTGCCCCCATTTCTCTAAGAGATAAATCTAAATCTAAAAAAATTTTGTCAAATAAAATTTGGGATAATTCTTTCCCTTTTTCTCCTGTTCTAATTAAGAAAAATGTAAAAATAATAGAAAANAAAATTAAAAGATCAAACCTGCCATCTATNGTGTCAGGGACCATTAATTTATTNTAAAAATGTTTTTGTCTTGAAACTTTTATTATTTTTTCATAGTAACTATCAATCAAATCTCTCTTNTTATAATTTGATGACGTATAAGAGTTAAAAAATNGCATAAATAATATCTTTAATCTTTTTATTAAATTAACAAAATGTTAANTATATTAATAGNAATAAAATAAAAATGAATTTTATGAAATACTTTTTAATTTTAATTATGTTTTTTTTGGTTAGTTGTGTTGAAACTAAACAAATTAATGGCATAAGTTTTGATAAAATTAACGATTTAAATATTGAAATAGGAAAAACTTCGAAAGTTTCACTTATAAGTAAATTCGGTCCTCCTTCTTTTGAAAGTCCATTTAAAAAAAATATAATATATTATACATCTCAGAATACAGTATATAAAAATCTGTCTGCACCCCAAGTTGAAAAAATGATTTTGTACGAAATTTATCTTGGTGAAAATGGCCTAGTTACAAAATTTAATAAATATAATGAAAAAGAAATAGTAAATTTAGAAATTATGGGGGATAAGAAGCAAATAGATGAAAATACTCTTATAAAATTATTTAAACAAATGATCAATAATATACAAAGGCAAAATTTAGAAAATTAAAAATGTAAATACGATTTGTTTTCAGGAAATTTGGATGTATTTTTAAATTTTAAAAACTTATCCTCATAAGTTTTAAAATCCCCAATATTAGTAAGTTTAATATGATTTGTTTGTGATATTTTTTTTATATATTTTTCTTGATTTGGGTTACATGAAAACAATAACTCATAATCGTCTCCACCATAAAGCGCTGCATTTAATAAAGAATTATTGCTAATATTTGGAATATTGGGCAGTGGTATTTTATTTAAGTCAAGTTCAACACATAAACCTGAATTCATCGCTAAATGAGTTGTATCCTGAACTAAACCATCTGAAATATCTATCATAGAATTAGCCACATTGTTAAGTAACAAACCTAAATTCACTCTTGGTTGAGGAATTAAATACTTTTTTTTAGCAGTTGATAAATATTTTGATTTTTTATTAAAATTATCTAATCCAATTTTTGCTAGACCTAAAATACCTGATACAAATAATAAATCACCATTTTTAGCGCCAGTTCGAGAAACAAAAGCNCCACCTCGAGTTTCACCAAAAATAGATATGGTTATATTTATATGTGAAAGTGAACTTGTTAAATCTCCACCAATTAATTCTAAATTAAAATTTTCCTGATCTTCTCTTAAACCACTCGCAAATCTAGGAATAAAAAAACTTACCTTGT
This sequence comes from SAR116 cluster bacterium, assembly GCA_002691185.1. Lineage (GTDB taxonomy): Bacteria > Pseudomonadota > Alphaproteobacteria > Puniceispirillales > Marisalimonadaceae > Marisalimonas. The sequence continues at coordinate 9,695 of NZHB01000073.1, read as the reverse complement.
CCTTTGGTATACTTAAAGAAAGGTTATAAAAAATAGGTTTAGCGCCCATTGATGCCATATCGGATAAATTTGCTCTTAAACTTTTTTTTGCAATATCTGAAGGATTTTCGGTTCCAAAAAAATGCACACCTTCAACTAATGTATCTGTACTTATAATAAGATCTCTATTAGAATTTTGCCTGTAAACAGCTGCATCATCTTTTAAGTCTCTTCCAATATTTCCAGTTAAAGGTTTGAAATATTTNTTAATATAATCAAATTCATTCATATTTTATTCAGATATTTTTTCTAATATTGCGTTTGTAAANCTNGGATCTCCACCAAAAGCAGTCATAATACTAATATATTCATTGATTATAGTTAATTTTTTGAAGTTATTTTCAAAAAGCAATTCATATGTAGCTGACCTTAAGATTATTTTTTCAGTTAAACTTAATCTATCCAAAGACCAATTAGTTGATAAATTATCTGAAATTAAATTGTCTATTTCATCTTTGTTTTTCAAAACACCAAANATAATAGATTTAAAAAGATANATATCTATTTCTTTTATGTTTAATTTCTTTAAAATAAAAAATAAATAATTATCTAAAAAAGCATCAATGATTAAGTTAATATCATTATTCTCAAACGCTAGACCATACAAAACTTGAGTAGAACAAATTCGAGAACCTGTTTTTTTTCTAATTGAGTTNTGTCTAACNTTAGACTTTTCAANGCATTTATTCATTAATAAAATTATGCTTAATATCTAATAATGACAGACAAGCTGAAACTGCCCCCCCACCCTTATTAAGTCCAATGGGATCTGATCTTTTTAGAGCTTGATCCTTATTTTCAACAGTAAGAATTCCATTTCCAATCGGTANAGAATATTTTAATGATAATTCATTCAATGCTCTAGCAGACTCGTTTGATACAATTTCAAAATGATAAGTTTCTCCTCTAATGATACAGCCAAGAGCTACAAAACCATCAAAGGACTGGTAAGATGTTTTGTCATGAATAAGCTTTATTGCTGGTCCAATCTCTAAAGCTCCTGGCACAAAAAGAGTTTCATACTTTATAGATTTAGATTTTAAAAAGTTGGAAGCTCCTTTAATTAGATTATTAGTTATTTCTTCATAATAAGGAGAGCAAACTAAAAGAATTTTAATATTTCGAGTTATCAATTTATTTTTTCCCATCCCTTAATAGTTAACCCAAAACCATTAAGGCCAATTGCAGAAGCTTTTTTATTAGATAAAATAGTCATAGACTTTACCCCTAAATCAGATAAAATTTGAGCTCCAACACCGTAATCTCTTATATTATTTTTTTGAGATACAATATCTGGTCTAGATAATTTATTAGATATAGATATCTTATTTTCATCTCTAATTAATATTATTATTCCATTTTTGTTTTCTGAAATTTTATTCATCGCTTTAGATAACTCTGATCCACTTCTATCACTGGACTGATCACCTAACACATCAGAAAAAAGGTCTAATGCGTGTACCCTCACAAGAATTGTATCATTGCTATCTATTATTCCTTTTACCAAGGCAATATGCTCAGAGTTATCGATTATATTTTTAAAAAAAATAACTCTCCAATCACCACCAAATTTACTATCCAAGACAGCCTCAGAAACTCTCTTTATATAAACCTCGTTTTTTCTACGGAAAGAGATTAAATCTGCAATTGAAGCAATTTTGATATTATGTTTTTTTGCAAACTTAATAAGATCAGGCATTCTCGCCATTTCTCCATCATCCTTCATTATTTCACAAATAACTCCAGAGGGATTTGAGTTAGCTAACCTAGCAATATCAACTACTGCTTCGGTATGACCTGCTCTAATTAAAGAGCCGCCATCTTTAGCTATAAGTGGAAAAACATGACCAGGTGTAGTTATATCACTTTTTGAAGAATTAACATTTATTGCAGTTTTAATAGTCAATGACCTATCCGCAGCAGATATACCTGTACTCACGCCTTCAGTCGCTTCTATAGAAACTGTAAATGCAGTTTCAAATCTACCTTCATTTCTTCTTTCCATAAGTGATAAGCCTAGCTTCTCTGATTGAGCACGGGTCAGAGATAAACAAATTAACCCTCTGCCATATTTTGCCATAAAATTAATAGCTTCAGGGCAAGCATATTCACCTAAAACACATAAGTCACCTTCATTTTCTCTATTCTCATCATCAACTAAAATGAATATTTTACCTTTTGAGGCATCCTCTATAACTTCCTCAATAGTAGATAAACTCATTTAAACACTCCAAAATTAATAAAAAAGTCAGTTACTTAAATTAATTCTTTCTAAATATCTTGCCAAAATATCTATTTCTACATTAACAATTGTATCTATTTTATAATATTTAAAACTAGTATTATCCCATGTAAATGGAACTATATTAACCGAAAAACTTTCTTCTAATATTTCATTCACTGTTAAAGAAACACCATCTATTGAAACAGACCCCTTAGCAGCAAAATATTTCATAAATTTCTTATTTACTAAAAAAACTACCTTAAAAGAACCATTAATTTTTTTAATCTCCATTACTTTAGCAGTAGTATCTACATGGCCATAAACAAAATGACCACCTATTTCATCACCCACTTTTAATGATTTCTCGAGATTAATAAAATCTCCAATCCTCCAGTTCTTAAAATTAGTTTTTGAAACAGTTTCGTCACTTACGTCAAATAACAAAGTAGTTTCATTTTTTTTTTTAAGAGTGAGACATATGCCTGAACATGATATTGAAGCACCAATTAACAAACCATCAAAATCAGGAGAATTTTTACTATTTTCAACATTTACTGCAAGTTCCCAATCATTAGGATGAGTGATATTTTCAATTTTACCTAGATGGCTAATTATACCAGTAAACATTTTTAAACCTCGTTTGAATGATTACGTATTTCTAAAACATCATCATCAAGTGTTCTTACAAACGATATTTTATAATTTTTAAGTTTTTCAATGCAATTATTGTTTAAATCATTGATAAATGGAAGTCCATCATTTCCAATAATTTTTCCTGAACGATATATTATTAAATTATCAATGAGATTTAAGGATAATAATATCGTGCTAAGTTTGGCGCCTACTTCAATTAACAAATTATTAATACCCTTAGAAGCAAGATCACTAAAAATAAAATTAAAATAATCTTTATTGTTAAGATTTTTATCAACTATTGTTGTACTCAATTTTTTACTTTCATAAGANACATTATATGAATCATCAATTGAGTATATGTACATTTTATTTTTAAAATTATTTTGAAAGATTTTATAATTTTTATTTATTTTTAAGTATCTATCCAATATCACAACATCTGGAGATCTGTTTGCCATACCATCAAGTCTACAATTTAAGAGAGGATTATCAGATATAATTGTAGAACTTGAGGTTAATATAGCATCATTTTGTGCTCTTAAAAAATGAGTAGTACGTCTACTTAATTCATTTGTAATCCATTTAGATTTTTTATTTTTAAGAGCTATTTTTCCATCTAACGAACATGCAATTTTTAATGTCACAAATGGCTTATTTTTTTTTATTCTAGAAAAAAATCCTTTGTAGAGGTCAAGAGCATCTCTTTCAAAAAAATGCTCGTAAACTTTTATTCCATTTTTTTTTAAATAGTCGATGCCATTACCATTTGTTCTTGGATCTGGATCCATACAACATATAAAAACTTCGGAGATACCAGTGTCAGTTATTAACTCAGCACAAGATTTTCCAAGTTTACTTTTATGTGCACAAGGCTCAAGAGTTAAATACATNTTAGCATTTTGTAATAAATTTTTATCCTCTACCTTATTTAAAGCATTTTCTTCGGCATGAGGACGACCTGAAGATGATGTTCTTCCATATGATATGAGTACATTATTCTTTACAATAACACAGCCAACAGGTGGATTTTTTCCAGTAATCCCTAGGGATCGTGAAGCCTCTAGTATCGCAAGATTAATCCATTTTTTATGATTATTTGCCATGTTTGAATAAAATTTAATAAAAACTAATCATTAATTTCTTTTTCNACAAACTTTTCAAAATCTTTTGCTTCTCTAAAATTTCTATATACAGATGCATATCTTATGTAAGCAACATTATCTATTTCAGCAAGTGCATTCATAACCAATTCACCAATAAGTTTTGACTGAACATCCGTATCACCATTTGATTCTAATTGNCTAACAATACCATTTACTGCTCTATCGATATCGTCATCGTTAATCTGCCTTTTTCTTAACGCCATCATCATTGATTTCATTAACTTGTCTCTATCAAATGGTATCTTTTTTCCATTCCTTTTTATAACTGATAAGTCTCGAAGTTGAATTCTTTCAAAAGTAGTGAAACGGGAACCACAACTAGAACATAACCTTCTTCTTCTAATAGTTGCTCCATCATCACTTGCTCTAGAGTCTTTAACTTGGGTGTCCTCTTTACCACAAAATGGACATCTCATTACTTACTCCTCGTATTAATAAATTGGGAATTTTGAACAAAGTTTTCTTACATTTTCAAAAACAGATTTCTCACATTCTTGGTTTGATTGACCGTTATCGAAAGCATCTAAAACATCTGCTATAAAATTACCAATTAAAGCAAACTCTTCAGATGCAAAGCCTCTAGTTGTTGCGGCAGCAGAACCAAATCGAATACCTGAGGTAATTGTAGGTGGTAGAGGATCAAATGGAATTCCATTTTTATTACATGTTAAGCCTGCATTTTCTAGAGCAATTTCTGCATTTGCTCCTGTAATATTTTGTTTTTTTAAACTTAGTAGAACTATATGATTNTCAGTACCTCCTGAAATTACTTCATAACCTCTATTAATTAAGGTGTTGGAGAGGCATTGAGCATTCGAAACNACATTTTTNATNTAGACNTTAAATTCATCTGTTANAGCTTCACCAAAGCCAGCTGCTTTGCCAGCTATCACATGCATTAATGGTCCTCCTTGAAGACCTGGAAAAACTGCAGAGTTTATTTTTTTAAATAAAACCTCATTGTTAGTTAATATCATGCCGCCTCTACCTGACCTAAGAGTTTTATGGGTAGTTGTTGTTACAATATCTGCATAATCAATAGGATTTGGGTGAGCTCCACCTGCAACTAAACCAGAAAAATGTGCCATATCAACTAAAAGAAATGCATTAATTTTATCAGCAATCTCTCTAAACTTTTTAAAATCAATAATTCTAGAATAAGCAGAACCGCCAGCAATTATTAATTTAGGTTTATGTTCAAGAGATAATTTTTCAATTTCTTCAAAATCAATTAATGAGTTATCCTTTCTTACTCCATATTGAATAGCATTAAACCATTTGCCAGATAGGTTTGGTTTAGCTCCATGAGTAAGGTGGCCACCAGCTGCTAAACTCATACCAAGAATCGTATCACCTGGTTTGAGCAAACTCAAAAATACAGCTTGATTGGCTTGTGCTCCAGAATGAGGTTGAACATTCACAAAACTCGCATTAAATAGTTCTTTGGCTCTATTTATTGCTAACTGTTCTACCTCATCAACAAACTCACAGCCACCATAATATCTTTTTCCAGGTAAACCCTCAGCATATTTATTTGTTAAAACAGAACCTTGTGCTTGTAATACAGATTTAGAAACAATATTTTCGGAAGCAATTAGTTCAATCTGATTTTGTTGTCTTTCTAGCTCTTTATTTATAATGTTAGACAAAAAAGGATCATATTCATTTATGTCCTTGTTAAAAAAACCTTTTTTGTAATACATTATAAACCTCTTATTATCTAATTATATTTTATTGACACGAAGGCTATGTCTACCAGCCTCAAAGTCAGTTTTTAAAAATTCTTCAACTATATCTAACGCCAAACCTTCATCTAAAATCCTTCCGCCTAATGCCAGTACATTGGCGTCATTATGTTTCCTACTTTTTGCTGCCATTTCAACTGTCGTACACAAAGCTGCTCTTATATGTTTAAATCTATTTGCAGCCATAGATATACCAATCCCAGTACCACAAAATAAAATACCTCCATGATCTTTATTATTTTTTAACTTATCAGATAGAGATTTTGCATAATCTGGGTAATCAACTGGATCAAGAGAGTTACATCCTAAATCGTCGACTTCAAAATTTTTGTTTACCAAAAATTTTTTTACTGTTTCCTTCAAATAAAAACCACCATGATCTGAAGATAAAACAATTTTTTTAAACATAAAATATACCTAAAATTTACATATTTTTAAATAACGCAGATAGTAATAAACTTCAATTTTAAAGTTAAAATTTTAGTAAATATAGAAGTTACTGGCTAGTAGTTTATAATTAAATCGAATAAAATGTTATTATTTATAATCCAATATATAAATATTGTTGGAATAAATGACAAAAAGAAAGAAATTAGAAATTTTAACTTTAAATTTGGTTTGTCGGGTGCAGATTTAGCATTACCTAACACCTTGGGTTCTGATATTTTTACACCAAATGGAAGAGACATAAAAAATATAATTAACCAAATCATTAGAAAAACTAAAAACAAAGAAACAAAACTCATGTTCACACTCTAAATTCTATTAATATGAACATCTATGATAGGTCTTTTAGAAAAAGAAGATTTAAATTCTCGTCTAACTAATTTTAAAATTTGATTAGAAAGATTATTATCTAAATTATCTGAATTAAAGTTTTCGTTCTCTATTAAATTTTCAATTTTTATGACAATATCAGCTATCATAGATGATACACTTCTCTCATTAGATACCCCAGTTTGTGAAATTTGGGGCGAAATCAAAAGGTCTCCATATTCATTTAGGACAACAGAAACCGATACAAACCCATTCCATAAACCATGTCTTCTAGAAACAAATCTTTCATCATCAATTGGAACGACTTCACCAGCATCATAAACTTGAGTAGTAAACTCAATATTAGATACAACACCATGAGAGTTTTCACTTAGTTTGATAAATTCACCATTTTTAGGCTTTATCACTATAGGTACTTGACACTCATTAGCTAGATCTGCATGAGCCTCAATATGCTCTCTCGTACCATGAACAGGAATAGATATTTTAGGCTTTATAAATGAATACATTTCAACCAATTCATCTCTTGATGGATGGCCGGATACATGAACGTCCTTATCATTGTCGGTAATTACTTCGACACCATTTTCTAGAAATCTATTTTGAACTTTAGATATTGCATTTTCATTTCCAGGTATTTGTCTGCTTGAAAAAATAACAGCATCCCCTCTTGTTAATTGAATATGTTTATCCAAACATTTTGAAATCCTTGAAAGTGCAGAGTTTGATTCACCTTGTGAACCAGTGCAAATAATAAGTAGGTTTGATTTTGGTATTAAATTAACATCTTTTAATGATACTAAATCAGGAATATTATCTAAGAAACCAACTTCTTTTGCCGCATCAATCGCTCTTAGTAATGCTCTTCCCATAATTACAACTGACCTATTAGTTTTTGCAGCTATATCCAATAAAGATTTAATTCGGCTAATATTTGATGAAAAACATGTNGTAAGAACTATATTTTTTTTATTTTTAATTTCATTAAACAAACCATTATAAGCAAATAACTCTGAAGGCGTTCTTCCATCAACTAANGCATTCGTTGAATCACAAACCATTGNCAAGATACCATCNCTCCCTATTGTTCGAAAATCNTTAAAGTTAATTTTCTCACCTAAATTTGATGAATGCTCCAGCTTCCAATCACCTGAATGAAANATTTTTCCTTTTGGAGTAGAAATTAAAATTGACATTGGATCAGGAATTGAATGGGATGTACCTACTGCTTTAACAATAAAGTCACCAATTTCTATCTCTTGATTAATTTTTAAAACATTTAACTCTAGGTTATTGCTTTTGCTATTCTCATTTAGTTTTCTCTTTAACAAAGCAATTGTAAAAGCACTACCCCAGATTGGACATTTGATAAATTCTGCAAAATATGGGATTGCTCCAATATGATCTTCATGACCATGTGTTAAAAAAATACCTAAAAACTTGTCTCCTAAAGATTTAATAAAGTTAAAATCAGGTAATAAAACATCAATACCTAAGTCGGTTTCATCAGGAAAAGAAATACCTAAATCTACAAGAATCCATTTGTCATTAAAGTGATATAAATTTGCATTCATACCAATTTCTTCGGACCCACCAACCGGAAGAAAAATCAAGTCAGATTTATTAAAATTCATTAAAGCACCAAAATTAATTAAAACTTTTATTTTTTAAATATAAATGAACTAATCCTATTAGGGTGAGATCATCTATAATTTCATCTACACAATTAAGAGATTTTTTAAATAAATGACTTAAACCTCCAGTTGCTATAACATTATGATTTATTAGCTTTTCATTTGTTTTGATTTTTTGAATCAAACCCTCAATCATAGAAACATAACCCCAAAAAATTCCAGACTCCATAGCGCTTACAGTATTTTTACCTATAATGGATTTTTTTTCTGATAAAGGTTTGAGAGAGACCCTAGGAAGACGAGCAGCTGCCATATAAAGTGCCTCTAATGACAAATTTATACCAGGAGCAATTATACCACCATTGTAACTGCCATCTTTACCGACAACATCGAAAGTTGTTGCAGTACCAAAATCAATAATAATCGCTGGTGAGAAACCTAATTTTTCAGCAGCATAAGAATTAACAAGTCTATCTGCTCCAGCTTCTTTTGGATTATCAATATTAACTTTAAGCCCTAAATTCATTCCCTCTTCCCCAACAACTAGAGCTGGTATATTAAAATATTTTTTAATAAATGATTTTATATTAAATAAAGTTTCAGGAACCACAGACGCAATACAAATACCTATAATATCATTAGGTTTAAAATTTGATAAACTTAACATTTGTAAGAACCAAGGATAATACATGTCAGCTGTTCTCTTGCTATCATTATTTATCCTCCAACAACCCAGTTGATTAATTTTTTTTTGATGAGAGTATAGGGCAAAAACTGTATTTGTATTTCCACAGTCAATTACTAATATCATTACACACCTTCATTACTTTCGTAATAACTTTCAATTGAATTATACTCAAAAACACCCGAACCTGAGTCTATCATCATTGTACCTGTATCTCCTAATCCTAGAAGAATACCAGATAAATTGTTTTTATTAGAGTTAAGATTTATAACTATAACCTTTGTTCTATATTTTAAAAAAGTATTAATTTTTTCTCTAAAATAAATAAATTTTTTTTCATTCCAAATTTGATAATTTAAGAAGAGTTGGTCTAAAATTTTTAGGGCAATTTTTTTAACAGAGAAATTTAAATTGATATAATCATCAATTTTTGTTGTTTCCCATTTTTCTTCATTTACAGGTGTTTTTTTTACATTGAGACCAATTCCTACAATTATAAAATCGTGAGAAGATTCGAGAAGGATGCCGGCAATTTTTTTATTATTTACTAGTATATCATTAGGCCATTTTAATTCTATTTGATTTTTTTTAATACCGAATTTTAATAAGACTTCAATTACAGAAAAAGCAACAATCAAAGATAGTTGTTGCCAATTTTTTTTTTCAGTTTTGGGTCTAATAATGGTAGATAGAAATAAATTTCCTTTTAAAGAAGTCCATTTATTATCATTCCTACCTCTACCCTTTGTTTGAGAGTAAGATAGGAATGAATTACCTTCATCAAGGCCATCT
>NZHB01000072.1 GCA_002691185.1 SAR116 cluster bacterium | reverse complement strand
CTTGAAATTAAACCTTTCTTCAATTGCAAAGGGTTATGGGATTGATCAAATTGGAAATAAACTAGAAACATTAGGTATAAGAAATTATTTAATAAATATTGGTGGTGACTTACTTGCAAAAGGTAATAACAAAAACAAGAAAGATTGGATAATAGGAATTGAGAATCCTAACTTAAAAGANAAATTAGTTAAAGAGATTATAAACGTATCTNATAAAGGCATTGCATCATCTGGTGATTACAAAAANTTTTTTANNAAAAACNNNANAAAATTCTCACACATAATAAANCCNAANACAGGCAAACCNATTNNCCATNNAACAAAATCTGTAACTGTTGTTTCTTATAACGCAACAAATGCTGATGGNTGGGCAACAGCATTGCTTGCAATGGGAAGCAAAAAGGGATTTAAATTAGCTGAGAAGACTGGTATNGCNGTTCTATTTATCGACGAAGTCAATNAAAAATTAATAAAAATTAAAAGTTCTGAATTTAAAAAATTAGTTAAAGAATNAATTGAATNTTTATAATTGTTAATATAANACTTTATTTNTGATGGATATTTTTTTTATTACATTTATAATCTTNATTANNATTGTAACAATTATGTCACTNGGTGTTATGTTAATGGGCAAAAACATAAAAGGAAGTTGTGGTGGCCTTAACGCAATNTCTGGAAGTGATAAATGTTCTATTTGCAACAAAGATATAGATCCAAACAACCCTCTCATTAATGANCTTAATTGTAAAAGAAATTAAATCTCTAAAAAGTGAACTCAAAAAAAATCAATATAAAAAAACAAACAGCNGATATANTTCCNTAAACCCACGATTTNAAAACCCATGGTATTTCTTGTTTTTTCCAATTTTCTCTAAAAGATTTACCTGCNAAAATNAAAATCAGAAGTAAAATAATTCCTTCGAGTGAGTTATANGAAAAGTTTTCTAACATACTATTATTAATAAATTTTAATTTGTCATAAATTAAATTTCTTTTTTTTGAGTTTCAAATATGTAAATACCTATAAAAATCAAAATTAAAGAAATTAGATGATAAATTTGAAAATATTCTCCTAAAAAAAATACTGCTAAAAATGAACTAAAAACAGGCACCAAATTTGTATACAAACCTGATCTAGCTGGGCCAATTTTCTCAACTCCTTTCATAAAAAAAATCTGTGCAAGAAAAGATGGGAAAATTACTATGACTCCTAAAATAACAATTCCTTTAATTCCAGGTAAAATTAAATTATTTGTATATGTCTCATAAAACAAACCAGGCAGCGAACCTAAAAAAGCTACATAAGAGAAAAAAGTTAACAAAGAAAGAGCCCCTATATTAGGTTTTCTTCTTAATCCAACAGCATAAACGGCATATAAAGAACAAGCGAAAATCATAACAATGTCACCATTATTAAATTTAAAAGTTTTTAATACATTGATGTCCCCAGAACTAACAATAACCAAAACAGAAAGAAAAGTTATCAAAACACCTAAGAACTGTTTAAAATTTATTTTTTCACCTAACCAAAACCATGCGATTATTATAATAAATGCTGGCATTGTTCCCTGTACCATTCCTAAATTGATAGCAATAGTGTCATGAGCTGCAATATAATAAGTTGAGTTAAAACCAGTAAAGCCAAACAAACCCATTAATGTTAACCATTTCAATCTTGAACTTAAAATTGACCATGATTTTTTTAAATCTTTCCTGCAAATAATTGTTAATATAATCGCAACAAAAAACCACCTTACACTAACGATCAACAATGGAGATACCTCGCCAACAGCAGCTCTCCCAGCAACAGTATTAAATGCCCAAAACAAAGAAGTAAGGGTTAATAAAAAATGTGCATTTGTAAAAATTTTCATAAGAATAATTTAATAAGAAGTCTTGATATAAATGTTGAATAAGATAGGATAACTTGTTAATTAAATATAGAGTTAATTGTTATTAATCAAATTTATATTTCGGGAGATAAAATGTCAGACACTCAATATCTTGCTGCTAAGACAATAAATGAGGCAGTAGAAGCTCACAATCAAGCTAATGGGTCCGCTAGATTTTTAGCAGGTGGAACAGATCTGTTGGTCCAAATTAAAAGTGGAATTAAGAAACCCAATTTAGTTATTGATGTCAAAAAAATTGTAGAATTAAATAATATTGATGAAATTTCAGAAAATGAATTTATTGTTGGAGCTTCTGTTTCAGGTGCAAGTTTAAATAGAAATAAGAAATTTGCTTCATTATGGCCAGGTGTACTTGAAGCTTTTAGACTTATTGGGTCAGAACAAATTCAAGGAAGGGCTTCCTTGGGCGGCAATTTATGCAATGGATCACCTGCAGGTGATAGTGTACCTGCTCTTATAGCTGCTGGTTGTGTGGCTGTCATAGCAGGTCCTGATGGCCGAAAAGAATTGCCAATTGAAGAATTTCATGAAGGTCCGGGAAGAACAATATTAAAAAATGGTGAAATGCTAGTAAGCCTTAAATTTCCAAAGAGGGAAAAAAATTCTGCTGATGCTTATTTAAGAATGACACCTAGAACGGAAATGGATATAGCAGTGGTAGGTTGCGGTGTTAATATAACTTTAGATAATGATATTTGCACATCTGCCCGAGTTTCGCTTGGCGCAGTTGCACCAACCCCTCTTCTAATTAAAGAAGCCTCTGAAATTATGACTGGAACAAATCTTAACGATGAAGTTTTAGAAAAAGTAACTAAATTATGTATGGACTCTTGCAATCCTATTAATGACAAAAGAGGTACTATTGAGTATAGAACAAAAGTAGCAGGAGTATTATTTAAAAGGACGACTTTAATTGCGATTGATAGAATAAAAGGAAAATAAAATTATGGCAAAAATACAAATTTCAACCAAAATTAATAATGAAGATATCGATTTTTTATGTGATCCNCACGATACGATGCTCAATGTATTAAGGAATGAGTTAGAGCTTACAGGTTCTAAAGAAAGCTGTGGNTCAGGAGACTGTGGGTCTTGTAGCATAATACTTGATGGTGAATTAGTTTGCTCTTGCTTAATGTTAGCTGCTGAAGCTGAAGGAAGTAAAATAGAGACTATTGAAGGAATGTCTGAAGGCGGAAAACTTCATGCTTTACAACAGAAGTTTCTTGAAAAAGCTGCACTTCAATGTGGAATATGTACACCAGGTTTTTTAATGGCTTCCAAAGCTCTTTTAGACCAAAATCCTTCCCCAACAGAAACCGAAGTAAGATTTTGGCTTGCAGGAAATTTGTGTAGATGCACTGGTTACGATAAAATTGTTAAAGCAGTATTAGAAGTTGCTGATGAAATGAAGGAGAAAGCATAATGAACGAAATAAGTAATAAATGGATTGGTAAGAATACTATTAGACCTGATGGAGCAGAAAAAGTAACTGGACGTGCCCAATATTCATCTGATACAACAATGCCTGGTATGATTTGGGGTCATGTTTTAAGAAGCCCTCATCCCCATGCAAAAATTATTTCAATTAACACAAAGAAAGCTGAAGCATTAGACGGTGTTAAAGCTGTAATTACATCGAAAGATATTGTAGATTTTCCCCTTGATAAGCCAGTTGTATTAGGCATTCAAGATATGCGCTGGATGTGCAGAAATGTTATGGCTAGAGATAAAGTTTTATTTCAAGGACATCCACTGGCAGCAGTGTCCGCAACCACAGAAGCAATAGCACAAAAAGCTTGTGAACTTATAGAAGTTGAATATGAAGTTTTACCATGGGCAATTGATATTGAAGATGCCATTAAGCCAGATGCTCCTATTTTACATGATCATATTAAATTTAACGATAAGCCTTCAAATATAGCAGGAACCTTAGAGCACAAAAAAGGAAATATAGAAGAAGGATTTTCACAAGCTGATATTATAATTGAAAGAGAATTCAAAACAGAGCCAGTTCATCAAGGTTATCTAGAAACTCATTCCTGCTTAGTGAGTGTGGCAGCAGATGGAAGAGCTACAATTTGGAGCTCTAGTCAAGGACAATTCATGGTTAGGGCCATGACCTCTTTTCTTACTGGCATACCACAAAGTAACATAAGGGCTATACCTGCAGAAATTGGAGGAGGATTTGGTGGAAAGACTATCGTTTACTTAGAACCTTTAGCTACTGTCTTATCTAAAAAAACAGGTCGCCCTGTTAAAATTGTAATGAATAGAGAAGATACAATGAGAGCATCCGGACCAACATCTGGATCCAAAAGTAAAATAAAGATAGGAGCTACTAAAGATGGTAAAATTGTTGCTGCCCAAGGAACATATTACCTTCAAGCAGGAGCTTTCCCAGGCTCTCCTATTAGAGGAGCTGTAGGCTGTTCTTTAGCCCCTTATGATATCCCTAACGCTCATACATTTGGGTATGATGTAGTTTCTAATAGATGTAAAGTTGCTGCATACAGAGCTCCTGGTGCACCAATTGGTGCTTATGGTGTAGAGTGCGTGTTAGACGAAATTGCAGAAGCTTTAAAAATGTGCCCTCTTAAACTAAGAAAATTAAATGCAGCAAAAGAAGGTACAGTTGCTGTTCATGGACCTACGTATCCTAAAATGGGATATGAAGAAACTTTGGATGCAGCTTTAAATCATCCTCACTATAAAGCACCTTTAGGGAAACACCAAGGTAGAGGAGTTGCAAGTGGTTTTTGGTTCAATGCAGGTGGTGAATCTAGTGCTCAACTTAACATCACTGAAGATGGTAACGTAGTAGTAACAACTGGTCACCCAGACATTGGAGGATCAAGAGCATCCATTGCTAACATTACTGCTGAGTTATTAGGTATTCATCATGATAGAGTTTCGGTTTTAATTGGGGACACTGCCACTATAGGATATAGCAATTTAACCGGTGGAAGTAGAGTTTTATTTGCTTCAGCAATGGTGGTAACTGAATCAGCTAAAATAGTTATCAAGCAACTTAAGCAAAGAGCTGCTAAAATTTGGGGAATTGACGAGGAAGCTATTGAATGGGAAAATGGTGAAGCTCGTCCAGCTGGGGATAATGCTGGTAAGTTTGATCCACTAACTTTGGCTGAGCTAGCAGACAAAGCAACAGCTACAGGAGGACCAATTGGTGCTGGTTACCAAGTTAACACAGAAGGTGCTGAAGGTGGCTTTGCCACACACATTTGTGATGTAGAAGTTGATGTCGATCTTGGTATTGTAAGGGTAAAAAGGTATACATCAATTCAAGACGTTGGGAAAGCCATACACCCTGACTACGTAGAAGGTCAACTACAAGGAGGTTGTGCTCAAGGAATTGGATGGGCATTAAGTGAAGAGTATATCTACAATAAAGATGGGCACTTAGACAATACTGGTTTTTTAGATTACAGAATGCCTGTATGCTCTGACCTTCCAATGCTTGATACAGTATTAGTAGAAATACCAAATCCTAAACATCCACAAGGAGTGAGAGGTGTTGGTGAAGTGCCACTAGTTCCACCATTGGCAGCGATTTCAAATGCAGTATATCAAGCGCTTGGCAAGAGGTCTTATAGCTTACCAATGTCACCCCCTAAAATTTTAAAAATTATAGAAGGTTAAATATCATAGTAGTTTTATTATTTGTTAAATTAACAAATAATCAAACTACTTTTCTTAACTTTTTCCAAATTATATAATTTTCTGCAATATATAATTAAATCGATATATNGATTAACTGATTAACCTTTATAAANNTATTTTGTTANGGCATAATATACATATTACAATAAGGGTNAATATCATTAATAAATAAGGTGCAAAAGATATGAATATTGGATTAGTTGGACTTGGTTCAATGGGCTTTAACTTGGCAAAAAATATCATATCAAAAAAATATACCGTTTATGCGTATGAAAAAAATGAGGTATTAATTAATGCCTTAAGAAACGACCATATTCAAAATTTAATATTGAATGATTCCTTGGAAGGTATGTTATCAAAATTACCTTCACCAAGAATTGTCATGCTTAGTTTGCAAGCAGATAAAATTGATGATTGCATAAACGAGTTAATAAAGTATTTAAAGCCCAATGATATAATTGCCGATTTGGGAAATTCGCTTTATTTAAAATCTATTCAAAGATACGAGTTATTGAGAGAGAATAATATAAGTTTTCTTGGCATTGGTGTCTCAGGAGGTCCAAGAGGTGCCAAAAATGGTCCAGCTATTATGGCAGGAGGTTCTAAACATGCTTGGGAAAATGTAAATCATATTTTTGAAGATATAGCTGCTAAAAAAGATAATAAAAAAGCTTGTTGTTTTTTTGGTGGTCCAGGCTCTGGTCACTTTGTAAAACTAGTTCATAATGGTATCGAATATGCTTTAATGGAAGCTTTAGCAGAAATAAGTGTCATATTAAGACAAGCTCACGGAATAAATAATGAAGATCAAACAAATATTTTTAATAAAATTCTTAAAACAGAAACATCTTCTTTCCTTTTAAAAATTACATCAGAAATCATTAGCGCTAAAAATCAAGAACAAAATTATTTTTTAGATGATGTTGAGAATAAGATTCAACAAAATGGAACAGGAATTTGGACTATAAAAGCAGCTCTAGACCTTGGAGTTCCCATTCCATCTATTTATGAAGCTGTCTCAACAAGGTCAATTTCTAAAAATTTTAATTATAAATCTCTAAATATAAATGAAAATGAAAACAACTATTGTGAAAAACAAAACATTAAAGAAGATGATATTGAAAAAGTCATTTTTTTTAATTTCGTATGTTCTCTTTTTCAAGGACTGAATTTAATCAATGAGTCAAATAAATGGGAGTTTTTTAATTTTAAATTAAAAGATGTTCTTCAAGCATGGAGTGCTGGTTGTATTTTACAAGGTGAGTACCTCAATTTTATTTCACAAAAACTAAAAGATAATCAAAATTTAAATTTAGATCTTCTTTTTAACTTAATTGAAGAAAAATGTTCCAAAAATATAAGTGCTATAAGATCATTCAATACTAACGCTATTAAGTTACAAATACCCTGCCCTGTTTTATCTTCAAACATTGCTTTTTATGACTTAATTTTTTCAAATCATAAAATTGGTGAAACAATTCAATTACAAAGAAGTTTTTTTGGTCTTCATCCACTNAAGAATAAAAAGAATAGCAAAAAAATTAAACCTTACTGGACAAATTTATGAGTAATAAATTTTTCACTTTTTTAATTATGGGGGTAGCAGCTTCTGGCAAAACAACAATTGCTGAAAAACTTGCTGAAAAAATTAATGGTTTTTTAATTGAAGGTGATGATTATCATACTAAAGAAAATATTTATAAAATGAGTTCTGGAGTACCTTTAAATGATAGTGATAGGTATGAGTGGCTTATAAAAATCAAAAATGAAATTCTTAAAAGAAATAAAAAACAAAACCTCGTTGTTACCTGCTCAGCTCTTAAGGAAAAATATCGAACTTTACTGGGTCCTCAAAATTTTAATTTAGTTTATTTGAAGGTCAGTAAAAAAACTGCACATCAAAGGATTANATCAAGACAAGGACATTTCATGCCTGATAGCTTGGTTGATAGTCAGTTCGCAATTTTNGAAGAGCCTCAAAAAAGTATTGTACTAGATGAATCATTAAACACTAATGAAATGGTTAAAAAACTAGTCTCAATCTATAAATCTACTTATCAATAAAATGAAAAATGATTTCATTAAAAACAATAGAATAAATGACATCATAAATATAGATGACGAATTTGAGTCAATTTATAATAAAATGGAGTTCTCAAANGAAAATCTCTTTATAACTGGTAAAGCTGGGACTGGAAAAACAACTTTACTTGAATATTTTCGGGTTAATTCAAAAAAAAATTTTATAATACTCGCCTCAACAGGAATATCAGCAATTAAAGCTAAAGGTAAAACTATACATTCCTTTTTCTTATTTCCACCAAGAATATTAATTGATGAGAAAATTAAAAGATTAAGAAGTCAGGTTATCAAAAAAGTAGATACTATTCTAATAGATGAATGTTCTATGATCAGATGCGATGTTCTAGATGCCATAGACAAATCGCTTAAACTTAATAGAAATACAGATAAAATTTTTGGTGGTGTTCAAATTATTCTCTTAGGAGANGTTTACCAGCTACCACCAGTAATCAGAGAAAATGAAAAGGAAATTTTTAATAATTTTTATCCAATGGGNCACCANTTCTATCATGCAAAATGCTATGATCAAACTAAAATCAAAACTTATGAACTAACAAAAATATACAGGCAAAAAGACAAGGTATTTATCGATATTTTAAATAAAATTAGAATAGGTAAGATAGATAATTCAGACCTATTAGCATTAAATATTAAAGTTTTAAATAAAAATTCTAAAATACCATTAGAAACAATAATTTTATCACCAACTAATCGAAAAGTTGATGAAATAAACAATGCCAACCTTCATAGTATTAATAGTAAGGCTTTTTCATATCAATCCACTCAAACTGGAGATTTTAAAGACAAACCTGCTGACGAAATTCTTGAGTTAAAAATTGGAGCTCAAGTAATGTTAATCAAAAATGATAATAAGTCACCTAAGAGATGGGTTAATGGATCAATAGGAATAGTTACTGATCTATCAAACGATAGTATTCATGTGAAAATAAAAAATAACATTTATAAAATAAACAAAGATACTTGGGAAAAATTTGATTATTTAATTGAAAATGACAAAGTTAACCATCAAGTAGTAGCTACATTTACTCAATATCCAATTAAACTAGCTTGGGCTGTTACAATACATAAAAGTCAGGGACAAACTTTTGAAAAAGCAATAATAGATTTGGATACTGGTTCTTTTGCTTATGGCCAAACCTATGTAGCCTTAAGTAGAGTAACCTCGCTTGAGGGGTTATTTTTAACAAGAGCAATAAAAATATCAGATATAAAATTTGAAGATAATTTAAATTTTCTTTCTGTTTAAGATTCTTAATTTTCTCTCTCTATAAGCAATTAAAATACCTGAAATTGCAATTAAACTCATACCAAAAAGATTTAGAAAAGTAGGCCATACATCAAAAAANAATTTACCCCAAATTATTGCAAAAAATAAATATGNATAGTCAATTGGAGCCAACCAANTACTTTCTGCTGTCTGATAAGCTTTAGCTAATAGAATATTACCAGTNATATTTAAAATAGAACATGAAAAACAAAAAATAAAAACTATNAAAGTTAANGTTGGCCATCCNACAAATACAAAAGNAGCATTTTCNTTTGAAATAAGATCTACAANAANATATTCAAATATNATTATCCCAAGTAAAGCTGATATAAAAAACATTATCCCTACTGCTAAAGTAAGAGACATCACAGATTCTTGCCTACAATGNTTTCTTATTAAAATAATATTACAAGCGAAAAAAAANCCCGCCATTATTGGTAAAATNTGTAAAATTNAAAAACTTTCTGACCAAGGCTCTAAAATTAACANAGCTCCTAAACTACCTATAAAAAGAGCTAATNTTCTCCATAAACCAATTCTCTCTTTNAGNAAAATTATTGCCAGAAAAGAAACAAAAATAGGAAAAGTATATAATCCTGCAGCCATCTGGGCAAAAGTTAAAATTGGTGATGCAGCAAAAAAACAAAACATACAAGTTGTCATTATAAATGCCCTAAAATATACAGGCTTCCAATTTTTAGGGATAAGTATAGAAAGGCCATTTGTTAAGGCCGCCAATAAAATTAGTAAAAAAATATTGCCAATAGATCTAATAAATTGAAGCTGCCAAAAGCTTGTTTCACTTGACATGAACTTTATCAAACTATCTTGCAATGATAAGATTATGACACCTATCATCAACATGGTCAGCGAAGTAAATGGGTCGTCTTTATTTTGCGGATTAAAAAAATTAAACTTCAATATTTCAAAACCAAAAAAAATTAAATATTAGAATTATTATAAAGTTTTTGAATTTCATTATAATAATTTGAAAAAATTTTATGCCTTTTAATCTTAAGAGTTGGAGTTAACATATTGTTATCAATAGTAAAATATTTTTCCAAGATAATAAATTTTCTAATCCTTCTTGTTGGAGATAAGTCTTTATTTATATCATTGATTATACCCTGAAATTGTGTGGTTAAAATTTGAACATTATTTGAATTAGAGTTTAACAGGTTTTCATTAGGTACTAGCAAGGCGATTAAAAAAGGTTTGTTATGTCCATAAATCATTGCTTGCTCGATTTCGTCATACGCTAATAATAGATTTTCAATAGGGACAGGAGCAATATTTTCACCACCTGAATTTACAATCATTTCATTAATTCTACCTGAAATTTTAATGTAGCCTTCGTCGTCTATAAAACCTAAATCACCTGTATGAAGCCAACCATTAATTATTACTTTATCAGTATTGTTTTTATCCTTCCAATAACCTTTCATAAGAGAGTTCCCTCTTACTAGAATCTCTTTTTCTTTAGATAATTTAACTTTCAATCCTTTTATTGGTACACCAACCGTATCAATTTTTATTTTATTAATAGGATTACAAGATATCAGAGGAGAACATTCAGTTTGTCCATAACCTTGTAATATATTAATACCTAATGATTGGAAAAATAAACCAACTTGTTCATTTAATGCAGCTCCTCCAGAAATAAATGCTTGCAAATTACCACCAAATTTTCTNNGTAATTTT
The DNA here is from genome assembly GCA_002691185.1 of SAR116 cluster bacterium. Classification (GTDB taxonomy): domain Bacteria; phylum Pseudomonadota; class Alphaproteobacteria; order Puniceispirillales; family Marisalimonadaceae; genus Marisalimonas. The sequence goes on along the minus strand of NZHB01000072.1, from coordinate 1,923 downwards.
TTTCTGACTATTTTNTCTAATATTAAATTTTCAACTTTTTCNATTAAACTTAAATTGAAACCTTTAAATGTTTTTGTTCCAAGGGCTACTGTTTTATAAAATAATTTTTGAGTAACTNTGTTTTGGGTNGCTAGCTGATTATTTATTTTTTTATACAAAACTTCGTAAAGTCTTGGAACAGCTGTCATTAGAGTAGGCTTTACAGATAATAAATCACTAACTATTTGATCACGATTATCATTAAAATATATTTCAGCACCAATATAAATTGGNAAGAAAAAACCAGCCGTGTGTTCATAAGCATGAGAAAGAGGAATAATAGATAAAAATCTGTGATCTTTAACTTTTATTTCTTTTACCAATTCATTAGCTCCAACAATATTTGATAATATTGAAGCATGAGTTAACATAACACCTTTTGGTTGACTACTAGTTCCGGATGTATAAATTATACAAGTAACATCATCTTTTTTTATTTTCTTTATAGATTCTCGAAGTAAATTTTGTTTATTTTTATTTTTTGAGCCAATTTTTATCAATTCACTATATGTGTACAATAATTTTTTAAATTTAATTTTTTTTGTAGTTTTCAACTCATCTACACAAACCACGTGTTTTATTTTATTTAAAGTAGGCAATATTTTCTCAACAATTGGTAATAATTTTGAATTAATAAAAATTGTTGAGGTTTCTGAATGAGATAAAAGATATGATATTTCTTCTTCATTACTCGTAGTATAACCAGGCACTGTTATTCCGCCCAATGAAATAATAGCCAGATCAATTATACACCATTTATAGCTGTTATCTGCTATAATACTAATTTTATCATTTTTCTTAACACCTATTTCTTTTAAGCCAGACGCTAAGTTTTCTAAAATTTTAGCTGTATTATCCCAAGACAAACTCTGCCATTCACCTTCTTCTTTGTAACCAAACAAAGTTTTATCTTGGAATAATAAAGAATTTTTTAAAAAAATTTCAGGTAAATTGTTCATTAAAAAACCATTATTTTATTAGTACTTNTCAAATTAATTTATAAAAAAATTATATATACATTACATATTAATTCTAAATTATTATATAATTTTAATTTGTGTCTATGGGAGTTTTAAAAATACTTTATAAAATCCTGATTATATTAACCTTTCTTATAATTTTAATTTTAGGAATAATAGTGTCACAAAAACCTGTTAACTTAAAAAGTAATTTCGATCCAAATATAATAAGTTCAGATATTAATGAGTATTTAATTAAATCAGAACAAAATTTTTCAGATATAAAAGAAGGAATTGCGAAACATATTATTTGGGCGAATAAAAATAATACAAAAACACCTTTGTCAATTGTGTATATTCATGGATTTACAGCCTCTTCAGAAGAGGTGCGCCCTTTACCTGACCTTATAGCTAAAGACATTAAAGCAAACTTGTTNTTCACAAGGCTANCAGGTCATGGAAGAACGTCTGATGCAATGGAAAACTGTTCAATAGAAAATTGGATGAATGATTTGCACGAAGCAATAGAAATAGGCTCAAGAATAGGTGAAAAAGTAATCATTATGTCATCATCAACTGGTGGAACTATAAGTGTTACCTCAGCTCTAGACACTAAATTATCTAATAAAATATTAGGATATATATTTATTTCACCAAACTTTGGGATAAACAATACGTTTGCAAGCCTAATTTCATGGCCATTTTCAAATTATTGGTTAAAAATTATCCTTGGAAAAACAATAAAGCATAATCCTAGAAATAATCTAAACAAAAAATATTGGACAATGTCGTACCCGACAAATGCCTTAATACCAATGGCAAAGCTTGTTAAGGAAGCAAACAACAGAGATTATAAAAATGTAAAAAAACCTGCACTTTTTTATTTTTCAAAAGAGGATAAAGTCGTTGATCCCAATAAAACCAA
>NZHB01000009.1 GCA_002691185.1 SAR116 cluster bacterium | reverse complement strand
GACAAAAGGTTCAATTGGTGTTTTAAAACTGAAAAAAACAAGAATGTAAACAACAGAGAAATTTTGTTCCCAAGAGGAAAAGGTTTTGGTGGTTCCAGTTCCATCAATGGGCATTTATATGTTAGAGGTCAGCCTGATGATTATAATCAATGGTCACAATTAGGAAATTATGGGTGGTCATACGATGATATACTGCCTTATTTCAAGAAATCAGAATCTAAAGAAAATGGTAGTGCTGACACAAGAGGAAAAGACGGCCCTTTATTTGTATCCGATATTGTTGAAAAACATCCTATCTGCGAGGAGTTCATTAGGGGATCTCGTGAGTTAGGCATCAAAATTCAAGAGGATTATAATTCCGGTGATCAAGAAGGTATTTTTTATTATCAAAGAACAATTAAAAATGGAGCACGATACAGTGCATATGACGCTTTTTTGAAAACTGCGATTAAAAGAAAAAATGTAGATGTTAAAAAAAATACAATGGTATTAAAAATTATATTTGAAGGTAAAAAGGCTGTTGGTTTAGTTTGTGAAAAGAATAACAAAATTTTTCAAATTCATGCTAATAAGGAAATAATTTTATGTGCTGGTGCTATTGGTACGCCGCACTTGCTCCAGGTGTCAGGCATTGGTAATTTCGAACATTTAAATGAGATAGGTGTTAAACCCGTTCATGAGAATAAAAATGTTGGTGAAGGGTTGCAGGATCACTATGCTGTCAGAGTTGCTAACAGAATTAATTTGCCAAATTCGTTAAACGAAAAAGCTAGTGGTTACAAATTAGCTTTAGAAATTATAAAATGGTTTATGTTTAGAAAAGGTTTAATATCATATAGCCCTGCCCANGTGGGAGCTTTTTTAAAATCTTCACCAGANATAGATTTNCCAGATTTACAATTTGTATTTACGCCAGCCTCGTATACTGAGGGAATGATAGGAAAGCTTCAAGATCATCCAGGTATAACTTGTGGAGTATGGCAATCCAGGCCTCAAAGTAGAGGTTATATCAGAGCCNCTTCNAATAACATTAAAATTNATCCNATAATCCAACCTAACTATCTAAAAGAAAAAATTGATCANGATATTTTAANTGAAGGAGTTAAAATGTGTAGAAAGCTTTTAAAAACTTCTAATATTGAAAAAATTTCAGTTAATGAAACTTTACCAGGCGAACACGTAAAAACTAATAATGAAATTTTAAATTTTGTAAGAAATAATGGAGCAACCGTATATCATGCTATTGGCAGTTGTAAAATGGGAGTTGATCAATCTGCAGTTGTAAACCCATCACTTAAAATTTTAGGACTTGAAAATATAAGAGTAGCAGATGCTTCTATAATGCCAACTATGCCCTCCGGAAATACAAATGCTGCCACTTTAATGATAGCAGAGAAAGCATCAGATCTAATAAAAAAAGATTTAAATTAATTTTTTTTTAAGTGTTTGGAAATTGCAATCATTTCGCTATCTACAATATTTAACTCTGATAAGCTTTGTAGTGTATTGCTAAAATATTCCTCACAGGTACCTAAAAAACCGTGAGCATTTGAAATCATAGTAGCTTTAGTTCGAATGGCTTTGTTTTGAAAATAGTTTTTATGTTTTTTATCAACTGTAAAGGCTAGTGACATAACTTTTCTTCCATCTTCTAAGATAGTTTTCAATAACTTAGGTTTATATGCTCCAGTTACCATCTCTCTTCTAAATAAAATATCTATATTTTTTATAGCTTCTGATTTTTTTAACTTTAATGCAGATCCTCGACAGGAACCACCTCTGTCGAGACCTAACATTAACCCTGGCTTTTTAAAAGAACCTCTTCCCAAGTTAGTTTTCATACAGAAACTTCTATGAAAACCATAGATCTTAGCCAAACACTCTTCTTCATAATCTACTGTCGGGTTCCACAATAAAGATCCATATGCAAAAATATAAATATCTTCCCCAATTCCTTTATCAGGAATAATATTTCTTCTCGCATTAAGAAGTTCTTTTGTTGTTAATACCTTGTCACTTCCACTGATGCTTTTTATTTTATCGCCTAACTGACCTTTACTAATATTTTCTTTTGTGAGTTTAATAAAGCCATCATTAATTTTTTTGGTAGTAGCCATTTTAAAAATTTATGATGAAATAACTCTGTGAGGATACGGGATTTGAATGCCAGCTTTGTCCAAGGCAGGTTTGAGTTTCCTCATCAAATCAGTGTAAACAGCATACCAATCTTTTGTATGTGAATATAGTCTTAGTCTGACAACGATTGCGCTATCATCGTACTTCATTACTAAAAATTGAGGCTTTTTAGGTTTATCTAAAACCCTTTCATCTTCGGCTAATTTTAGTAAAACTTCAGATGCCAAATCAAGATTAGTGTCGTAATGAATCCCGATATCAACATCAATACGTCTAGTTTCATAATGTGAATGATTAGTAATTGTACTATTCCATATACTTGAATTTGGTATAGAAACATAAACGTTATCAAATGTATCAATAATAGTGGTGAAAAGACCAACCTCTCTGATTGTACCAGAAACGCTTCCAGTTTCTACCCAATCACCAGTTGTAAACGGCCTTAATAACAATAACATCACACCAGCTGCTACATTGGACAAAGTACCTTGTAATGCTAATCCAATTGCTAATCCTGCCGCTCCTAGAACAGCTATTATGGAAGTGGTTTGAACTCCAAATTGCCCAAGAACGGCAATAAGAGTTATTATTATTATACCATATCTTATTATGTTTCCAATAATAGGAACAATAAGGGGGTCAATTTTATTAAAAANACCTAATTTTGTTCTAGCCAATTTACTTAACTTGCCAGCTAAATAGAAGCCAATTATTAGTATAATTGTTGCCCCTAATACTTGGCCGGCATAGGAAANTATAACTTGAATTGAACTATTAATAAGATTGGAAATTATTTCAAAGTTGACATCTATTTTATTAGTCAAAGAGTTAATCTCCATTTGGTTTTACAAACGATTTAGTATAAACCCTATTCCAGATATTTAACCATTTATAGCAAAAACATGATTAAAAAATCTATGTTAACAAATACATATCAACTTGAGTTTAAATTCTTATTGTGGTTATAACATTTCTATGAAAATTATAAAATGGAAAATTGGAGATAATCCTGCAGAAATTGAAACAAACATAGCCATCGCCATTGGAAATTTTGATGGTATTCATAAAGGTCACGTTAAATTATTAGAAGCAGTAAAGGAAAGATCAAAAGAAAATAATTTGGCTTTTGNTGTTGTTACTTTTGATCCACATCCAAGAGATTTTTTTAAAAACAATAATGCATCTTTTAAACTTTTAGATATTCAAGAAAAGCAAAAGTTACTCAATCAAATTGGTGTTGAGTACCTTATTATAATTCAATTTAATGAGAATTTAAAAAATTGTAGTCCTAATGATTTTTTGTCAGAGATATTAATTAAAAATTTTAAAGTTTCTAAAATGTATGCTGGTTCAAATTTTAAATTTGGTAAAAACCGGGAAGGTTCTATTGAAACTGCCAAGGAGTTTGCTCTAAGTAAAGGGTTGGAAATTGCATCAATAGATTTGAAAAAAACTAATTTTAAGCCAGAAAAAGGTTCTGAAGTAATTAGCTCTCAGACTATAAGAAAATTATTACAAACAGGAAAATTAGAAATTGCCAATTCATTACTTGGAAGAAATTGGTGCATAACAGGTGTTGTAGAAAAAGGNAAACAAAAGGGTAGGGAAATTGGTTTCCCAACAGCTAATGTTGATATNAGAAATTTTTTATTACCTCCTCTTGGGGTTTATATCACAAGACTAAGAGTAGAAAGCCATAAAAGTAATGAACTAAAAAATCATTGGTTGCCTTCTATTTCTAATATAGGTACAAAACCTACGGTTTCTGGAGAAAATATAAATTTAGAAACCCACATAATTAATATAAATAATGAAACGTCAGAATTAAACTTATATGGAAAAAGAGTAAAAGTTGAGCTGATTAAATTTTTAAGACCTGAAAAAAAATTTAATTCACTATCTGAATTAAAAAGTCAGATTGAGTTTGATACGAAAGAGGCTACAGAATTTCATAAGAGAAATAGCTAAAAATTAAATCCCTTTTAAATGAACTAGAGAANATTGATGACAGATTATAAAGAAACAGTTTTTTTACCAAAAACCGATTTTTCGATGAGAGCAGGTTTACCCACAAAAGAGCCTCAAATATTAAAATTATGGGAAGAGACTAAATTATTTGATAAACTGAGAGAGCAGAGAAAGTCAGCAAAACCATTTATTCTTCATGACGGACCTCCATATGCAAATGGTAATTTACATATTGGGCATGCTTTAAATAAAATAATCAAAGATGTAATCAATAGATCGCAATCTATGCTAGGGAAAAATGCTAATTATGTTCCTGGATGGGATTGTCATGGGCTCCCAATTGAATGGAAAATAGAAGAGAATTATAGAAAAAAGAAAAAGAACAAGGATGATATCCCTGTTGTAGAATTTAGAAAAGAATGTAGAGACTTTGCTGCTAAGTGGATGGAAATCCAGTCTGAGGAATTTCAAAGGTTAGGTGTATATGGAAATTGGCAGGATCCTTATTCAACCATGAAATATGAATCTGAGGCTATTATAATGTCTGAGATTGGTAAATTTTTAATGAACGGAAGCCTTTATAGAGGCGTTAAACCTGTTATGTGGTCTCCTGTTGAAAAAACCGCTCTTGCTGAAGCTGAAATTGAATATCATGATCATATTAGTACAACTATTTTTGCCAGGTTTCCGGTTAAAAGCACACTTTTAGAAAAATTATCTGGTTATCAAATAATAATTTGGACAACAACACCATGGACTATGCCAGGAAATAGAGCTGTCGCTTATGGAGAAAGTATAGAGTATTCTTTATTAGAAATTACAAAAGTAGATGAAAATTCAATGGCTGTTGTAGGAGATAAAATTGTAATAGCCAAAGAATTNTTAGAAGAAGTAACAAAAGAATTATCAATNATAAATTATAATATTATAGATACTATTAAGGGTGGTGATCTAAAAGGTTCAATTTTATCACACCCATTACACAAATATGGTTATGATCANGACGTACCATTGTTAAAAGCAGATTTTGTAACAATTGATCAAGGAACAGGTTTTGTTCATATCGCACCTGGGCANGGAGCAGATGACTTTGATTTGGGAAAGAAAAATAATCTGCCAATCCCCGAAACAGTCTCAGATAATGGTATTTTAGATAGTGATTTACCACTATTAGGAGGTCTGCGTGTCTTAAAAGATAATGAAAAAATTGCTGATATAATGTCTGAATATAGTGCATTAATTGGAAGAGGCACACTAAACCATTCTTATCCCCATAGTTGGCGATCTAAAGCTCCTCTCGTTTTTAGAACAACACCTCAATGGTTTATATCAATGGATACTAATCATCTAAGAACTACNGCTCTAAAATCTTTATCAGAAACAACATTTTTNCCACCTCAAGGCGAAAACCGATTAACAAAAATGATTGAAGATAGACCAGACTGGTGTATNTCAAGNCAAAGAGCTTGGGGTGTGCCTTTAGCAATTTTTGTTAATAAAAAAACTCAAGAACCTCTTAGGGACCAAGAGGTAATTGATAGAGTGGTTGAGGCATTCAAAAAATATGGTGCAGATGCCTGGTTTGAAAAACCAGCTTCCTATTTTCTTGGCTCGAAACATAACCCAGATGATTTTGAAGCCGTAAAAGACATTGCNGATGTATGGTTTGACTCAGGTTCAACACATGCTTTTGTTTTAGAAGACAGAAAAGATCTGTTTTGGCCAGCCTCATTGTATTTAGAAGGTACAGATCAACATAGAGGATGGTTCCATTCNTCATTGCTTGAAAGTTGTGGTACCAGAGGGAGGGCACCCTATGATGCTGTTTTAACTCATGGGTTTGTTTTAGACCAACAAGGTCGAAAAATGTCAAAATCTCTGGGTAATATTACTGCACCTCAAAAAGTAATTAATGAATTTGGTGCCGATATATTAAGATTATGGGTAGTTGGGTCTGACTATTATGATGACCTAAGGATTGGAAAAGAAATATTAGTAAGACATTCTGATCATTATAGAAGGTTAAGAAATACACTCAGATACCTTTTGGGCGCTTTGAATGAATTTGATGAAAAAGAAAAAATTGATTTTGCAGAAATGCCAGAGCTAGAGAAATGGGTTTTGCATAGAGTTTCTGAATTAAGTAAGAAAATTGAAGTGAATACTGAAAAATTTAATCTACATGACATTTATTTAGATNTTCATAANTTCTGTACTATAGATTTATCAGCNTTTTACTTTGATATTAGAAAAGATACTTTGTATTGCGAAGAGCTAAATGGAATTGAAAGAAGATCTTGCAGAACTGTTATGGATATCTTGTTTCAGTCACTCACTACTTGGTTAGCTCCCATTATATGCTTTACNGCNGAGGAAGCTTGGCAAAGTAGATATAATGATAAAGAAAATTCAGTTCACNTGCANACGTATTATAAAGCAGATAAGGCATGGGAAAATNATCTGATTGGAAAGAAATGGTCAGAAATTCGAGAGTTAAGATCTGTTGTTACNACNGCAATNGAAGAAAAAAGAAAAGAAGGTTTGTTAGGGTCTAGTCTTCAAGCTAAGGTTATTATTCAAGCAGATGAACACACTTTGAATAAACTTAGTGATATAAATCTCCCAGATATATTTATTTGTTCTGANGTAGAAACAAATATTAATAGTTCAAAAGATGAAACAAATTTTTCAGTAANAATAGAGCTTGCCTCTGGTGGNAAATGTCAGCGTTGCTGGAAAATTGTTAAGGAAGTCAAAGATGAAAATGAGTTATGTAATAGATGTAGTNGTGTCTTAAATAAAATTAAATGAGAAAAAACTTAGGTANATTTAATCTTTTATTAATTCTCATAAGTTTTGTCGCTTTAGATTATGGTACAAAACTGTGGGCAATTAAAACTCTTTTTATTCAAGCTCAATCTATAAAACTAACATCATTTCTTTCTATGACACCTGTATGGAATAGTGGAATTTCATTTGGTTTTTTTCAAGATTCAGGAGAAATTGGAAGGTATGGATTCACTACTTTTGCTTTGGTAGTAAGCATATATCTAATATTTTCATCCTTTAAATTACCAAAATACTCATCATTAGGTTTTATTTTAATAGCTAGTGGTGCAATAGGAAACGCAATTGATAGGATGCTNTANGGCAAAGTGGTAGATTTCATAGATTTCTATGTTGAAGATTTACACTGGCCAGCTTTTAATGTTGCTGATACAATAATCTTTATTGGAGCATNTTTGTTCCTNTTTGCTCAATTTTTTACAGCTGAAAGTTCTTACTATGAAAAATAAATTTTTTAAAATATTTGTTTTTTTAATTCCTTTGGGGATGTCCTTATCNAGTTGTTCAGATTTTAGAAAAGCTGTAGGTAAGGAGAAAGTCATACCTGATGAATTCTCCGTTGCTATGACACCATCGCTAATTGTGCCTCCAGGATATAATATAGACCCTGATATATTTAAAAATAATGATACATCCAAAGCTGAGAATGATTTTAACCTCAGTAGTGAAATTAATGTTAAGGAAACTAATGANATTTCAAGCTTTCAAGATTTATTTGTTGATAANAAAATACCAAAAGATATTAGAAAATTAGTTGATGAAGAGACACTTGGTATTTCTTTAAGTGAAAGAAGGGGCATAGATATTTTATTTGGGCAAGTTCCAGAAACAGGTGTTGTATTAGATGCTAAAAAAGAAGCNCTTCGAATAAGAAAAAATAAATCATTGGGACAGAAGATTAANTCAACACCTTCTCCGGCTATTGAAAAAAATTCTGGAAAGTCTGTTCTAATAAAGTAATTGGAACCCTGTTATGGAAATAAGAAGGCTTCCAGAAAATTTAATTAATCAAATAGCCGCTGGTGAGGTTATTGAAAGACCTGCTTCAGCACTAAAAGAATTAATAGAAAATTCTATTGACGCTAAAGCGACACAAATTGATATTGTATTAAACGATGGTGGAAAAAGTTTAATATCAGTTTCTGATAATGGAATAGGTATTGAAAAAAATCACATAGTCTTAGCTGTTGAGAGGCATGCGACTTCTAAACTTCCAACTAATGACCTAAACAAAATAGAATTTTTAGGNTTTAGAGGTGAAGCTTTACCTTCAATTGCAGCTGTTAGTCAGTTGAATATCCAAACAAAGTCAAATAAATCAGAAGATGCCTGGGCTCTAGATGTTGTGGCTGGAAAATTTAATGATATTTATCCATCACCTAGACAATTAGGAACTATAATTTCTGTTAAAAACTTGTTTTTTGCTACACCTGCTCGCTTGAAGTTTCTCAAATCTTCGAATTTAGAAAGAAGTTATTGTCAACAGATAGTTCTAAAACAAGCACTCGTTAATCCTAAAATAGGTTTTAGACTACAAGCTGATGGTAAAGAGTTACTTAATATAAAACCTGAAAGTGTGATTGATTCAGATGAATACGTTTTGAATAGAATCAGAAATATATTGGGAAAAAGTTTTGCTGATGAAGCTATAAAAATTAACAATTCTAAAACTTTTAAAAACCAAAATTTTTTAAAAATCAACGGTTTTATAGGTTTGCCAACATTAAATAAATCAAACTATAGTCAGCAATATTTATTTATCAATGGAAGGTCGATACAAGATAGAAATTTATCAGGAGCTATTAGAGCTGCGTATCGAGACACTCTTCCAAAAGGAAGATTTCCTATTTTTTGTTTATTTATAGACGTTCCCCCCGAATTTATAGATGTAAACGTGCACCCAGGTAAAACTGAAGTTAGGTTTGAAGATAATGCTATAATTAGAAGTTTAATTGTTGGTTCAATAAGCCGAGAGTTAAATATACATTCTAGTCAAACTTCTAGTGAGCTTTCAAAGCAGGCTATTGAGAAATTTAATACTTATAATGAAATTAAAGTTAATGACAATTATGAGAAGGTTCAAAGTTTCTTTAGTAAGAATGATTTTGGGCCATCAGTCAAACCAATCAGTAAAAATAATGATTTACAAGACCAAAGATTAGATGATCAAGATGAAGACTTTCCGCTGGGTGTTGCTTTGGCNCAATTCAGTAAAAATTACATAATATCACGAAATTCACAAGGTATTGTTATAGTAGATCAGCATGCAGCTCACGAAAGATTAGTTCTAGAAAAGATGAAAGCTGCAAGAGAAAATAAATCTATAGAAAAACAAATATTACTTTTACCTGAAGTTATAAATCTTGATCCTACGCCCTTGGAAATGATTATAGAGAATGTTGAGTTATTATCTGAAATTGGTTTTGAAATTGAACCTTTTGGTGAGGGTATGATAATTGTTCGTGAGGTACCTTCTTTACTGGGAGATGCTGATATAAAACAAATAATTATTGATCTTGGTGATGATTTATCCTCATCTGGTTTGCCTACTTCCTATATAGCAAAAATAGATTTGATATTAGGAAATATTGCATGCCACAGGTCAGTAAGATCTGGACGAGTTCTAAATGAAAATGAAATGAACCAGTTATTAAGAGAGATGGAGAACACACCTAACTCTGGACAATGTAACCATGGAAGACCTACCTCCATAAGCCTATCATTAAAAGACATNGAAAANTTATTCAANNGGACTTGAGTTTNTCAATTTTAAAATTGTTAACTTGGATTTACCATATATTTTNGTATCCAAAACNTCATAACCATTANAATCAANTNTTTCTGNTTTNTCACTTTCAGCAAANATATAGCTGTNTGTATTAATCAAATTATNNTTTTTGAGATTTTCTAAGANTTCTTTAATAATATTTTTATTATATGGAGGATCCATTAATACAATATCAAAAATTTCATTTACTTTTTTTAGAGCTTTGGTTGCTTCTTCTTTTATAATTTTAATTGTGATATCGTCCTGATCGTTGATTTTTAGTTTAGAAATATTTGTCTTTATAATTTGAATAGACTTAGTGTCTTGATCAAGAAAATAAACCTTTTTTGCTCCTCGAGATAATGCTTCAATACCAAGCGCTCCAGTTCCACTAAAAATATCAATCAATTTAGAGTTATAAATATTTATATTATATTTTTTAGAGTCTAAAATCGAAAATAGAGCTTCTTTGAATCTATCAGATGTTGGTCTTATCCCTAAATCACTGGGGGGTATCAGTTTTAATCCTTTAAATTTACCGCCAATTATTCTCATTTTCAAAGTGTTAGTTGATGCTACTTAATCGTATTTTGTTTTTTCGATTTTGTTATACCTAATTGATCATTTAAAACTCTTTGCTTAACTTGCTCTAATTCACCAGATGAAAGTTTTTTTAAATTAAATGGACCAAAAGAAATTCTAATTAGTCGGTTCACATTATAGCCAAGATGGCTCATAACTTTTCGTATTTCTCTATTTTTACCTTCTCTTAAGCCCAGTGTAACCCAAGCATTGCTACCCTGTTGCCTGTCTAAGGTCGCATCTATACTACCATATCTGATTCCATCAATGGTAATGCCATTTTTTAGTGATTCAAGTTCCTTTGAGTTCACATATCCATGAACTCTAACTCGATATTTACGAAGCCAGCCAGTAGAGGGAAGTTCAAGNTTTCTTGCTAAATCACCATCATTGGTAAGCAACAATAGCCCTTCGGAATCCATATCCAACCNACCAATAGAAATAAATCTTGACTGATTTTTTACTTTCAATTGGTCAAAAATTGTTAATCTACCTTCAGGATCATTATTAGTAACTAGATAGCCTCTTTGTTTATGGTAAAGCCACAATTTGGTGATAGTTTTACTTGGCAGTGGATACCCATTTACTTCGACCAAGTCGTTTGAAGTAACTTTAGTACCGCATTCTGTTAAAATTTTATTATTTAGTTTTACNTTACCTTCAAATATCCATCTCTCTGCTTCTCTTCTAGAACATAATCCAGACCTAGCTATTACTTTTGCTATTCTTTCTGCCCCTGAAGTGATTACTTCTGAATTANTATTTNAGTTATTATTTTTNTTCNAAGAATTTNCCATATTGTTGTAATATAGGCTTTACTNGATTATTAGCAATATTTCTTATNAATANGGATAAAAGTNTTGGGCNTTCAGATTGATTACATGAANTTAGCNATNGCTGANGCTATTAAAGCAAAAAATAAAAATGAAGTGCCNNTTGGAGCTNTTGTNGTAAATAGTGATGGTCAAGTAATCGCTAAGGNNCATAATTTAGTTGAGNCAAAAAATAATCCACTTTGTCATGCAGAAAAANTAGTTATAGAAAAAGCTTTNAAAGTTACTGGNAAAAAATTTTTANTAGGATGTGATATTTGGGTTACNNTAGAGCCNTGTNCAATGTGTGCGNGTATNATTAAACAANCTAGAATAAGCCGTTTATATTATAGTGCTGAGGACAAAAAAGGCGGAGCAATTGAGAATGGGCCGATGATTTTTTCAAATTATAACAAAATAGAAATATATTCAGGTTTTTATGCAAAAAAGTCAGAAAATATTCTTAAAAATTTTTTTCAAAAACTTAGGTAAACTTTAATTTTCCTATATCTTTTCTATAAAAACCATCATTCCAATTTATATTTTTAATAACAGCATATGCCTTTTCTCTACAGTTTTGAATACTATCCCCATTAGCGGTTATAGATAAAACTCTTCCACCATTAGATATAAGCTTACCATCTTCATTTTTGGATGTTCCAGAATGAAAAATTAATACATCATTTTTTGGTGTTAATTGGTTTAACGAAGGTAATTTAATACCTTTTTGAAATTTACCAGGGTAACCCTTGCTTGCAACAACTACAGTAATTGCTGTGTTATTTATTAGTTCAATAGAAATTTCTTGTAATTTCTTTGCAAATGTTGCGTTAACTATTTCAACTAGATCAGTTTTTAATCGTGGAAGAACTACCTGAGTTTCTGGGTCACCGAAACGGCAATTAAACTCAATAACTTTAGGCCCTTCATCTGTAAGCATTATTCCAGCGTATAAAATACCTTCATAAGGATTACCATCCAATTTCATACCTTTTATTGTAGGTAATATAATATTATCAAGAATATTTTTATTTAATTTATCATCTAGCGCAGGTGCTGGNGATATTGCTCCCATTCCTCCAGTNTTGGGACCTNTATCATNATCATANGCCCTCTTGTGATCTTGAGCATTTCCAATAACAACNACATTGTCACCATCGGATACAGCAAAAACNCTGGCTTCAATNCCAGTTATTCTTTCTTCTATGAGAATAGATTTTCCAGCATCACCAAATATATTTTCTTCTAACATTTGAGAGGAGGCATTTATTGCTTCTTCAANNGTGTCACANACAACAACACCTTTGCCNGCCGCAAGACCATCTGCTTTTACAACACAATANCCTTTTAATAACTCTATTTGTTNTTTTGCTGTTTCTANGTCACTNCAATATTNAAAATNTGGNTGAGGAATATTATGTNTTTTACANAATTTTCTTGAAAAAGTTTTTGATCCTTCTAACTGAGCTGCTTNTTGAGATGGNCCAAANGCTCTAATGCCAAGNTCAGATAANTTGTCTTTTAAGCCTAGAACTANAGGTATTTCNGGACCAATAAAAACAANNTCTGCTTTCATATCTTTTGCTAATTNACATTGTCCATCAATATCATCTGCTGCAATTGGAGAACACTCAGCAAATNTTTCAATACCTGGATTACCNGGAGCAACAACTAATTTTTTNGTTAATGGAGATTTTGATAAAGAATAAGCGATTGCATGTTCTCTTCCGCCTCCGCCTACNACTAAAATATTCATAAATTATTTACTCCAAAAAACTTTAGATTTGGTAGAATATGCCATAGTATCAAATTATGATAAATATAAAATTTAATGATTATTGATGGAAGATAATACAAACAATCCGGTTTANTCTGTTGGTGAATTTTCNCACGTTATAAAGAAATTAGTTGAATCNAACTTTACCTATGTTCGTATTAGAGGCGAAATATCAAGACCTTCTTTTCCTNGCTCAGGCCACGTTTATTTTACTTTAAAAGACATGGATGGAACTATTGCNGCNATNATCTGGAAATATACCATGCCTAGATTATCTATAAGGCCTGAGGAAGGTATGGAAGTCATTTGTACNGGTAAAGTAACAACTTTTGCAGGGCANTCAAAATATCAAATTATTGTTGAGAACATGGAAGTTGCCGGAGAAGGCGCGCTTCTNAAAATGCTTGAAGATAGAAGAAAAAAACTTCTNGCTGAAGGTTTGTTTGATCAAAGACANAAAAAGCCAATACCTTANCTCCCTGAAAGNATAGGAGTTATTACAAGTCCTTCGGGTGCTGTTATTAGAGATATTTTACATCGANTGTCTGATCGTTTNCCTTGTCATNTTTATGTNTGGCCAGTTGCAGTACAAGGAGAAGGATCTGCTNCACAAATAGCTAAAGCAATAGATAAATTNAACGAATTAACNGATCAAACAATTGTTAAAAAACCTGATCTATTAATTGTTGCTAGAGGAGGAGGTAGTCTAGAAGATCTTTGGTCTTTCAATGAAGAGATNGTAGTTAGGGCCGTTTTCAATAGTGCTATTCCTGTTATNTCNGCTGTAGGTCATGAGACAGATACAACATTAATTGATTTTGTATCAGATTTAAGAGCACCTACGCCNACAGGAGCAGCAGAAAAATCAGTTCCNGTAAGAGAAGAGCTTAGAGCAAGGATTGGTGANTTGGATCTAAGACTTAAAACTTCATTTTTTAANAANATGAATATTAATAAAGATAGACTNANTAGTTTANTAAGACTCTTGGGAAAACCAGACCAAATTTTTGATAATAAAAACCAAAAGTTAGATTTTGTTTTCAAAGANATTGAAAANTTATTTAANANTATTTTCACANAGCAAAAAAATAAAATTATGCAATATACTCAAAAACTTATTCCACCCAAAGTNCTTATTAANANACTTGATTCAAAAATTNANCTTTTGGATACNAGGTTTAATAATTNTTTAGGAATCTTAATAANAAACAAAGTTACAAAANTAAATTTTCTAAGCCAGTTATTAGAAGCATCTAGTTTTAACAGAGTGCTTGATAAGGGGTTTGCTCTTGTCATGAATGATAAGGGAAAACCTATTAAATTAAGTAAAGAAGCACCTAAAAAGTCAAATATTAAAATTAAGTTTTCAGATGAAATTAGATCAGCGCAATTAGATAAATAAGTTTTGCTTTTACTTATACTAGATGCAATTGGAGCAAACCATTAATGTGATTCAGTCAAACTAAATGTCTTAAAAGAAACTTATTTTATGTTTGCTTTCAGGGAAAACCAAATGAAAACCTATTATAAACCTTTAATGTAATTAAAANCACATTTAGAAGAACTTAAATTAAAAATATAAAATATTTAATATAAAAATTAAATGTGGTAAATTTTATTATGATAAAAGAACTAAAACTGTTTCTATTTGTGGCAATATTTTTTATTTTGTTAAAAGGTTATATTTTTTTTTATATATCTTCATCAATATTAACTAATCCTAATATGGGATATAATTTTATAGTTAAATGAGATGACAAAAAAAATTATAAATAATTTTGACCAATGGTGGAATGATGGAGAAAATAAATTTAAAAAATTAATTTATTTCTTTACAATTTGGTGGGAGGATGGAAATAATAAATTATTAAAAGCAATCTTCATATCTCTAGCCTTTCATGTGATTTTTGCTATCATTTGGTTTTTTTTTAAGGGATTAAACTATATATTTTAGCTAATAATAGGAAAAAAATTGACAAAAGACGGTAAACCACATTCTTATATTTTTAAATGGTATCTTTGTGCATATGTAATTATAGCAGTTACAGTAATTTACTTAGA
>NZHB01000008.1 GCA_002691185.1 SAR116 cluster bacterium | reverse complement strand
CGGCCTCTAGGAACAGATGCTTTGATTTGTTCTCCATATTCTTCAAGAGTATGTGCCATCATATTACTTTGAAATGGTCCTGGCGCAATGGCATTAATGTTAATATTTCTATGAGCTAATCTATTAGCTAGAACACGAGTAAGTTGATGTACTGCAGCTTTAGAAGCAGGGTACGAATATGTTTCTGCTCTAGGAATTCCTACTCCGTCAATGGAGCCAACATTTATTATCCTTGAAGGATCAGAACTATTTCCAGATTGTTCTAATAGTGGGGCTAACTTCTGAATTAAAAAAAACACTGACTTTACATTAGTATCCATAACTTTATCCCAACCATTCTCAGGAAAATCATCGAAGGATGCACCCCAAGCGGCTCCTGCGTTATTAATTAAAATGTTAAGTTGTTCTTCTTTTTGTGTAATTTGGCTTACCAATTTATCTATTTCATTCATGTTTGTTAGATCTACTGGTATAGAAATACACTCTCCAAATTTTGAAAGTTCAGTTGCTTTAAGATTGCATTGCTCTGATTTTCTTGANGTTATGTAAGTTTTAACACCATTTTTGACAAATCCTTCAGCAATCATTGCTCC
This sequence comes from SAR116 cluster bacterium, assembly GCA_002691185.1. Taxonomy (GTDB): domain Bacteria; phylum Pseudomonadota; class Alphaproteobacteria; order Puniceispirillales; family Marisalimonadaceae; genus Marisalimonas. Next base: position 16,386 of record NZHB01000008.1, on the reverse strand, counting down.
GATACCTCTAGACCCTCCAGTAACAAGAGCTACCTTACCTTCAACGTTAAATAAATCCTTCATGTTATTCCTTCAAGNCATTTAAAATTGCTTATAAAATCTTCTAGTTGTNCTTTAATTTAACATTATAAAAAGTTTTAAAATTATCAAAACATTATTATACTTAAATTTTTTGTAAACTTNTCGAAAATTATTATGAACATTAATGATCAAGAACTAATAGACGTCAGAAAAGACGAAGAGTTAAACTTAAAAGATCTNAGTTCATACCTAAAAAATAATTTAAAATTTGAATTTAAAAATTTAAGTACTCTGCAATTTTCGGGAGGACATGCCAATCTAACTTATTTGCTTCAGCTAGATGATAAGGAATATGTTCTAAGAAGGCCTCCACTTGGTCCAATTGCTCCATCTTCACACGANATGTTTAGGGAGCATAGAGTTCAATCAAATTTAAACTCAGTTTTTCCACTTGCTCCTAAAAGTTTACACTTTTGTGATGACGAAAGTATCATAGGNTCAAGATTCCATATTATTGAAAGAAGAAGAGGATTTGTAATAAGAAAAGAGTTTGAGCCTTANATTTCTCCATCNAAAGATAATTTGAGNAAGCTTAGCTTTAAAATTATTGATGTTCTTTCTGATTTACACAAAATAAACCCTAATGAAGTTGGTTTAGGTGATTTGGGTAAGCCNGATGGCTTTGTTTTAAGNCAANTGAATGGTTGGGAAGAGAGGTGGAAAANATCAACAGAAGACAAAGATTTAAAATTAAAATTTGATAAACTAATAACTTTTTTAAGATCAACGCTTCCCAAAGCTCAAGCTATAACAATCTTACATAATGATTTTAAGTTAGATAATATAATGTGGAGTAATTCAGATTCCTTTGATCCAGTTGCTGTATTTGATTGGGATATGTGCACTAGAGGAGACCCCTTAATGGATTTAGGGCACATGTTAAATTATTGGATAGATGAAACTGATGATGAAGATTGTAAATTAATAACATCAATGCCAGTAACAACAATTTCTTATCCCACAAGAGAAGAAATCATTGGTTATTATGCTACGAAAACCGGCTTTAATGTTAATAATATTAACTGGTATTATGCCTTCGGAGCATTTAAGCTAGCAGTCATATTACAACAAATTTTTTATAGATACCAAAAGGGGCAAACACAAGATAAACGATTTTCAAATTTTGGAAAAAGAGTAAATGCTCTAATAAATAGAGCAAATAATATATTTTAATTAAATCAAGAGGATAAAATGAACTTCGAAAATTCACAGAAAGTAAAAGATTTGCAAGAAAAAATCACTGATTTTATGAATGCATACGTCTACGAGGCAGAAGAAATCTATAAAAAGCAAGTTGAAGAAGGTGGTAGGTGGTGTATTCCTCAAATAATGGAAGATTTAAAGTCTAAAGCTAGATCAGAGGGTTTATGGAATTTATTTTTGCCAGACAGTGACTTAGGAGCTGGATTAACGAACACAGAATATGCTCCTTTATGCGAGATTATGGGACGTTCTCCAATAGGTGCTGAAGTTTTTAACTGTTCTGCTCCAGATACTGGTAATATGGAGGTTTTAGTAAGATATGGTACTGATGATCATAAAAAGGAATGGTTAAGCCCTTTGCTTAATGGGGAGATACGTTCTGCATTCGCAATGACTGAGCCAGATGTAGCTTCATCTGATGCTTCAAATATTCAAGCAAGTATTGTCAGAGATGGTAATAATTACGTTATAAATGCAAAAAAATGGTGGACATCAGGGGCGATGGACCCTAGATGCAAAATAATGATTTTTATGGGTAAAACAGATCCAAATGCTGACAAGTATAAGCAACAGTCTATGATATTGGTTCCCTTTAATACTCCAGGTGTTAAGGTGCTAAGGCATTTGCCTGTTTTTGGTTATGATCATGCCCCGCACGGTCATGCAGAGGTTGAGTTTAAGGATGTTAAAGTCCCTGTGTCTAATATTTTGTTGGGAGAGGGAAGAGGGTTTGAGATTGCTCAAGGAAGGTTAGGGCCAGGAAGGATTCATCATTGTATGAGACTAATTGGTCAGGCTGAAAGAGCATTAGAGTTAATGATTTCACGGGCTAAGTCAAGAGTTGCATTCGGTAAACCTATTGCTCAACAAGGTGTTGTAATGAATGCAATAGCTGACAGTCGAGCTGAAATAGAGCAAGCACGATTGTTAGTTCTTAAAACTGCTCATATGATGGATACAGTAGGGAATAAAATCGCAAGAAAAGAAATATCTATGATTAAGGTTGTGGCGCCTAATATGGCTACTAGAGTAATTGATAGAGCTATACAGGTTCATGGTGGTGGTGGAGTGACGTCTGATTTTCCTCTTTCATATGCATATGGATACGCTAGAGCACTTAGATTAGCTGATGGCCCTGATGAAGTTCATAATATGAGTGTAGCAAAGTTAGAAATGAGAGATAGAAATTAGGAAATATCCTAATTTTTTTAAGATTATGAATTTTGAGAATTTAGAGACTTATAAGGGTCTTATAAAATTAAATAACATTAGTGAATTAGGTTTTTTAAAAAAATCTTGCGCAGTCAAATTTTTTGAAGACGCTACTTATTTCACGAAAACTATTTTAAAAAATACAACTATTGATAGTGAAGTTTATTTAGAAACTGAGTTTTTTGATATATCAGTTTATGAATATATGACGGTATATGTGACAACTAATATATCTCTATTATCTAATAATAAAATTGAGCTTACTCATAAATTATTTTTATTGAATCAAAATCATAATAATGATGATGAAATTTTATCTGATACAAGATTAATTTTAAATTGTAACAATATAGATAAGTTACCTAAAGATAATACTAAAAANCTATCTGGAATTTACTCTGCATTTAAGGATTTAGTTAGACTAGAAGATTGTGATCAAATGTCTCATATGAATGTCCAATTTTATTTTGGAAAGCACTCAGAGGCAATTAAATGTCTTTTTAATAAAATTAATAGTTATTCGTCAGATAAGATCAATTATAAAATTTTAAACGAAAGATGTATCTTTAGTCGTGAAGTTCACTTGAATTCTGTAATAGAGATAATTTTTAAAGTTAAATCTATTAACAATGATGAACTTGTGTTGTTAAGTAAAGTTTATAGCGTTGATCATGAAAATGTTGCGGCATATTTTGAGACAACTATTTCTCTAAGCCTTGATGAACAAATTGAAAAAATAGTTTTTAACCTATTCACATTAGGTGATACTACTTTTTTAAATGAATTAGATTTTTCAGATCTAAGGCCGTTAACTGACAATAGACCACCAAAAATTTATTCTAGAGATGCTTTTATAAGTTGTAAAAAAGCTGTAAATACTTGGGATTTAAATCATGACCTGATGGGATCAAGTCGATTTAAAATCGGTTGTGTTTCTGATGCAGCTACTCATTTATTTACATATTGTGGTGCAGATTTTAATTGGCGAAATGAGTATGATATTGGATCTGCTGCATTAGATTATTCTGTAAGATACTACAAGGATGCACCTCTTGGAATGGCNGTTACTATGTATACAAATTTTACAAAAATAGGAAATAAATCATTGAAATTTATTCACCACTTGGTGGATGATANTACAGGCGATGTAATAATGGATATTGAGATTGTTGCTGTTTTATTTNACTTGCAAAAACGAAAATCAATGGTTGTTCCAGAAGAGTTTAGAGTAAAGGCTTCAAAATTGTTAATAAATAACTAAATTGAACTTAGCAATTTAAATCTATCCCGATGATAATCCGCATCACCCATTAAATGATCAATCATAATTAGTCTTTTTGCATAATGTGCAACAGANTACTCCCATGTCATTGCAATTCCGCCATGAAGTTGTATTGACTCTTCAGCTATAAGTTTACCAACTCTCCCAACTAAATTTTTAGCAGCAGAAACATTTTTATCCCGGGTTGATGAATTAGTNTCAAATGTAGAAGATGCTAACATTACAGCAGACCTAACCTGCTCAATTTCAAGCATCATGTCTACCATTCTATGCTGTATACTTTGAAAAGCTCCGATTGATTTACCAAATTGTTTTCTAGTTTTCAAATACTCTAAAGTTAAATCAAAACATATCTGCATTATGCCAACAGCTTCAGCTGAAAGAGCAAGTGCACCCGCAGAATTTGATTTGATAATGCATTCAAGAGCTAGATCATCCTTACATAGCAATTCGCCATTTATATTATCAAAATTTTGCTCAGCTGCTTTATAACCATCAATTGTATTGTAAGATCTACTAGTGATATGATTAATATCAACTAAAAATAAACCAATACCATTTTTATCATTAATTTCTCCATCAATTCTTGCAGAAACAATCACTTTATCTGCAGAGTCACCATTGATTACAAATGATTTGCTGCCATTTAGTTTCCAATTATCATCTTCTAAAAAGGCTTTGGTTTCTACAAAATGGTCTTCATATCTATTATTCATTTCCATATGAGCAAATGAGATTAATAATTCTCCATCAATAATTTGATTTATTAATTCAGTTTTAGGATTTTTTATCGAAGACAAAATTGTACTTGATAATATGCCAGAAGATAAAAATGGTTCAATACATAATGATTTTCCGATTAATTCAAATATTATGCTAATATCCTCACCTGTGCCGCCTAGACCTCCAAATGTTGGAGAAATTAAACCACTTATGACACCTAAATCAGCACTTTCTTTCCAAATTTCTCTTGAAAAACCATCATTCAAAGCTAAAAAGTCGCTTCTCTTTTTTATATCTTTATAATTATTTTCAAAAAAGCGAGCCACAGTTTCCTGAAGCATTTTTCTTTCTTCAGATAATGAAAAATCCATTTTTATTTCCTATAAACCAAAAGATGCTTTTGCTACTATATTTTTTTGGATCTCGTTAGATCCACCATAAATAGAAATTTTCCGCATATTAAAATACTGCTTTGCAATAGGACCAGCGTACTCTGGGCCTATAGGCATTTCATTCCAACCCTCATCAAATTGTTCAGGTAAGTATGGTAATGCTTGAGGTCCAAGAGCCTTTCTTAGTAATTCAGTTGTTTTCTGTCTTACAAGTGTCCCCTTAATCTTCAGCAAAGAACTTTCCATACCAGGGGCTTTGCCGTCTGCTGCGGCACTTACTGTTCTAAGATTAAAAATTTCCATAGCTAAAAGGTCTATTTCTAATTCAGCAATCTCAGATGAAAAAATTGGGTCATCAATTAATGGTTTTCCATTTTTTAGGGATTTTCTTGAAACCATTTTTAAATGATTTAGAGCAGATTTTGAATTTGGAACGCCTGCTATCCCTGTCCTCTCAAAAGTGAGTAAATACTTAGCATACGTCCAGCCCTCATTTTCTTTTCCAACTATATTTTTTTTAGGCACCTTAACATCAGTAAACCAGACCTCGTTAACTTCATGCTCACCATCCAAAGTAATGATTGGTTTAATTTCAACACCTGGACTATCCATATCAATTAAAAGAAATGATATGCCAAGTTGTGGTTTTACATTTGTATTTGTTTTAACTAAACAGAAAATTTTATCAGCATGATGTCCTAGAGTAGTCCATGTTTTTTGACCATTCACTAGATAGTGATCGCCTTTATCAATTGCTGTTGTTTTTAAACTTGCAAGGTCGGATCCTGCACCTGGTTCAGAATACCCTTGTGCCCACCAATCTTGATTATTCAAAATTCTTGGCAAGTAGTAATTTTTTTGTTCTTCAGATCCAAACTCTATTAGAACGGGACCTAACATATTAACACCAAATGGTACAATCCTTGGTGCAGAAGCTTTGACTATTTCTTCTTCAAATATATGCTTTTGGATAGCATTCCAACCTGTTCCGCCATATTCTTCAGGCCAGTGCCATGCCAACCATCCCTTGGCACTTAAATTGTTCATGAAGATTTCATAATCTTGTTTACTTAATCTTTGATATTTTTTTACTTTATCGGACAATGATTTAGGAAGAGTTTCCTTAAGCCACTCTCTGACTTCATTTCGGAAACTTTGTTCTTCTTTGGTATATTCAAAGTTCATTTTTTATAACCATTTAGTTTAATATTTTTTTATAGTATAAATACTATATATAAAAAAAATATGAATATAAACAAAATGAAAGATTTTAATGGAAATAAATAAAGTCAAAGAAAAAATGACAGATTTATTATCTGATGTTTTTGACGGAGCNACTATNATGGTTGGAGGTTTTGGGGAAGCTGGGAGCCCGATAGAGTTATTACACGGATTAATAGATCATGGTGCAAAAAATTTAACGATTATAGCAAACAATGCTGGTAATGGTAACATTGGTCTCGGTGCTTTAATAGGTCAAAAACAAGTAAAAAAAGTTATTTGTTCTTTTCCTAGATCACCAAAAGGTATCACCTTCGCAGAACAATATNATAAACGTGAAATTGAGTTGGAGGTTGTTCCTCAAGGCACATTAGCTGAGAGAATTAGAGCTGCAGGGGCAGGTATCCCTGGGTTTTATACGGCTACTGCGGTAGGTACTCCACTAGCAGAAGGAAAGGAAGAAAAAATTTTTAATGATAAAAAATATATTCTAGAAGAGGCTTTNCATGCTGATTTTGCATTAATCAAGGCTGAAGTATCTGATAGATACGGGAATTTAGTTTATAATAAAACGGCTAGGAATTTTAACCCTATTATGAGTATGGCAGCTAAAAATACTTTAGTNCAAGTGAAGGAAATTGTGCAACCTAATTTTATTAACCCTGAACACGTTGTTACCCCTGGTATTTTTGTTCAGAAAGTAATTGAAATTAAGGAACCTATGATTGAAACAATTGCGATTGAAGAAGGGTTAACATATCCATGANTAATATTAATTCTAATAATATTTTAAAAGGTTGGGATAGAAATACTATTGCAGAAAAAATAGCAAATGATCTACCGCATGGTGCATATGTTAATTTAGGAATTGGTATGCCTGAACTTGTTTCTCAGTATATTAAAGACGATCGTGAAATAATTTATCACTCAGAAAATGGGCTCTTAGGAATGGGACCATCCCCTAATGAAAATGAAATTGATTATGATTTGATCAATGCTGGAAAAAAACCAGTCACAATTCTTCCGGGAGGAAGTTTTTGTCATCATGCTGACAGTTTTTCTATGATTAGAGGAGGACACATAGATTACTGTGTCTTAGGAGCAATGGAAATTTCTGTTAAAGGTGATTTAGCAAATTGGTCTACTGGTAAAGGTATACCTGCAGTTGGAGGGGCAATGGATTTAGTTGCGGGTGCAAAAAACGTTTTTGTTATGACACAACACCTAACCAAGGAGGGAAAGTCAAAATTAGTAAAAGAGTGTTCACTACCTCTTACAGGAGCAAATGTTGTTTCTAGAGTTTATTCAGACTATGCGGTGATGGAAATAACAGACACAGGTTTTAAAGTACTTCAACTAAATACTAATATATCATTAGATTATTTGAGGTCAGTGACTGAAGGTAAAGTTTATGAATGAAAAGTTTTTAATTTTCATTATTAATCAAAATAAACAACTTGGTCACTCNTGAGATAATCAAGTGCCTTTTGTGATATTTTCAGACCTTCACTAACCTGTTTATCCATAGCGCTTTCAACTTCGATAATTCTATCTAATTTCCTTAATACCTCATCAATTTTATCAAATGGAACAACTGTAACACCATCACTGTCAGCGACTATGATATCACCACTACTTACTGTAGTCCCACCAATATTTATAGGAAAACCAATTTTGGCAGGTCCACTATTAAAAGGTGAATTTGGATTTAAACCTGTACAAAAGCAGTCTAATCCTGTCTCAATTATACCATCTAAATCTCTCATAGGACCATCAGTAACTAGACCTACGCCACCATTGTTTTTTATCATGCCCGCAATTCTATCTCCAACTGCTGCTGTTCCTTGAAATCCACTTACACCATTTACAACTATGTCACCTGGTTGNATTTCGCTTAGTGCAATAGCCATCCCTAGAACATCAGCGGCTCCAGAAAAGACTGTTAAAGCAGGACCAACAATTTGTTTAACTTTTTTTCCGGGGATAGATAGAGGTTTAATTGAAGGATCAAGTGCAGCATAACCATTTAGAGCATCACATATAAACCCTGTGGGAATGTTCTTAAAGCCATCAATTTGTTCTTGTGATGGTTTTTTCCTACTAGATTTTTTTTTGATTTGTATTAGTGGAGGATTTTCAATCATTTTTAAAACTCACTTAACTTTATATTTTAATTATTAATAATTTAATAATAACATGTTAAGTATAAAAATATAACAAGTTAATGGAGTAAAAATTTGTCGAGCCTAGTTGATAAATTCCCAAGGGTAGTTGATATGGTAAATCTGGCCAAAAGAAGAATGCCCCACTTTGCATCAGAATATTTATTTGCAGGCACTGGATATGATGAGGCATTAGATAATAATAGAAAGGCTTTTAAACAAATTTACTTAGTCCCTAAATATTTGAAGGGTACTGTTAATCCGAATTTAAAAACAAAATTATTTGGCAATGAATATGATAGTCCTTTTGGAGTTGCTCCAGTTGGTATGACAAGTTTGATGTGGCCAGGTGCTGAGATTGCATTAGCAAAAATGTCATTAAAAAATAATATTCCATATTCTTTATCAACTGTTGCTTGTGCGTCTGTAGAGGAGGTGGGAAAACATTTAGATGGTCATGGATGGTTTCAACTTTATCCCCCGGCAGATAAAGCTATAAGAAATGATTTATTAAAAAGAGCTAAAAACTCAGGCTTTAAAACTTTGATCATTACTGCAGATATTCCTGCTTCAAGTAGAAGAGAGAGATTAAGGATGGCTGGGGTGTCTGTGCCACCAAAAAATAATTTAAGAACATTTTTCCAAGCAGCAATATGTCCATCTTGGTCATTAGGAACTCTAATAAACGGAATACCTGCTTTTGGAACAATGGACCAATATAGTGATGGCACCTGGCATGGAAATGCAAAATCTAAAGCTGGTTTTGCTGGTAGCCAGATGCAACGTTATTTAGATTGGAATTATTTGCAAGAAGTAAGAGATATATGGAAAGGTCCTATAATTCTCAAGGGTTTAATGCATGTAGATGATGCAGTAAAAGCAACTTCCTATGTAGATGCTATATACTTATCCAACCATGGTGGTCGTCAAATAGATATAGCGCCTAGCCCATTACAAATATTACCTTTAGTTAGGAAAAAAGTTGGTTCAAAGTTTCCAATTATAATCGACTCAGGCTTTTATTCAGGTCAAGACATAAGTAAAGGACTGATGCTTGGAGCTGATTTTGTTATGACTGGAAGACCTTTTATTATTGGTTTAGCTGCTTTAGGTAAAAAAGGTGCAAATCATGTCCATGATATTTTAAAAGATGAATTATCAAACATCATGGAACAAATATGTACTAAAGACATTAAAGAATTAAAATCTGAAAACGTGATGTTGGGTAATGATTTTAATATCCAAAACTTTTCTTAATAACTATAAAGAACTAAATCTTTTTCCAGGCAAAACCATTTCGGAACCAGTTTTAATATGAAGTAATACAGGTAAATCGTTTTCATTTGCCCATTCCGTTGCTTGTACAAAAGTTTGATAAAAATCTTCTGTATTTTCAACTCTGTATCCTCTACCACCCATTGCAGTAGCCAAATCTGCAAAGTTTGGATTTACTAGTCCAGTATGTTTGTATTTACCTTTGTAGTTTTTATGTTGGTGCATTCTTATTGTGCCGTACATTTCATTATCAATAACGAAAATAATTACTCCTGCGTTATACTGAACAGCGGTGGCCAGCTCGTTTTCTGTCATTTGAAAGCAGCCATCGCCAGCCAATGCAATGACCATTTGATCAGGAAACCGAAGCTTTGCGGCTATAGCAGCTGGTAGGCCGTAACCCATAGAACCAGAAATTGGTGCTAATTGTGTTTTTACTTTTGAAAATCTGAATAATCTATGTCCCCAGACAGCATAGTTTCCTGCACCATTAGTAATAATGGTATCAGGTTCTAATTTTTCTCTTAATGTCCTGAATGCTGATGTTAAATCAACTCCTGAGTTTGGAGCTTCTAGTGGCATGTCTCCCCAATTAATGTAATCATCATGAGCTTCCAGCGTATCAGATGCAATGCTTTCTAATGGTTTTGTATTTAAACCCTTCAATGCGTTATTAAGAACATTTACAAATTCTATTGGGTTAGCGGTAATACCTAGATGAGGGTTATAAATCCTACCAATTTCTTCTGGCCCTGGATGTATGTGAACTATTTTTTTGTTGTGATCTGGAATGCCAAATAAAGAAAAACCTTGGGAAGGATTTTCACTTAACCTTGCTCCAAGCAGAACAATATAATCACTATCATTTATTCGATTAACTATTTTTGGGTTAACACCTAAACCAAGATCACCGCCATAGTTTTTATGAAAATTATTGAAAAAACTTTGTCTTCTATGTGAAGTTAATATTGTCAAACCTAACATTTCTGAAATAGAGATAAGATCTTTTTCTGCCTCATCTGACCATACAGATCCGCCCAGTACCAATATAGGTTTTTTGGCTTCTTTAATTTCTTGTATGAATTGAGCTAGATCTTTAGTTGACGGTGCAGAAAGAGTTTGTTGTAAATAGCCAGTAGGTTTTTTATCAGTCTTTTCAGTTAACATGTTCTCAGGTAATGCTATTACCACAGGGCCTGGTCTGCCTGACATCGCTGTATGATATGCACGAGATACTATTTCGGGTAATCTATCAGCTTGTTGTACTTCAACAACTAACTTAGCCATTCCTCCAAAAAACTGTTGATAGTCAACTTCTTGAAATGCATCTCTTCCATACATCTCTCTACCGATTTGCCCAACGAAAAGTATCATTGGCGTGCTATCTTGTTGTGCGATATGAACCCCAGCAGCAGCATTTGTTGCTCCAGGCCCTCTAGTTACGAATGCAATTCCTGGTCTGCCTGTAAGCTTTCCATCAGCTTCTGCCATAATAGCAGCTGCACCTTCATGCTTACATAAAATTGTATCGATAGATGTTTCTTGAAGTCCATTCATTACAGAGAGATAACTTTCTCCTGGCACACAATAAACTCTCTCAACTTTTTGATTTTCTAAAAACTCTACTAATAGTGTTCCAGCTTCTCTCATTTTTATCCCTTGAATTTATTTATGTAAGGTGAATTTTGGGGTAACATATCTTTGCTAATTGGTAAAATCAATTCGTGAAGTAAATGTGAAGATAAAGTTTTACCATGTCTATCGAGTCTTAAAGAACTATTAACTCCCCCACCAAGCGCATTATGAATGACAAAATTTAAAGCGTTAAGATTTGGCAACTCATATCTATCAACTTTTGTAGCACCTAGATGTTTAAAAATTTCTAAAATTCTTTCTTGAGTGGCAACTTTATCAATTGTACTCCAGCACTTCTGCTCATAAGCAATGAGAGAAATATTAGAAACATCTCCTTTGTCTCCAGCTCTAGCGTGGGCAATCGCATGAATAGGTAGGTCTATGTAGTTCATAAATTCCCCTAGTTTTTTATAAAACTTTAACCCTTACATTGGGGTTAACAATATCTCTATCTACTAAAATTGAAGCGGTTGATGATTGAGGAGTAACATATCCTCTGCCACCGCCACCAGCAGATGGACCACAACAATACAATGACATAACTTCGTCTACCAATTGTTGTGCTTGGTGTTTAAGAGGGTAAATACCAGAAGTTCTTACTCTGTAGTCTCCATTTTCTGGAAGATTGTATGATGTTTCCTCATCAAAAGAAAAGTGGACTGATCCAGCGCCAATGATGTCGACTCTTAAATTTCCTTGGAGACCTAATGTTTCAATTCTTTTACTAATTACTTCTCCTGCAAGTTTTGCCCTTGCAAGAGCATTAGGGCCAGCATAACTCATCTCTGCTTCTCCCATATAACCATTGTCACAACATATGGTAGCTTTTAGTTTTTTAGGGGGTTTTTTTCCTTTGCCACCTTTAACTATAACTCTGTTTGGACCATCATCCTCAAGTTCTAAACCTGTCATATCAGCTGTTACGTCTGGCACTAAATAATTTGAAGGATCATGAGTTTCATAAAGAAGTTGTTCTGTTACAGTAGCTTTGCTAACTAGACCACCCGTGTTTAACGGTTTAGTTATTACAAATGTTCCATCTTTACTAAATTCAACTATGGGAAATCCAACATTTGCAAGATCAGGTACGTCTTTGAAACCTGGATCAGCAAAGTAGGATCCGGTTACTTGAGCACCGCATTCTAGAAGATGACCGCATATGGTTCCAGTACCCAATAAATCTAAATCGTTTGTTCCCCACTTAAATTCATGCATTAGAGGTCCAAGTGCTAAGGCGCTATCAACTGTCCTCCCAACTATTACTATGTCAACATTTTTGGCTAATGCTTCCGCAATTGGCTTTGCACCTAAATAAACGTTTGCAGCAGTTATATTATTATTAGAAAAATCAAGACCTTCCATAGTAGGGCTAGCCAAAATTTCTTTATGTGACATGTATTCTAATAAGTCATCTCCAACAACAACACCTATTTTTGGTGTTCTGGTTTTAAGCTCTTTTGAAATCTCTAATATTCTCTTTGCGGCTCCTATAGGATTTGCGGCTCCAATATTTGAAATAATTTTTATATTATGTTCAAGACATTCGTCTAAAATAGGATTTATATAAAAATCTAAAAATGGAGAATAACCCTTTTCAGGATTTTTTAGTCTGTATTGTTGAGCAATAGCGAGGGTGCGTTCAGCTAGCACCTCAAACATTAAATACTTTGGTGAATCAATGTCTTTTAATTGTTTTACAATTGGAATAGAAGCATCAAATCTGTCTCCTGAAAAACCAGCTCCACAACCTATATATACTTTTTTTTGTTTCATTGAATTGGATGAATTATGTTTATTTAATTGATAATCTTTTTTAAGGTAATAGTATATTTATAACTTATCAAATATTAAATTATCCAATCTTATTTAAATTAATGAGGGACGTTAAATGTCAAAAATTGCAATAGTAACAGGTGCAGGTACTGGGGTAGGTAGAAGAGTTTCGGAAGTCTTATCTAGAGAGGGTATTATTGTTTATTTAATAGGTAGAAGAAAAGACAAATTAGTTGAAACTCAGAATATTTGCTCAGGTAATACAGAGGTTTTACAATGTGATGTTAGTGATCCTCTAGCAGTTGAGAAAGCTTTCAAGGTCGTAGAAGAAAACCACGGAAGGCTAGATGTGTTATTTAATAATGCAGGCATAGGCGTTCCAGCTCAATCTATAGATGAGATGCCATTTGAAAATTGGAAAAGTGTTGTAGATATTAATTTAAATGGAATGTTTTTATGCGCTAAATACGCTTTTGCATTGATGCGTAAACAAAGCCCACAGGGTGGTAGGATAATAAATAATGGAAGTGTATCATCAGTTACTCCAAGGCCTGGCTCTATACCTTACACAGCCACTAAACACGCAGTTACCGGTATGACAAAGACGATATCATTAGATGGCAGGAAATATGATATTGCATGTAGTCAAATTGATATTGGTAATGCAGAAACTCCAATGACTGAAAGGATGAAAGAGGGTGTCCCTCAAGCAACTGGCAAAGTAGATGTTGAACCAGTAATTGACTCCATTCATATTGCAGACGCAGTTTTGTATATGGCAAATTTGCCTGTAAATGTTAATGTTTTAAATATGACAGTAATGGCTAACAAAATGCCATTTGTTGGTAGAGGTTAGCTTTTCATAAGATGTTTTTTAACAGCTGGAAAATATGAATCTTTGTCTCCGTTTTGAATAGATATTTTAAACAATTTCTCAGTTGTAATTGCTCCTGGTAATTTTAGATTTAAATTTCTCCCCAGTTCAAGGGCGTAGGATAGATCTTTAAGAGCGTACTCAGATGAAAAAGCTTGGGTTGGAAAATTATCTTGCGAAATACTTTTTAATCCATGGTTTCTAAGGGCAAAACTGTCTCCAGAACATTTAGTGATATTATTAAATAAACTCTCAACATTCATACCATAATTTTCTGCGATATTAGCGGCTTCACTTAGTGCTACTACTGTTTCAAAAAGTATCATATTATTTAGTATTTTAGTTAATTGTCCTGAACCTGCTTTTCCGCAAAACATAATATCCTGACCCATATATTCTAGGACTGGTAATATTTTTTGAAATACTTCTTTTTCTGAACCTACCATTATTGCTAAGGTCCCATCTACAGCAGCTTGCCTAGTTCTAGCTATTGGTGCATCAGCAAAATAAGCCTTTCTATTTTTAGCTTCTTTTTCTAACTCAACCATTAGATCAGGTTGTGATGTTGACATATCAATAATGAATTGCCCTTTTTTTATATTTTGAATCATATTTTGCTTGGTAAAGTATAGTTCCTTTACAAAACTACCACCAGGTAAACAGGTGATAACTAAGTCTGATTTTTTAAATATTTCTTNAATATTTCTAGTTATTTTAGCGCCATGATTTTCTAATGTTTTTTCTTTTTCTGGATTTAAATCATTAATCAATATATCCCATTGATTATTTTTAAGGAGGTTTTTACACATAGAACCTCCCATTACACCTAAACCAATAAAACCAATAATATTAATTTCAGTTTCTTTCATTTTTCATCCACATTAAATAAAATTAGGTTAATTTTTTTTTAAACTGTAATATATTTAGATCTAATTGTAATTGGTTTTAAAATTTTTAAGTATAAGGTAATTATTGTGCATTATGATACGTTAAAAAACGAACACGGTCTTCCCCACGATCCATTCAAAGCAATTGTTGCTCCACGCCCAATTGGTTGGATTGGAAGTAAATCACTATTAGGCATCTATAATTTAGCCCCATATAGTTATTTTAATGCTATAGCTGATCGTCCACATTTTGTAATGTTTTCTTCAGTTGATATTAAAGATTCTGTAAAAAATATAGAAGATACTGGTGAATTTACTGTTTCGTTAGCAACTGAAAATTTATTTGACAATATGAATGGAAGTTCTGTTCCTGCAGGTGCAGATATTGATGAATTCGAGTTGGCTGGTTTAAAACCACAAATAGGTAAATTTGTCTCAGCTCCTTTTGTGTCTGAAGCCGCCGCCGCTCTAGAATGCAAACATTGGAAAACAATTGATCTTCCTAATGTCAACAGAGACAAAGGGACTGGTAGTTATGTTGTTTTTGGCCAAGTTGTTGGCATATATATCAATGACGATTTCATAAAAGATGGTTTATTTAATGCCAGTGCTGCAAGGCCATTAGTAAGGTTGGGCTATATGGATTATGGTGTAGTCGGCTCTGAAAACACTTTTTCAAAAAATAGGCCTAAATTAGATAAAGACGGAAAATTAGAAGCAGTGAAAGAGTGGGATGGAATTTATAGATAATAAATTAATTAATGATTTTTCTAAAAATGGTGTTGTTCTTTGTAAAGGTATTTTTAAGGAATGGTTAGATAAACTTAGAATTGGTGTTGATAAATTAATAAAAAACCCCAGTGAAAGAGAAAGGTCATATACGCCTGATGATGGAACAGCTCCTTTTTTCCAAGATTTAGTGAATTGGAATAGGATACCTGAGTTTAAAGATTTCATTTTTAAATCTAATATTGGCTTTTATGCAGCTAAATTAATGAACTCTAACAAATCTATTTTTTTTCATGATCATGTTTTAGTTAAAGAGCCTGGCTCTTCAATAGTAACACCATGGCATCAAGACAAACCCTATTACTGTGTTGATGGAGAGAAATCTGTCAGTTTTTGGATAGCTCTAGATGATATTTCAAAAGAAGGTTGTCTTGAATGTATAGCAGGCTCACATTTGTCAAATATTTTACATAAACCAAAAAGATTTAACGGAAAAGATTTATATGAAAATGATAATTCTTTAGAGGTTCCAGATATAGACTCTAACAGAGCAAAATATAAAATAATGAGTTGGGATATTAAGGCTGGGGATGCTATTGCGTTTGACTTCAGAACACTTCATGGTGCTTCCAAAAATGTTGATAGGATTAGTAGAAGAAGAGTTTTCTCTGCAAGGATTGTAGGAGATGATGCTTTTTTTGTTGATAGACAAGGTAAGGGTTCACCACCTTTTGAGAACGTAAAACTCCAAACAGGTGATAAACTAATAGGTGAAGAGTTTCCTGTAATTTATCCACTATAAATTTTTTTACAGTGATACTTGTTATCATTATGCATTATAGCTTGGTTTAGCTGAATAGCTCCTTCCACAATTCTTAATGAAGGTCTACTAAAGTATGAATTTGAATCAAATGCATAAATTTGTTCTTTTTTTATT
>NZHB01000007.1 GCA_002691185.1 SAR116 cluster bacterium | reverse complement strand
AGACAGTTTTTATTTAAAAATATGTATCATAATAAATTAATTTTAGATAAATTATCTGTATACTCTGAAATGATAAAAAAATTATTTTATTTGTTTCAAGAAAATGTTTCTCTTTTACCAGAATCATGGAGATATCAAAATAGTCAACAATTAGACATGATGACTTTAGGCAAGAAATCAAGAGTCATTACCGATTATATTGCTGGAATGAGTGATAATTATTTAAGAAGAGAATATTTGAAGTTTTTTAAAGAGGAAATTTAAAAATTTATGAATATTTATAAAATATATTTGGATCATTTGACCAGATTAATATTTAAATTTAAATCTGAAAATAAAATTGATTTTGATGAAAATGAAATATTAAAAAAACTCACATTAGAACCACCCAAAAACTCAGAGCATGGTGATATGTCTACAAACTTATCTATGCTTTTAAGTAAATATTTTAAATTAAAACCAACTGAAGTTGCTAATAAGCTAATAGATTATATTGCAAAATTTCCTGGAGTAGAAAAAGTTGAAGTAGCGGGTCCTGGTTTTGTTAATATCAAATTATCTAACGTTACTTGGAACGACTGCATCCAAAATATTTTATTAAATGAACAAAGATGGGATGAAATAGACTTAGGTAAAGGAAATAAAATTAATATTGAGTATATCTCAGCAAATCCAACTGGTCCTTTGCACGCAGGTCATGCTAGGGGGGCGGTTTTTGGTGATGCTTTGGCCTCTTTGTTAAAAGAGGTTGGTTACAATGTTATTAAGGAATATTACATAAATGACGCAGGTTCACAAATAGACAAGTTAGTTGATTCAGCATTGTTGAGATATGATGAATGCTTAGGACAAAATATTAAGGAAATACCTGATGGATTATATCCTGGAGAATATTTAAAAGAGGTAGGTCAAGAACTTGTAAATAAATATGGTAATAATTTAAAGTTTCATGACAAAGAGAAAACTTTTGAATATGTCAGACAAGTCTCACTAGATGTAATTATGAAAATGATTAGAAATGACCTTTTTAGATTAGGAATTAAAATGGATGTTTACACTAGTGAAAAAGATATTATTTCAGGAAATTTGTTAAATGAAACTTTCAATATATTAGAAAATAAAAATCTAATTTATGAAGGAGAGCTAGAAGCACCAAAAGGAACAAATTCAGATAATTGGGAAAAAAGAAAACAATTGCTCTTTAAGTCAACTGATTATGGTGATGATACGGATAGAGCTTTAAAAAAAGATAATGGCACTTGGACTTATTTTGCAACAGATATGGCATACCATCTAGATAAAATGAACAGGACAAAAGGGGATCTTATTAATGTTCTCGGTGCTGATCATATAGGTTATATCACTCGAATTAATGCTGCTGTAAAAGCTCTTTCTGATGGTAATTACTCAATTGATACAAAAGTATGTTCCCTTGTTAACCTNTTAGATGATGGTAAACCAATTAAGATGAGTAAAAGATCAGGTAACTTCGTGACATTATCTGATATAATCGACTCCGTAGGTAGAGACGTTATAAGATTTATTATGTTAACGAGAAGAAATGATCAATCGTTAGACTTTGACTTTAAAAAAGTTACTGAAAAATCTAAAGATAATCCCGTATTTTATGTACAATATGCACACGCTAGATGTAATTCCATATTTAAGTCAGCCAATATTAAAGAAGAAGATTTAAACATAAAAGATTTTTCGTCTTTGCANTCTAAGGAAGAAATTGNGCTAATAAAATTTATTTCTTTATGGCCTAGGTCCAAGGAATTAGCAGCTAAAAACCATGAACCACACAGGGTCTGTTATTATTTGATAGAATTATCAAGTCTATTTCATAGTTTGTGGAATAAAGGNAAAGATGACGAAGGTAGAAAATTTATTATAGAAAATAATAAAAAACTTACAAATTCNAGATTGTGTTTAGTTAAAGCAGTNGCTCTTACTATACGAAAAGGTCTAAAAATTTTATCANTTAAGCCAGTTTTTGAAATGTAAAAATTATGANCCAGTTCTTAAAAANTTCNTCATTTNTTTTGCTAAGTTCTGGTATATTGNCACTTTTAACATTNTTTGGATTAAAAATTTNTCTCCAAANAAATATGAATAATGATTTGATAATTTTAGGACCAGAAAAAGTAAATGTTATATCTATACCCAAAGATAAGGGTGGTCTAAAGATTTCTAATCTTGATATAGAAATACTAAACAATAAATCGGCTCTTGAAATAAACGAAAAAATTAGACCTTTACCTACTAAGCCTGAATTATTACCTATAGAGATACCTGAATCAAAAAAAAGTGATTTAAAAACGTCACAAAGTATTAAAAAAAATAAAACTTTTACTCTTGAAAAATCAGATGATATTAAAAAGTCAAAAAACAATAATAAAAAAACACCAGAAATTACAAACAGAAAAGAAATAAAGAACGGTCTTTATAGAGTTCAATTTGGCTCATTCAGGGATTTAAAAAAAGCGAAGCTTGCAAAAGAAAAAATGAATAAACAATACAATAACTTATTAAATAAAGTTAACTTAGAAATCTTTACTTTTACGAATAATGACAAACTTTCTTTTCATAGAGTTTGGACTAGCCCATTGACTAAATCTGATGGGTTAGCACTTTGCAATCTTTTTAAAAAACAAAATGTTTTGTGTATATTACAAATAAATAAGTGATTTTATGGATAATTTGCAAAGTCAAAATACACAAATATTAAGCCTTTCATTAGATGGATTTGAGGGACCTATTGATCTTTTGTTAAGTCTGGCTAGAGATCATAAAATTGATTTAGCAAAACTATCTATTTTAAAATTAGCTGAGCAGTATTTAGAATTTTTAGATAAAATAATTAGTAAAGATATTGACATAGCAGCTGAGTATTTAGTTATGGGAGCTTGGCTAGCTTTTCTGAAATCAAAATTACTTTTGCCAATTGAAAATGATGATAATTTAGAAAATATAGAAGATTTATCTGAGCTTTTAGAATTTCAAATGAAAAGGTTAGAAGCCATTCAAAATGTTTCAAAAACTTTATTCAAAAGACATCAGTTAGGTGTTCATTTTTTTAAGCGAGGGAACCCCGAAATTTTCAATGTTAGTAATAAATTTCAATATAATTTATCCCTTTATGATTTAATTAAAACCTATGGAAACATTATTACAAAATCTGATGAAGAAAAAATTACAATTGCTAACACAAGGCTTTTTTCTGTAGAAAATGCCATTATAAGACTTAAGAAACTTTTAAAAGGATCTAAAGATTGGAAAAGCCTGTTGGATTTTATTCCAAATGATATTAAGAGTGAACTCGAGAACAAATCTGCTTTAGCATCCCATTTTGTCGCATCACTTGAATTAGTTAAAGAAGGTAATGCAAACATTAAACAAGATAATATTGAAGATGAAATTTTTTTATCTTCAAAAATATAAATAATCGTTATGGATTTAAGATGAAAACAGATCAAGACAAAATAAACGAAATTGATTTTCATATTAAACAAAAAATTATTGAAGCTTTAATTTTTGCCTCTGCAGAACCTGTTCCCTACAGTGAGCTCAAGAGCCGAGTAAGTGATGCTAACGTTTTAGATCAAATTTTAAAAGCTCTAGAAATTGATTATTCTTCTAGAGGAGTTAATCTACATGTAATTAATAAATCTTACGCATTTAGGACTTCGTCTGAAATTTCTGAATACTTGAATATTGAAAAGGAAGTTTCAAAACCACTTTCTAGGGCAGCTACAGAAACTCTATCAATAATAGCCTATCATCAACCTGTAACACGTTCAGAAATTGAAAATATCCGGGGTGTTTCTCTGAGTAGAGGTACTATAGATGTTCTTTTGGAGTTAGGCTGGATACAACCGGGCCCTAGGAGATCAACTCCAGGTAATCCTTTGACATGGAAAACTTCTGATTCATTTTTAGATCATTTTGGTTTAAGTGAACTCAATGAATTACCGGGTATTAATGATTTAAAAAATTCTGGTTTNTTGGATAGAAACAAAATAATTTTTAATGANGAGCCAATAAAAAATGACTGATTTTTTTCTTTTGCGGTATTAAATTGTTAGAGCTTTTAAATATACATTTTGAATATAACAATAGAAAAATTTTAAATAACTTTTCTATGAAACTTAAAGAAGGTGAGATTGTNTCACTTCTTGGCCCATCCGGTTGTGGAAAAACCACATTATTGAAGATTGTAAGTGGGATTGAGAAAGTCCAAAAAGGTGAGATCAAGCTGAATAATAATACAATCTCATCTCAAAATACACATCTAAGTCCTGACAAGAGGGGCGTAGGGTATGTTTTTCAAGATTGTGCTTTATTTCCCCATCTCACTATTTTAGATAATATCTTTTTTGGATTAGATAAAAAAGAAATACAATTTCAAACAAAAAAGATCCAAAAATTATTGAATGAAATTAATTTATCTAATTTTTCTGAAAAATATCCTCATGAGTTATCTGGTGGCCAACAACAACAAGTTGCCTTAATAAGGGCGATGGCCTCTGATCCTCAAATCATTTTATTAGATGAACCATACTCAAACTTAGATTCAAGACTTAAAGAAAAAATTAGGGATGAGATGTTACATTTACTAAAAGAAAATAACATTTCTGCCTTATTAGTTACTCATGATCCTGAAGAAGCAATGTTTATGTCTGATAAGATTGGAGTTCTTAATAATGGCTTTATTGAACAGTTTGGTAGTCCAATTGACCTTTATTTAAGACCAAAATCTGCATATATAGCAGAGTTTTTTGGAGAAATTAATGTTCTTGAAGGTATGGTTGAGAAGGGAGTTGTCAATACGGTTTTAGGTACTTTCCCATGTCCAAAAAAATTTAATAAAAACAAAGTTAAAATTGTTATNAGAAATGAGGCGATCAAGCTTTTTTCAGTTAATAAAAGTTTATCAAAAAACAATAAAAAAAATAATTATATTATATCTCCGAATATTGGCAATGTAATGGAGGCAAGATTATTAGCTGGATCAACACTTGTCCATTTATCCATTAAAGATAATGATTTTGACTTTCATGTGCANGCAAGAATTCCAGGATTAAATTTTTTCAATGATAATGAAGAAGTACAAGTCTGCTCTGATCCTTCACAAACCTTTATTTTTAAGGAATGATATTTAAAAATTTNATATTATTTGTTANATATTTAGTAGAATAAGTTATATGTTATATATAGATANACAGGAGAATTAATTATGGGTGCTTTTAGTATATGGCATTGGGTTATTGTTCTAATAGTTGTGTTAATACTTTTTGGTGGCAAAGGTAAATTATCAAGNATAATGGGTGATTTTGGAAAAGGTCTTAAAAATTTTAANGATCAGGTTAAATCTAACAAAGATAATAATGAAGATATAGAAGTAATCACTGAAAAAAAAGCAACTCCAAAAAAGAAAACTGCCAAAAAAGAAACTAAAAAAAAGCAAACTATTAAAAAGAAATCATAATTTCTAGAAAGTAGTAAATGCTCGATATTGGTTTTCCAGAATTCTTATTAATATCTTTTGTTCTTTTAATAGTTGTAGGTCCAAAGGATTTACCAAAGGTATTAAAATCAGTTTCATCCTTTGTCAGAAAAATTAAGTCAATGGCTACACAATTTCATTCCGGGATTGAAGATTTAGCCAATGAGGCTGAAATTGCAGAATTAAGAAATCAGGTACAAAAGATCGATAATAAGTCCATTATGGATACTGAAATTGATGAGATAAAGAATCTTGAAGATGATTTAAATCTTCAATCTTTAAAGAAAGATATTAACGAAATAAAAAATTCAAATAAAACTAAAAAGAAGTCACCTTTAAAGAAAAAGAAATAAAATTTGAGACTTTAACATGACAAAAGTTAAAAAATCAGAGCATGATATGACACTTCTTGATCATCTAATTGAGTTGAGAAATCGTCTTTTAGTATCTTTTTGTGCTTTTCTTTTTCTATTTTTTCTATGTTTCATTAAATTTACTAGTAATAATCAAAACTTAGCTGATATCGTATATAATTTTCTACAAGCACCTTTAGCTGAAGAAATTTTAGAAAATGGTGGTAGGATGATTTTTACCGCATTGCATGAAGGTTTCTTTACTCAGGTAAAGGTAGCTTTTTTTATATCAATATGTGTTTCTCTTCCAATTTTTTTAATCCAAATTTGGCGATTTGTAGCCCCTGGCCTTTATAATAATGAAAAAAAAGCATTTCTTCCATTTTTATTGGCTACTCCGGTTCTTTTTTTAGCAGGTGCAGCTATGGTTTATTATATTGTTATTCCTTTGGCCTGGGACTTTTTTCTTTCTTTCCAAGTTTCTCAAATTGATGGCTCACTTCCTATTGAATTGGAACCAAGAATATCTGAGTATTTATCTTTAATAATGAAACTAATTTTTGCCTTTGGTTTATGTTTTGAGTTACCTGTTATTTTACTTTTACTGGTAAAAACAGGTTTTATAACCCCAGATGACCTCGCTGCTAAGAGAAAATACGCTATTTTAATAGCATTTGTGATTGCTGCAATTTTAACTCCTCCTGATGTAATTTCTCAGATTTTGCTTGCCTTGCCAATAATAGCTTTATATGAGATTTCTATAATTTTTTCTCGCTTTCTAAGCAGAGGCCAGTAAAGAGAGGCAATTAATAAATGCATAACATTAGGTATATTAGAAATAACCCTGAACAATTTGAAAAGTTGATGAAAAGAAGAGGGATTTTAATCAATTCTTCAGAAATTCTTGATATTGATAATAGTATCAGGTCGTACCAAACAAAAATGCAAGTTTTACAAGAAAAAAGAAATAAAGCTTCAAAAGAAATAGGTCAAATGATTGCTCAAGGATCTGATATATCTGATCTTAAAAAAAATATTTCTGATTATAAATCAGAGTTAGCGTTTATGGATGAGAAGGTAAAAGAACTCACTCTACAATTAAATAATCTTTTGATAGAGCTACCAAATAGTCTGGATGAAAATGTACCTGAAGGTAAAACAGATGATGATAACATTTTTGTAAAATCTTGGGGAGAAAAGCCGAACTTTGCTTTTAAGCCTATAGATCATGTTGAAATTGGTGAAAAGCTCAATCAAATAGATTTTAAAAGAGGAGTAAAAATATCAGGCTCGCGTTTTGTTTTGTTAAGAGGACAACTAGCTTTACTTGAAAGAGCTTTGGCAACATTTATGATTGAAACTCATCTTCTCGATAATCAGTTCGAAGAAATTTCTCCTCCATTTATTGTTAAAGAGCACGCTCTATTTGGAACGGGTCAACTACCAAAATTTTCCGATGATCTTTTCCATACTACCGATGATAGATGGTTAATACCCACAGCAGAAGTTCCCCTTACTAATATTGTAAGTAATGAAATAATTGATATGAATATTTTACCACTCAGATTTGTATCTAACACGCCCTGTTTTAGATCTGAGGCAGGCGCTGCAGGAAGCGATACAAGAGGCATGATCAGGCAGCACCAATTTTCAAAAGTGGAAATGGTATTTATCACCCATCCATCAAAATCAGAGAAGGAATTAGATTATTTAGTTTCATGTGCAGAAAAAATTCTTCAAAAATTAAACTTACATTACAGAGTTATGATGTTGTGCTCAGGAGATGTTGGTTTTTCAGCAAAAAAAACATATGACCTAGAGGTATGGTTGCCTGGGCAAAATTCTGGTCAGGGTTCATATAGAGAAATATCGTCATGTTCTAATTGTGGAGATTTCCAGGCGCGTAGGATGAATGCTAAATTTAAAGACAAAGAGAGTAATGAAATTGATTTCTTGCATACTTTAAATGGCTCAGGTTTAGCAGTTGGTAGAACCATGATTGCAATTTTGGAAAATTACCAACAATCTGACGGATCAGTCATTATACCTGAAGTCTTATTACCTTATATGAGAGGCTTAAAAAAAATAGAAGCTCTTAATTAAGATCAATGAAAAATAAATTAAAAAATATCTTAATTACTAATGATGATGGTCATAACGCAATCGGTTTAGAAATACTTAAAGAAATAGCCTATAAACTAACAGACAAAGTTTTTGTTGTTTCTCCAAAACACAATCAATCAGCTAAATCCAAATCTATAACTATTCAAAAAGAAATAGACTTTGAACAATTGTCAGAGTTTGTCTGGGTGATTAATGGAACACCTACAGACTGTGTTTTTTTTGCTCTTAATTATTTATTTAAAGAAAAAATGCCAGAATTAATTTTAAGTGGGGTTAATGCAGGTAGTAATATAGGAGATGAAGTATCATACTCAGGCACAGTTGCTGCCGCTTGGGAGGGGGCCGTAAGGGGTGTAAACTCCTTTGCTTTAAGTCAATATGGTGGTACGAATGATCTTAAATCTTATGAAGTATCTCAAACCTACGGTCTAGAAATTGTTAAACAATTAATTAATTTAGATAGTAACTCAGCCAAGTTTTATAATATTAATTTTCCTAATCAAATAATCCGTAACAATATTGTTGATAATTTTCAATTCACATATTTAGCTTCACAAAAAAAAGCTGATGAATTAATATTTAACCCTAATAATAAATCTTTTAGAATTGGTCGGATGATTAATGAAAGTTATTCTGCTTTAAATTCTGACTTACAAATAATAAAAAATAAAAAAATTTCAATCAGTCCATTGTTGCTAAATTTAACTGATAAAGATTTTCTCATTAAAAATTAGAGACTTCTGTCATGTTATATGAAAACTCAATTCAAAAAGCTAACTTAATTATGAGTTTGAGGTCAATGGGGATTTCTTCTAAGGATGTTCTTAACGCAATTGAAACTATTCCTAGAGAATTATTTTTACCATCAAACTTTCATTCTTATGCTTATAAAAATAACCCTTTACCTATTGGTTTTGAGCAAACAATTAGTCAACCATATATTGTTGCTTTAATGACTGAGGCATTGAATTTAAAAGGAAATGAAATAATTCTGGAAATTGGAACTGGTTCTGGTTATCAAACTTCAGTTTTATCTCTTTTGTCTAGAAGAGTTTATTCTATAGAGAGAATAAAACCTCTTCTGGTGAATGCTCTATTATGTTTTAAAAAACTTAAACTTACAAATATTGTATCCAAGCATGATGATGGTTTTTTAGGTTGGCCTAAATTAGCTCCATTTGATCACTTGATCATAACATGTGCCATTAAAAAAATAGATGACAGATTATTAAATCAAGTTAGGTATAATGGAATTTGTATAGCGCCAGTTGCAACCTCCTTAAATCAACAAAGATTAAAAAAAATAATAGTAAAGGATAAACGAGAGAATGATATTTGGGAAGATCTTGGAGAGGTAAGTTTTGTACCGTTGGTAAGTGATTATGATTGATTTATGTATAATTTTAAGTAATTTAGTATTTTTAAGGGTGTTTTTTTGATAAAAATATTATTTTTATTTTTAATAACTTTTTTGTTTGGTTGCCAAACCTCAAATTTATTTGAAGATGTAAAAAAAGATTTTGCTGTTGAAAAAAAGGTAACTGTTTTTGATAGGTCAAATATCAACAGGCAATTTCAGATACCTTTAAATGGTATGATTTTAGTAAATAAAGACGACACAATCTATAGTATAGCTAACAAATATAAGGTAGTGCCAAAAGATATAATCGATGACAATAATCTTGTTGAACCTTATAATTTAAAAGTAAACCAAATACTCTTTTTAAGAAATAAAAATCTATATGTTATTCGATTTGGTGATAATTTAGAGAAGATCTCTTTGAAATTTGCAGTCAATAAATCAGATATTATTCGAATAAATAAATTGTCTAAACCATATCAACTAAAGGTAGGGAATAAAATCTTAATTCCTCAAACAAAAGATTTCTCAGTTGTAGATTTGATAATCGATAAAAAAATTTATAAGAGTGAACCTAAAATTTCTAATAAAAATAGAATAATTAATGCTAAATCATTAAATTCACCTAAATTTATTTGGCCTTCAAAAGGTCAGATTATTAAAAATTTTGGCGTTTTTGGAAAAGGTCAACATTATGACGGAGTAGATATAAAAGCTTCAAATAATTCTCCGATATATTCTATCTACGAGGGCACTATCGCTTTTACTGGTTCTGAAATAAAGAAATTTGGAAATCTTATTTTAATAAAACATAAAAATGGATGGTTAAGCGCGTATTCTAATGTTGGAAAATTTAACGTAAAACAAGGTTCATCTATAAAAAAGGGTGAATTAATTGCCTATAGCTCTAATGATTTAGACTACTATCACTTTCAGCTTAGACATAATAGGAATCCAGTAAACCCAATAGAGTTTTTAAATTAATTTATTTGGATTTTATTTCTTCCTGCTAAGTCTTGTACAAATTGCCAGGCAACTCTACCCGAACGAGCTCCTCTTGTAATTGACCATTCTAGAGCTTCAGATCTTATTACATCTTTATTTTCTGTTATTTTGAATTCATTACAATATGCATAAATAATTTCTAAGAAAATTTCTTGAGACATATTATGAAAGCCAATCCATATGCCAAATCTGTCTGACAAAGAAACTTTTTCTTCGACTGACTCTGAGGGATTAATAGCCGTAGAACGTTCATTTTCCATCATATCTCTTGGCATCAGATGTCTTCTATTAGATGTTGCATAAAATAAGACATTTTCTGGTTTTCCTTCGATACCACCATCCAAAGCTGCTTTTAGGCTCTTATAGGTNTTTTCTCCTGCATCAAATGATAGNTCATCACATAGAAGCAGGAATTTATAATCTTTATTTTGAGATAACAATGATAGCAATTCAGGCAATTCAGATATATCCTCTCGATGGATTTCAACTAGTTTAAGGTGCTTTGAATTTGTTTTCTCTAATACGTCTGCGTGCACAGCCTTAACAAGGGATGATTTTCCGGTGCCTCTTGCTCCCCATAATAGAGCGTTGTTAGCAGGTAAGTTTTGTGCAAAGTTATGAGTATTGTTTAATAATANCTCNTTTTGATGATGTATTCCTTNAAGTAAAGAAAGAGGAATACGATTAATTTCCTTTACGGGTCTNAGTAAACCTGTTTTTGAATCAAAAACAAATCCTTCACCCTGATCTAAATTATTTATTTTTTTTTCAGGAGGA
>NZHB01000006.1 GCA_002691185.1 SAR116 cluster bacterium | reverse complement strand
AGGAGTGTTATTTCCAACATTATAAATGGCAAAATCCAAACCAGACCCTACCTCTTCAACCATCTTTTTAGTTTGATTTTCGTCGGTAACGTCAACTACAATTGACTTGGCTTTGTTGCCTTCTTCATGAATATTTTTTACAACTTCGTTAATTGAAGCTTCAGTTCTTCCAGCTACAAATACCTCAAAATTATTCTGGGCAATTTTTTTACATAATTGTGCACCTAGACCATTTAATGGCCCAACACCTACAACAAGAGCNTTTTTCAATTTAAANNANTTCCTATCTTAGTTNTCATAANTNTNAATNTTNTTTATTAGTNNGTTTANCCTAAGCTTAATTTCTAATAATTGATTTTTAAGCATTTTGTTTTCTTCTTTTAATTTTTTAATTTTATTCTTCATCAACGCGTTATTTAAACTTTTGTTTGAATGATCAGTTTTTTTTAAATCAGACTTACATGCATTGTAAATTGTAATGTCCTTAGCAGAAGTTCCCTGAAGAACGCATTCATGCGCATAGGCCTTAAAAGAAAAAATAATTAAAAACAAAAAATAGAAAATCTTCATATTGTTACTTTTCTTTAGTTGGAATTAATAATATAAAATTACATTTTAAATATCTAATTAACAAGGAGTAAAAAATGTACGCAAGAATTGCTGAGTTTCAGTCTACTTCAAAAGTTAATTGCGATATGATTATAGCATTTTTTCAGAATGTTATGATTCCAAGAAATATTAAAAACGGTCAACTAAGTTGCGAGGTTTATAGAGTTTCAGAAACTACAGGTTTTGTTATTTCATCTTTTAAAAACAAAGCAGATGCAACTAAAGTCATGAAAATTATGGCTGATGAACTCAACGAAGTTAAAGGTAATACTAAGATTAAATTAATTGAAGGTGAAAGAATTTTTAGAATAGATCAATAACATGAACCTTTCTCCAAAAAATATTCTTAAATTCTATGTTGGTTATGATGATTTTTTTAACGATCTAGAAAATCAGACTTCTAATACTGCTATTAATAATATAGCCTTTGATGTATTGAAGCATGGCGATAATCAGTATGAAATTCATGTTGCACTTGCAGGGATAAACGAAAATCAAATTTCTTTAATACAATTTGATGATTTTCTAAAGTTAGAAGTTGAGGCACCAGAACTTAACTCCCATGAAAATATCATTCACAAAGGAATTCGAAATAAATCATTTAAGCAATCTTTTCGTTTAGAACAAAATATTGAAGTTGAGGAAGCTGTTGTAAAAAATGGAATATTAATAATAAAACTTTATAAAAAAGAACTATTAAAAAAACTAAAAAGAAGAATAGAAATCGTAGAAATATAAATTTATATAGTTTCTGATTTTAAATTGTTTTAGTATTTTAATAAGAATTTAAAAAGGAACATTTAAATGAATCATATGATCGATACAAACAAGCTCCGAAGTCAAATTACAGATCAAGAATGGCAACTCCGACTAGATCTCGCTGCCACATATAGACTTATAGCTTTATATGGATGGGACGACTTAATATACACTCACGTATCTCTAAGAATTCCAGGCCCAGAACATCATTTTCTTATAAATCCCTATGGTTTAATGTTTGATGAAATTACAGCATCTAGCCTGGTTAAAATTGATCTTAACGGCGAAGCAGTTATAGATACTCCATATGAAGTCAATCCCGCNGGCTTTACCATACACAGTGCCATTCATTCAGCACGAGAAGATGCTCAGTGTGTTCTCCACCTTCATACTAATGACGGCGTTGCTGTTTCAATTCAAAAAGATGGATTGTTACCTATTAGCCAAACATCAATGTTAATACATCCTCACATAGCCTATCATGATTATGAAGGTCTAGCTCTCGATCATAGTGAAAGAGAGAGATTAATTAAAGATATAGGAGATAAAAACCTATTTATCTTAAGAAATCATGGAACATTATCTGTAGGTCATACATGTGGTATTGCGTTTATGGGTATATATTTTTTAGAGAGGGCTTGTTCTGCACAGATAAGAGCGCAAGCAGCAGGCGAGATAAATTTGCCATCAAAAGAGGCTATAAAAACAACGCAAGAGCAATCTATTGCCATGTTTGATGTAGGCAAAGACAGACTTGCTTGGCCTGCATTATTAAGAAAACTAGATAGACAATCCCCAGATTATAAAAACTAGAATACTGACTTTGCCCCTCCTGTTTTTTGTGTGGTAAAAATAGAACCATAATCTGGAGCAGGTGGGAGAGGAAGCACGACAGGAACNTTTTCCATGACAGGCTGGTANCTTACCTCACCGCACACCATTTGTCTTTCTAATTGATTACATAATTCTATTGGGTTTGAGTTCTTTAGGTATGCNCCCACACCTACTAAAGGCCATGCATCAGCAGAATTGCATTCATAGAATAAAACCATCCGGTCTCTATTACTATTATTTGGAGCTGACCCATGAAGTGTTCTAGCATGATGTATTGTCATTGATCTTGCTTTACCTGTTAAAGTTATTGCTTTTGATAAGTCAAAATTTTTATCATCAGGATTAACAGCTCCACAAAAAACACCATCATTATTATGACTTAAAACAGGTCCTTTATGACTTCCTGGAATAACCATTAAGGGTCCATTGTCAAGATCAACATCATTTAACATTAAACCTAAGGCTAATACTTTGTCGTTTGTATGTGGATAAAACGCCCAGTCTTGATGCCATTCAACTGCAGCACCACCGCCTGGTGCTTTCGTGTTTAATTTACTAGTTTTAAGAGAGACATCTTTTCCAAGGAGATCAACAAGAATAGACTCTATCTTAGATTCTTTTATTATATCCCAAAAAAAAGGTGTATGTTGATGTGGCTGTTTAACTCTTTTTAATCTAGGTCTTTTTGAAGAGTGACCTTCTTCTAAATCAAAAATATTATTATTTTCTGTAACATTTTTTGAATTCTCAAAAAAACCTTCNACTAAATCCAGCATTTTTTTTAATTGATCTTCAGTTATTACATCCTCTACTAACAAATAACCTTGATCATTATAAAAATTAATTTGTTCCTCTGATAACACCATTTTAAGCACCTGTAGATCTTTCAAACATGAAACTGTTTAGTATTTTATTGTAACTATTAATATGTTAAATAAATATCTATGAAGAGCAACTATTAATGATAAATAATTTAATAGAACAAGATAGCCAACAAGCATGGTTTAGGCTTGCTATCATTTTTACTATGAGCGTCATTGGCACTGCTGGTATGTGGTCTGTAGTTATTATTTTACCTAATATACAAAGTGAATTTGCGCTAGACAGAGCTGCTTCGACTTATCCTTACGTTGCAACTATGTTTGGTTATGGAATTGGCAACGTNATAATTGGTCGGATGCTTGATAGGATTGGTATCAAAAAGCCTATAATTTTTGCTTTAAGCCTTNTAGTAGCNTCATATATATTATCTATTTTTGTAAGAGATGTTTTTTTTCTATCTNTTATTCAATTTTTTTTAGGGTTTTCAGCAGCGGCATTCTTTGGTCCAATGATGGCTGACATTTCTAATTATTTTTATAGAAGNAAAGGTCTCGCTGTTTCACTTGTTGCAAGTGGNCAACACCTATGTGGTGCAATTTGGCCTTTCTTAATCAAAGACTTTCTTCTGGACGGTGATTGGAGAAATGCACACCTTTTCATTGCGATAGTNTGCAGTATATTAATACCAATTTTATTTTATCTTTTAGGTAATAAAAAACCAAAGATTGATCTNAATCAAAATTTANCATCAAGAANGGANGATATAAATTCAAAAGTCAAGCTATCAATTAGTAATAAGCGAGTACAAGTCTTATTAATGTTTGCTGGTGTATTTTGTTGTGTAGCAATGTCTATGCCTCAGGTACATATAGTACCATTATGCATTGACAATGGTTATGGACTAGCCGTTGGGACAGAAATACTATCATTTATGTTATTTGCAGCTGTTGCAAGTAGAGTGATTTTTGGATTTTTATCAGACAAAATAGGTCCAATTCAAACTTTACTTCTTGGTTCATCTTTGCAAGCTATTTCCCTCACAATGTTTCTTCCATTCAACAGTCAATTGTCTTTATACATTGTTGCAATTTTCTTTGGTTTATCACAAGGCGGCATTGTACCAATATATGCCGTAATTATTAGTAAATTTTTACCTTCAAATGAAGTTGCTGAAAGAGTTGGTTTATTAATTTTTGCTACCATTGTTGGAATGTCATTAGGAGGATGGTTATCAGGCGAAATTTATGACTTTACGAAATCATACAAGTTAGCTTTTATAAATGGGATATTTTGGAACATTATTAATTTATGTATAATGATTTACCTATTTATCATATATAAAAAGTCGAAAATTGTTATGGAAAACGCATGAAACTTGAAATTTTAATGCAATCTCTTTGGAAAGAATATTTAAAAACTAAGGATATAAACTTACTGGCTAAAGCATGTGAAAAAGCCCCCTTCTTTGGTCAAAAAGAAATGGGAAAAGAAATTGCTAAAATTTTAAGAAAAACTAAATAATGACCAACAACCATGCAGTACTCGATTTTTGGTTTGTAGAATGCACTCCTAAGATGTGGTTTAAAAAAAGTAAAGAATTTGATGATCTTATTAAANANAAGTTTATGAAGACTATAGAANCTCATCTCAAAACAAATATANAAGATTTTGTTGTATCNCGAGANACATATATCTCATCAATANTTGTTTTAGATCAATTTACTCGAAATGTTTTTAGGAATAGTGCGAAGGCATATCAAGGCGATGAAAAAGCAAAACAATTATGTAAGATCGCAATTGAAAAACGATTTTTCCAAGAAAATGAATATTATAAAAATAGCTTTATGTTAATGCCACTAATGCATAGTGAAAGTTTAGATGACCAAGAGTTTNGTTTACCTTATTTTAAAAAANACACAAATCCCAAAACTTACGAATATGCACTAAAGCATAAAGACGTTATAAAAAAATTTGGAAGGTTTCCACATAGAAATAAAATTTTAAATAGAAATTCAACACAATCAGAATTAGAATTCTTAAATTTACCAAGTAGTCGATTTTAAATCAGATGAATGTAACTAGCATAAAAATTGGAAAGACACCTTCTATTTCNGTTGATTACTCAGGTGAAGGTGAAATGATAATTTTCCTTCATGGGATAGGCGGCAATAAAAAGAACTGGAAAAATAATATTCATTTCTTTGCAAAAAAATTTTTAACTNTTGCTTGGGATACAAGAGGATATGGTGACAGTGATGACTACGATGGTGAATTAGATTTTGAAGATATATTAGATGATTTAAGAAGTGTCATTGATTTTTTTGAAAAGACTGAAGCCCACATTGTAGGACTTTCAATGGGTGGGCAGATTGCAACTCTATTTTATGATAAGTACCCTAATTATGTTAAAACTCTAACTCTATGTGACACACATTTTGGTTTATCAAATTTGAGCCCNACCGAAATAGAGAAATTTATCAATTTAAGAAAAGAACCTCTTTTAAATGGNAAAGAACCAAAAGATATCGCTCCAATAGTAGCCTCAACTTTGATAGGTGACATTAATAATCATTCTGCTTATGAACAACTAGTTGAATCAATGTCACTTCTTCATAAAGAAAGTTATCTAAAAACAATTGAAAGCTCAATGAGAACTGAGCATCTTCATATTTTTAAAAACATTAAAGTTCCTACCTTGATAATGGTTGGAGAACTAGACACACTAACTCCTCCTTCCATGTCTAAAAAAATTATGACAGATATTGAAGGAAGCTCTCTTAAAATAATTCCCAAAGCTGGACACCTTATAAATATCGAGCAACCAAAAATATTTAATGAAAATTTAATGGTTTTTTTAAATAAGGCTATTTGTAATGAATAACTTTAAGTTTAAAATTTTTAGATACATTTATAATAAATTAAAACACACTAAATTAATGACAAAAAATATGGAATGTCCTGGAAATGGATTTTTAGGACATATTGCAACTGAATTAATGGTCAGTTTTAATAAATCTGTCATAAAGGACGCAGTCAAAAAACTCAATGTAAAAAAAAATAATAAAATCATAGAAATTGGTTCTGGAAATGGTGAAGCATTAGAAATGTTAGTTAGATCTACTGATAAAAAAATTACTTCTATTGAAATAAGTGACAAATTTCGTAAAAAACTAATCAATAAATTTAAGAATNAAAATATAGAATTTTTTTCTNATGATGCCAAAAACATGGTTGATATTATAGTAGATGATACTTTTGATAAACTATTAGCAATAAATGTTATTTATTTTTTAAAACCTTTGAATGAGTACGCAAAAGAATTCTATAGAATACTAAAATTTAATGGATATGGGCTAATTGCATGTAAATTTGANGGTATTCAAAATTTTAATGAAGAAACTGCTCCAAATAAGAATATCAAAAAAGTAATTAAAATATTTGAGGATGCTGGTTTCCAAGTAGATTCAAAGTTTGTAGATTCGAAATATGATCATGAAAAGTATCATGCTATTTTTATAAGAAAGAATAAAAATGAAAAATAAACAAAACATCCAATCTAGAAGAAGCTTTATATTTACACCTGGTCTAAAACCAGAGATGTTTCCAAAAGCTCTAAACTCAGGAGCAGATATGGTTTGTGTAGAGCTTGAAGATGGTATAGCTCCTAAAGATAAAGAAATAGCCAGAAAACTAGCAATTAAAATTTTCAAAGAAAAAAAAATTGAAGATAGTATTGAAAGAATACTTAGGATCAATTGTTTAAGAGAAAAGTTTGGAATTGATGACGTAAAATCAATTTTAGAAACTGATTCTCCTCCTCCTGCACTTATGATTCCTAAAGTTAAAACNTCAGATGAGATTATTCTCTTAGATAATTTGTTATCAGAAANAGGACATGATTGCCGAATACACGTAATAATAGAAACTAATGANGGACTAGAGAACGTGTATAAAATAGCTAATTGTTCTAATAGGATTGATGCATTGTTTTTTGGTGGCGTTGACATGTCTGCTGAATTGCGNTGTGAAAACAAATGGGAACCACTTCTTTATGCAAGATCTAGAATCGTGCATGCAGCAGCTTCTGCCGGCATTGACGCCATTGACGTCCCTTATCTTGACTTGGAAGACTTAGAAGGTATGAGAAAAGAAGCTATATTGGCTAAAGAACTTGGGTTTAGTGGAAAAGGTTCTATTCACCCTAAGCAAATTCCAATTTTAAACGAAGTATTTACTCCTTCAAAATCAGCAATTAAAAAAGCTCAAAAGATTGTATCTGTTTTTGAAAAAGCCAACACCGGCCTAGTAGTTATAGATGGTAAATTAATAGAAAAACCAGTGCTTAGAGAGATGTATAGGATACTATCAATTGCGGAAAAAATCTCTAAAAACTAATTTATATTATTTATANTTTTACCNAGCTCAAAGTTAGATAAATAGAAGTCTTATAGCTAGGGCTATTAGAATTATTTGAAAAATTACAGTGAATAATTTGTTGCTAATCTTATTTAATAATAATTGACCTATCCTGCTTCCAATTAATGTAGCAGGTATAATCATTAAGAATGTATCAATATATTCATAAAATGAAAAACCTATCAAAGTAAAGCCAATGATTTTTAATAAATTTCCTATTAAACCAAAATAACCTANTGTTCCNACNATAGATTTTTTTTNACTNANACTTTGTTTCAANATTACAGCTAAAAGAGGNGCNATTACNCCAACTAAAATATTTANAATACCNGTAAAAANACCNANAAAATANTAAGCATAATCAGGTAAGAAAAATTTATTGATAAATTTTAAATTNTGAAAAATNANGGCTAACAAAATAAANNTNCCAATCAAATTTTTAATNTNATTGGCATCAATATTTTGAAAAATTTGAAGACCTATATAGACACCTACTGGTAATAAANCAGTAAACCTTANAACTATNGACCAATTTANAAATTTTTTTAATAGCCATGTTCTAGTTAAATTAGAAGTAAATTGTATAACTCCATGAACAGGTATAGCTTCTGCAGGATTCATAAACTGAAGCATTGCGGCTAGCAAAACAGTTCCGCCACCTGCTCCTGCAAGTGATGTCATTAAGGCAGTGAAAAATGATAAAGTCGTCAGAAGTATATTTTCTGAAAATGACAATTCTAGCATTATTTACTACTCAATATACAAAAATGTTTTTTTATTTAGTAATAGATCTTGACAATATTTTAAAATTTTAAAATGTAAAACTAATTAAATATACGATAAGATTTACTAATTAAGTAAATTCTAGAGATATTTGTAAGCTATTATTTTAAAAATGAAATAAATATGAAGATCGTGACTTTATTACCAGCGGCTACAGAAATTATATGTGATTTAGGCTTATCACAAAATCTATGCGGGATAAGCCACGAATGTGATTATCCATTACACGTGAAAGACAAAATTAGAGTTACATCAAGTATTATATCAAAAAATACTAGTCAAAACAAAATTGATAGTATTGTTAAGGGCGCTATTGAGCAAAGCCTACCTCTTTTTGAAATAGATAATGAAAAAATTCTTGAATTAAATCCTGACTTGATAATAACTCAGGGATTGTGTGAAGTATGCTCCATTTCAAAAGATAAAATAGAGGCTAAATTTAACCAAATACCTTGCACGCTATTCAACAAAACCAAAGTCATATCACTAAATGGAAAAACGTTTAGTGACATTTGCGAAGATATAATAAGGATTGGAGAAATAGTTGGTAAAGAGGAGATTGCAAGAAAACTAATTAATGAGGCAAAACAAAAATCTAAAAATATTACAAACAAAAGGATTAATAAAAGTCTTTTATTACTCGAATGGATTGAACCTTACTTTACTCCAGGACACTGGATCCCTGAACAAATAGAAATGTCAGGATTTTTATCATCTGTTGGAGAAAAAGGAGAAAAATCTAGAGAAATATTGTCTGAAGAAATTAGTTACTTAAATCCAGATTATATAGGACTGATTTGTTGTGGTTATAATTATGAAGAAAATAAAACTTTTGCACAAAATATCTATAATGACGATAGTATAAACCATTTAGATGCAATAAAAAAAGAACAAATTTATGCATTTGATTCAAATTCATACTTTAGTAGACCTTCATTAAGAATTGTGGAAGGAGCTATTCAGCTA
>NZHB01000005.1 GCA_002691185.1 SAR116 cluster bacterium | reverse complement strand
TCTGGGCTAGCAGTGAAAGAAATAAAAGATTTTTATAATATCCCAATTAATAAAATATATGTTATTCATGATGAAATTGACCTCGATCAAGGAAGAATAAAAACAAAGATTGGTGGAGGACATAATGGACATAATGGGTTAAAAAGTATAGATCGATATATTGGTAAGGATTATCATAGAATTAGAGTTGGAGTATCTAGACCTTCTAAAGTCTATGAAAAACTAGACCAAGAAAATATTTCTAAATGGGTCCTATCAGATTTTACTTCAGACGAGGAAATAAATTGGCTTAATAAAACCCTAGATAAAATTACTAATGAAATTAATCTATTAATCACTAACCAAATAGAATCATTGAATTTTAAGTGAGGTAATATTAATGGGATTTAAATGTGGAATAGTCGGTTTACCAAACGTTGGCAAATCTACTTTGTTTAATGCTCTTACAGAAACAGCAACTGCTGAAGCTGCCAACTATCCTTTTTGTACAATTGAACCGAATACTGGCATTGTAGCTGTACCAGATATAAGGCTGAAAAAGCTATCTGAATTAGCTAATTCTCAAAAAGTAATTCCGGCGCAAATGCAATTTGTAGATATTGCAGGCTTAGTTAGTGGTGCCAGTAAAGGGGAAGGTTTAGGAAACAAATTCCTATCACATATTCGAGAAGTAGATGCTATTGTTCATGTTTTAAGATGTTTTGAGGATACTGAAATTACTCATGTTGAAAATAAAATAAATCCTTTACGGGATTGTGAGATTATTGAAACGGAATTAATGTTAGCAGATTTAGATAGCTTGGATAAACAAATACAAAATCTTTCCAAAAAGGCAAAATCTAACGATCCAGATGCAAAAAAAGACTTAGCTCTAATGAAGGATTTACATATTTTATTATCAGAAGGTAAGCCAGTAAGGTCAGTAGATTTTGATAATGAAAAGATAAAAAAGGTTAAAACTTTCAACCTATTAACATCAAAGCCCGTTCTCTATGTGTGTAACGTTAGTGAAAAAGATGCTGCTTTGGGCAATGAATTTTCTCAAGTTATTTCTGAAAAGGCAAAGCAAGAAAATTGTGTATCTGTAATAATTTCAGGCGCTATTGAAGCTGAAATTGCTTTGTTAAACGAAGAAGAAAAAAATGAATTTCTTATGGACCTAAAGTTAGAGGAATCTGGTCTGAATAGGCTAATAAGAAAAGGTTTTGATTTGCTTGGTTTATTAACTTTTTTTACAGTAGGACCCAAAGAAGCCAGAGCTTGGACACTAAAAAAAGACTCAACAGCGCCTGAAGCTGCAGGTACTATTCATACAGATTTTCAAAAAGGCTTCATAAGAGCTGAAACAATTTCTTATGATGATTATTTAACTTATAGAAGTGAACAAGCCGTTAAAGACTCAGGACGAATGAGAGTTGAGGGTTCTGATTATATAGTACAAGACGGAGATATTTTTCATTTTAGATTTAACGTCTAAAAGGGGATAAAATGAGTGAATTTTTTGAAATCAAGTCATTAGATGATCATTTGTTTGAAGCTTATTTATCACAGCCTAAGGGCAAACCAAAAGCTGGGCTTGTTATCTTACAAGAAATATTCGGAGTTAATACTCATATACAAGAAATAACAAACTTTTTTGCTGATCAAGGTTATCTTGCAATAGCACCTTCCTTATTTGATAGAAGTGAAAGAAACGTAAAACTTGGTTATGATGAAAAAAGTATAAAAAAAGGAAGAGGCCTAAAAAGTCTATGTGATAAAAACGCACTTAAAGATATAGAAGCTGCTATTTCAGTAGTTTGTTCAGCTGGCAAGGTAGGCGTGATAGGTTATTGTTGGGGAGGATCCCTCTCATGGCGAATTGCATGTGAAAACAACAAACTCTCTGCAGCTATATGCTACTATGGTGGGGATATTCCAAACTTGAAAGAATTAGAGCCTAAATGCAACGTACTCACCCATTTTGGAGAATTAGATCAAGGTATACCTATAGAGAGCGTAAGAAAATTTAAAGAAGCAAGGCCAAAAGTACAAACTTATACCTACCCAGCTGATCATGGATTTAATTGTAATCACAGAAGACAGTACAATGAAACAAGTTCAAAGGTAGCTTTGGATAGATCNCTTAGGTTTTTAGAAAAAAATCTTTCCTAATTATTTATTTTTAATTGGCGCCCAAATTTGTTTCATAGCGAAATAAGATAGCAAAGTTAGTACTAGTAAAAATAATATAACGGAAATGCCTAATCTTTTTCTTTCCTCTAACTCAGGTTCTGCTGCCCATGCCAGAAAGGCTGTTACATCTTTTGCCATTTGTTCAGGAGAAGCCTTTGTTCCATCAGCATAAGTTACACCATCGTCGTATAGAGGTTGTGGCATCCCAATCAAATTACCAGGATAGTATTTATTNTAATACATACCATCAGGAATTTTCTTACCAGTAGGCTCTTCAACATATCCAGTAAGTAGAGCATGAAGGTAATTAGCACCATCAGCCCTTGCCTTAACTATCAATGATAAATCTGGTGGATATGCACCTCCATTAGCTANTCGAGCAGCTTGTACATTTGGGTAAGGAGACACAAATTTGTCGCTAGGACGCGCANATCTTTCAACAGTTTCACCTTCATCGTTAANTGTATTAACACTATTTTCAGCAGCAAAAGCTTTAATCTCGTCATCGTTATATCCAATAGCTTTTANATTACGGTAAGCTAAAAGTCTTAAACCATGACAACCAGAACAAACCTCTTTGTAAACTTGAAGGCCTCTCTGCTGAGAAGCACGATCAAAAGTACCCATAACACCTGAAAAAGACCAATCTTGTTTAGGATATTCAATTTTATCTCCAGCAGAAAAAGCTGCGAAAGGAGCTAAATACATAATAGTGAACAAAATAGATTTAAAAATACTCAAAGAGAAAAAATATGGGAATTTATTTAACACTTATTTTTTCTCCCTGGTAGCAAATGCCGGAGCCATTGCCCCTCCACCTAAAACAGGTTCAGAAATAGAAATAGGTAGAGGCTTAGTTTTTTCAATGTAAGGAAGTAATGGAAATAGGACCAAGAAATGAAAAAAATAATAAGCTGTAGCTATTCTAGATAATATTACATATATACCTTCGGCAGGCATTGCGCCTAAATAGCCAAGCAAAATACAATCTAACAAAAGTATCCAAAAGAAGATTTTAAAAATAGGCCTAAATTGAGAAGATCTAACTGGTGATCTGTCTAACCAAGGCAATATAAACAACACTGCTATAGAGCCAAACATAAACAAAACGCCACCAAGCTTATCAGGAATAGCTCTTAGAATTGCATAAAATGGCAGAAAATACCATTCAGGAACAATGTGAGCTGGAGTTACTAACGGGTCAGCTTCTATATAATTATCTGGATGCCCCATAAAATTAGGGAAGAAAAATACTGCAGCTGCAAACAAGGTTAAGAAGACTCCAAGGCCAAATAAATCCTTGATGGTATAGTAAGGATTAAAAGGGAGAGTGTCTTGTGTTCCCTTAACATCTATTCCAATCGGGTTATTAGACCCAAACCTATGTAATGCTACCAGATGCAAAATAACTACACCTACGATAACAAATGGAAGAACAAAATGAAGGGAAAAAAACCTATTCAGGGTTGAGTTGTCAACAGAAAAGCCTCCCCACAACCAAGTCACAATACTTTCACCAACTAAAGGAATAGCAGAAAACAAATTAGTGATAACGGTTGCACCCCAAAAACTCATTTGTCCCCATGGCAAAACATAACCCATGAAAGCAGTTGCCATCATTAATAATAAAATTAGAACACCTAAAATCCACAAAAGTTCTCTTGGAGCTTTATAAGAGCCATAATATAGCCCCCTAAATATATGAATGTAAACGACTATGAAGAAGAAACTTGCTCCATTCATATGTATATATCTAATCAACCATCCATGATTTACATCACGCATAATCCTCTCAACAGAGTCAAAGGCGTAATCTACATGAGGTGTGTAATTCATTGACAAAACTATGCCAGTTATAATCATTGTTACTAATGCAATTCCTGCCAATGAACCAAAATTCCAAAAATAATTTAAATTCTTGGGGGTTGGATAATGATTAAGTTCATGATCCATAAAAGAAAATATTGGTAATCTATAATCAATCCACTTAACTACAGGGTTTTTGAATTTAGATTTTGACATTAATTACTCCTTAGTGAAAATTTCATATNTTTGNTANAANNTTTAACCAATTTTAATGANGNTATCTGATAAAAATTTATAATTTGGAACTTCTAGATTAGTTGGAGCAGGTCCTTTTCTAATTCTGCCTGAATGATCATAATGAGAACCATGNCATGGGCAAAACCANCCACCATATTGCCCTTTAACATCACCNGATTTTTGTCCAAGNGGNACNCANCCTAAATGAGTACAAACACCTACCAGAACAATGTATTTTTCATTAATTACACGTTGCTCGTCTAACTCAGGATCTCTCATTTCTTCTAACGAAACAGCTCGAGCTTTTTTGATTTCTTCAGCTGTTCTATGACGTACAAAAACAGGTTTGCCTCTCCATTGAACAGTAATAGCTTGACCCTCTTCCATAGAGGATAAATCTATCTCTGTAGATGCTAATGCAAGAGTGTCAGCNGCAGGGTT
This sequence comes from SAR116 cluster bacterium, assembly GCA_002691185.1. Lineage (GTDB taxonomy): Bacteria > Pseudomonadota > Alphaproteobacteria > Puniceispirillales > Marisalimonadaceae > Marisalimonas. The sequence continues at coordinate 14,576 of NZHB01000005.1, read as the reverse complement.
CATTTGATCAATTAATGGCCAAGCAAATGAAGCTGCACCTATCCCAGCCATTGCATATGTAGATACGATNAGAAAGTCTCTTTTTGACTCATCTTTGCTGCTTTTTGAATTAGATTTTGTAGACATAGATTTCCTTGTAGAGTGTTATATTTTATATAAACATTCTTTGAATAAANTTCTAGTCTTTTTCTGCTCTAATTATATTTTTTTGACAATTAAATTAACAATACATCAGTTGAAAATATTAGTAATAAATATAATTATTTCCAACTAACATTTGGAGGCAGACTCATTAAGATAGCTTCAGTATTTCCTCCTGTTTTCAAACCAAACATCGTACCACGATCATACAAAAGATTAAACTCAACGTACCTTCCCCTTTTTATCAACTGATCTTCTTTATGTTTGTCATTAAATTTTGTTAGAAAACGATTTTTTATAATTTGACAATATGATGATAAAAAAGTTTTNCCTATATCTTTGACAAAGGCAAAATCNTGATCCCAATTATCATTATATAAATAGTCAAAAAAAACCCCACCAACGCCCCTAGCCTCATTTCGATGCGGTAAATAAAAGTAATCATCACACCATTTCTTAAACTGGGGGTAATATGAGAGATTATATTTATCACAAGTTTCTTTAAAGCTCTGATGAAACACTTCCTTTGATACCAAATCTTCAAATATAGGGGTGAGATCNCCTCCTCCGCCAAACCACATTTTTTGGTTTTCTCCTTCACCTGTAACAAGAAATCTTGTGTTCATATGAGCGGCAGGAACGAAAGGGTTAAACATATGAGAAACTACNGAAATACCTGAAGCCCAAAATTTACCATTTTTTTCAGCGCCTGGNATCTGACTTCTAAATTCTTTTGAAAACTCTCCATAAACTGTAGAAATATTGACACCAACTTTTTCAAAAATATTACCTTTCATAACAGAAATAACGCCGCCGCCTCCTCCTTCTCTTTTCCATTGTTTTTGGTCAAAGGAAGTTTTTTCATTATTGTAAGGGGTGTTTTCAATCTTTTCAAATGATCTGCATATTTCATCTCTTAGATGAACAAACCAATTGGCTGCCTCTTGTTTTTTGAAATTTATTTTTTCTAACTCATCACATGATTTTTGATTTTTCAATTTCAAAAGCATTTCTGATTTAATATTCATCGGCATTTATTTCGTTTTGANAACTTGGTTACAAAATTTAATAGATCTTTTTTTGAATTTTTAAAATCATTCTTAACCCAGAATTCTTCTGATTTATAGAATAAATTATTTTCTTCTTGATGATTAAGTCCAGGTTCCAATAATCTAATTTCTTGCCTAGATAATGGGAAACTTGGCCAAACTAATTTATTAAAATCTAATTGATCAATTATTTTGACTGGTAAAATATGAAGCAAAGCTAATTTATACCAATTAAAGGGTATTCTATCATTCTTAAAAATAGTTTTATTATTAAAATCGCCCTTAACCCTACATTCCCATACAAACTGTAAAATTTTAATTTNTTTTTCTTTCGNAGTNATTTGTTTAAGGTAATTATNNTCTATAAAAAAATTAAAATTCTTAATTNTTTTAATAAAATTCAAATATTTAATTTTTTGTTTACTAAATTGAAATCTATCAACAATTATATCCTTCAGCTTTAAGTCATATAAATGAGGGATTAATACACAGTTTAAATCAAGCTTTTCATTTTGCAGTAATTCTTTGGCATATAACTTTATTTGCTTAATTTTTGAAAAGCTCTTGATTTTAAAACCAGGATGTTTTTTTATATTTTGATTATTTTGAGCATTTATAAAGATATACTTATCTAAACCTAATTCTTTCATTTTATTTAAACAAAAGTCAACATTGTCTTCTAAAAGAATTTTTAAAAATTCCTCTATAATTCTTTTATTCGATAAAATTTTAATATTGTTTACTAATTTTAAAATATGATGTTGTAAATTATACAAATCATCATACCTTGAGTATCTACCATAAAAACGACAATACCTAAAAAGTCTCAGGTAATCTTCTTTGATCCTTTCGATTGGATTACCTACAAATTTTAAATTTTTATTAATTATATCCTTATAACCATTATGAGGATCTATTAAATTACCATCATAATCTAAATACAACGCATTGATTGTAAAATCTCTTCTTTTAGCATCAATGCCAATAGAGTTTACAAAATCAACAACGGCTGATCTTCCAAAAGCTTTAATATCTTTTCTTAAACTGGTAATTTGGTATTCGTTATTATCCAAAATAATAGTGATTGTATGGTATTTGATATTTTTTTTATGAACTTTAATTTTCTTGTCATTAATTTTTTTTATAAACGAGTTGATATCAATATTAATAACAAAATCTATATCTTTTACTGGATAATTTGAAAGATAATCTCTAATTGCTCCTCCAACAATCCATATTTTTACATCAATACTTTTTNCAATGTTAAAAATCTCTTTAACATTTTTATTTTTAAGAAAAAATTTGATTATGTCTTGAGGTATAACTTAAAACCCTTGTCATTTTATTTTGAAAAACTTCCATCTTTAACTTTNCCATCAATTATTGATGGAGGACTATAAGAATAACTTGGATCAAAAGCATTAGACTCAAGATATAAAAAACCAAAGAGAAGAAAAATACAAAAACCTATAANACTTGTTAAAGAAGCAAAAAAAACTGAATTGTTTACGGTCATTCTCTGTAAAAGATACTTTGTTAGAAAAAAGAGAATAACTGAAAATATTACAGCTAAAAATATTATTAAATATCGTCGCATGGCGGAAACTCCCTTAAACCTAATCCAGCTGAAATTGTTACTAATACTCTNGCTGTCAATCCCCAAATATTTTCAGTACCATATTTTATTTTCCAAGTCATGAGCATGCTTGAATCTAGAGGAGGTTTTTCTCTAATCTGATATTTAGGAGATAACAAAAACTTCGCATTTACAAACAAAATTTTATCTACCTCATCACTATTAGGTTTTATTAATTTCTCTGGTTCGACGTCTTTATCCATTATGCCTAAGAATGGTGTAACAACATATCCTGTTCCAGTATAAAATTTTGGGAAATGACCAATTATTTCATATTTATCTCTTGAAATATTAACCTCTTCTTCAGTTTCTCTCTGGGCAGTTTCTTGTAAATTTTTATCAGTTTTTTCTCTTCNTCCACCAGGAAAAGCTATTTGCCCCGCGTGCTTTCTAAGATTATTTTTTCGTTTTATTATAAGTATTGAGTTGTTTTTTTCCTCTTCATTATTCGTAAATAACACCATTACACCTGCTTCAGAATAACGACCAATTGTACGATCTCTATCACCAGCATTNCTAACATTATAAACACAATTTATAAGATTTTTTTTTGTAACAAAATTGATCAATGGNGTACTCGAATTAATTATTTTTAAAATGTAAATAATGTACTATTATAGATATAGTAATTATAAAGAAAACTCTATGTATATATATCTCCCAATAGCTGAGCAACCCATTCACTCATTAGCAATTTTAGGGGTTGGAACTTTCCTAGGCCTTATTATGGGTTTGGTGGGCGTTGGTGGAGGTTTTTTATTAACGCCCATTTTAATGTTTTTAGGAATTCCTCCTCCAGTTGCTGTTGCTTCTGTGGCTAACCAACTTGTTGGACCTTCAGTTTCTGGTGTTTTATCTCATTGGAAAAGAAACAATGTTGATTTTAAAATGGGAAGTGTACTTTTAATAGGAGGAGTTATGGGCTCTTCTATTGGAGTAATTATATTTAACTTTTTAGGTAGAATTGGCCAATTAGATTTCGTTATTAAAGTTTCTTATGTGATCTTTCTGAGTTTAATAGGGGGATTAATGTTATATGAGTCCTCNAGGTTAATATTGAGGAAAAGAAAAGGGAGAGTCTCACGAGGTAAATTACACCAACATAATTGGCTTCATGGTCTTCCATTCAAAACAAGATTTAGAAAATCAAAATTATATATATCAATATTACTTCCAATTTTNATTGGTTTAATTGTAGGAATACTTGCTGCCATTATGGGTATAGGAGGAGGTTTTATTATTGTTCCTGCAATGATTTATCTTTTAGGAATGCCAACCTCATTAGTTGTTGGAACTTCTTTATTTCAGATCATATTTATTGCCGCAAACACAACAATTTTACAAGCATCACAGAACCAAACTGTAGATATCGTTTTAGCAACAATACTCTTATTTGGTTCTGTCATAGGAGTTCAAATTGGGGCAAAGTTTAGTAATATTCTAAAAGGTGAGTACTTAAGATTAATACTATCTATGCTTATTATTTTAGTAAGTATTAAATTATTATCTGATCTGGTAACTGTACCATCTGACCTTTTTTCAATTACTATTAGTAGGTAAAATAATATAGTGAAGCATTTGATATTCTATCTCTTTTTAATTTCTTTATCGTTATCAATACCATTTGAGGCTAAAACTGAAAATGAAATTGTAGCAGATTTATCACAAGAAAATGTTGAAATTTCTACAAATTTTTTAGGAGCTAAAATACTATTATTTGGAGCTTACGATGGCAAAAAAGGTGATGATATAATTGTAGTTGTCACAGGCCCTAAGGGATTAGTAACTATCCAGAAAAAAGAAAAAATTTTTGGAATGTGGATTAATACCNAGAAAGTAAATTATATTAATACNCCAAAGTATTTTAGTATATCATCAAACAGACCTATAGATGAAATTTTAAATAAAAAAACTCAAAAATTGTCTCAAATTGGTCTAAATAATTTAAATNTAAGGATACAACCCGGAACGAAGATTGTTGATGATAAAACTTGGCGAGAAGCATTAACAAGAAATATGATTAAGTCTAAATTATGGAGTGTTAATGAAAACTCAGTAACTCTGAATAAAAACGCCTTATTTAGATCATATTTAAGATTACCTTCTAACGTTGTTGTAGGAGAGTTTGATGTAAAAATATTGCATTACAGAAATGGTGATCTTATATCTAAAGAAAAAAATACTATTANTGTTTCTAAATCTGGATTTAGTGCAGAGATTTATAAAATAGCAGATAATTATTCAACTCTTTATGGTATTTTNGCAGTTTTATTAGCTGTTTTAATAGGTTGGAGTGCAAACTTGATTTTTAGAAGATTTTAAGAGTGAATTAATGAGCAGTAAACAAAATATTAATAAAAAAAAGAATAGTAAAAAAAGCAATAGATTGTTCCTAGTTGTAGCTGATGATTCTAAAGAATTACATCAAGCGATATATTACGCAGCCAGAAGAGCNGCAACAGCTGGAGGAGAACTTGCCCTCTTTAGGTGCATTGAACCTATTGAGGGACAATTATGGGGTGGCGTTACTGAAATTATGGAAAAGGAAACTGAGCAAGCTAGTAAAGAATTGCTCCAAGAATTAAGTCAATATTGTGAAAAATTGGGTGCCCCTAAACCNAAGACATTTGTTAGAAAGGGCATTATACATGAAGAGTTATTTAATTTAATAAACTCAGAGGAGTCCATAAGAGTTTTAGTTTTAGGCGTATCGACTGAGCATGGTAATCCCGGTCCACTCATAAATTATATAATTAACAAAGGAAGTAATTTATGTAGGGTACCAATTACAATAGTTCCGGGAAATTTATCAGATGAGCAGATTGACGCATTAATTTAAGAAACTTGTTGATTTAAATCCTTCAAACTTTATATGTAATTGTAATNAAAAGAGAGAGTTATGTTTAAAAAATTTATAATTGTTATTTTAGGGGTAATGTGTGTAACTATGGTAAAACCAGTTAAAAAAGCTTCGGCAAATAATAGTAAATTTATTACTGTAGAAACTTCGCAGGGAAATGTAATTATTGAAACGCTTCCTAAAATCGCTCCTAACCACGTCAAAAGAATTAAAGAGCTTGTAAAAAAAGGTTTTTATGATGGGATAATATTTCATAGAGTTATAGCTGGTTTTATGGCTCAAACTGGTGACCCAGATGGAAATGGNACTGGAGGTTCAGGTAAAAATCTTAAAGCAGAATTTTCGGACTATGAATATAAATATGGTACTGTTGGAATGGCTAGATCTATGAACCCGGATAGTGGTGATAGTCAATTCTTTATCTGCTTTGATGGATGCAGTCACCTTACAGGACAATATACAGTTTGGGGCCAAGTCGTATCTGGTATGGAAGCCGTTGAAAAACTTGCTGTAGGGGAACCACCAAGTAACCCAGATAAAATGGTTTCAGTTAGATTAGGTAAAAAATAAGCTATTATATCTCAACAACTCGTATTGAATTAGTTGAGCCTGAAATACCAAAAGGCATACCTGCAACAACGACTATACTGTCACCTTTTGCTGCTAGTTTTTCTTTAGTAATTATTTCTCTAGCTTCTTGGATGGCTGCTTCATAACCTTGCACTTTACTTAAAAATGGGTAAGCTCCCCACAAAAGTGATAATTTTCTTTTAACATTAACTTCAGGCGTCATAACAACTAGTAACAAGTTAGGTCTCTCTCTTGCCATTCTATAAGCAGTATTTCCTGAAGCTGTAAAAGCAACAACTGCTTTTGCTTTAACAGATTCTGCAAGGCTAACAGCTGAACGAGAGACAGCGTTGTAAACGAAACTTTCAGCCACAAGGCCCTGAGGTCCATCGCCTGGATGTTTGTGTATGTGTCTTTCAGCAGAAGAAATAATTCTATCCATTATATTTACAGTTTCGATTGGGAAAGAGCCAATTGCTGTTTCAGCAGACAACATCACTGCATCAGCACCATCAAACACAGCCGTTGCCACATCTGAAGCTTCTGCTCTTGTTGGTGCCGGTGACTCAATCATTGATTCTAACATTTGGGTAGCTACTATTACCGGCTTACCAGCTTGCCTACATTCTAGGATTATCTCTTTTTGGATTCCTGGAACTTTTTCAGGTGGTAACTCTACACCAAGATCGCCTCTAGCTACCATTATACCATCACAAGCATCAACAATTTGCGAAAGTTCTTTTAATGCAGAAGGTTTTTCTATTTTAGCAATTACTAAAGCTTTGTCTTTTATATGTTTTTTTACTTCTTCAACATCGCTTAACTTTTGAACAAAAGATAGAGCTATCCAATCAATCTCTTGATTTAATATAAACTTCAAGTCATCTAAATCTTTTTCTGTTAATGGATTTGTATTTATAACCACATCAGGTAAATTTACACCTTTATTACTTTTAACTGTCCCTCCTACAAGTACTTCTGTTTGTATTTTTTCATTAGTAATTTTTTTAACTTCAAACTGAAGTTTTCCATCGTCCATTAATATTTTTGAGCCAACTGATAAACTTTCGAATATTTCTTCATGCGATAAATAGACTCTATTAAAATCACCTATTTTTGTATCTTTATCAAAAGTAAAATTATTTCCTTTTATGACCTTAATATCTTTTTTCATCTCTCCAATTCTAAACTTTGGCCCTTGGAGATCTGCAAGAATAGCTACGTTGATATTTAACTCTTTTTCAGCACCTCTAATATAAGTTATTCTTTTTAAATGATCCCCGTGATTACCGTGGCTGAAGTTTAAACGAAAAACGTTAACACCTGCTTTAATTAAAGATTTTATATTCTCATAATCATCAGTTGCCGTTCCAATTGTAGCCACTATCTTCGTCGATCTAAAAAAATTTGTATTACTCACATTACAGTCCTCAATAAGATGTATTAAGTTTATACATCAAATATTAAAAAAAGATTAAAATTATTTTTTAAAATCTAAAAGTCGGCAAGCTATTTGCAAACTCTCTTTTGTAATAGGAGAATTATTAATGGCACAGATCGTACCCTTTCCGCTAGATAAAGTAAGAAAGTCTAAAAATGATAATATTTTTGAAGAAAAGCACATTCTTCATATGATAAAAAACATTAGACAAAATTACCCTCCTTCGCTTTGGAATACTGTTTACCAACTCACTAAGCACGGTCATATAGACAACATTATCTTAAACGAAACAGATCATAACCCCAAAAAATAATCTTAATAAATTCTATAGACAAAAAATTATTTAATCTTCTTTAAATTATATCTAAGATTAAATTATGGTAAATNATATAAAATATCCTATTTTATATACTTTTAGAAGATGTCCATACGCTATAAGAACGCGTATGGTGATAAAATCATCTCAAATTACAGTAGAGATAAGAGAAATAGAATTAAATAATAAGCCAAAAGAGTTTTTGNNANTGTCTCCTAAGGGAACAGTTCCTGTTTTATTAACAAATTCAGGACAAGTTTTGGAGGAAAGTTTAGATATCATTAATTGGGCGTTGGAAATTAATGATCCAAATAATTTACTGTCGGAGTGTAATTTATCTAAAAGTCAGTTTGAACAACTCTTAAAAAACCTTGATNAGAATTTTAAAAGTAATTTAGATAAATATAAATATCCAAACCGTTATAAAGGAATTGATAGAAATTTTAATAGAGATCAAAATTTGAATTTTTTATTAAATCTAGATAATTTATTAAAGACGAGCAAATATATAAATTGTAATCATGTAACCTTGTTAGATTATTTAATTTTTCCATTTATTAGACAATTTAGGAATGTAGATGAAAACTGGTTTGATCGTCTAGACTTTAATTATTTAAAAAAATGGTTGCATAACTTAATGGAAAGCGAAGATTTTAAATCAATAATGAAAAAATACACTATCTGGAATTCTAATCAAATTCCTATTTACACAAATTTTAACAGTAATTGATTAACTAAGGAGAAACCTAATGACAGAGGCATTCGTTTGTGAAGGCACTAGAACACCAATTGGGAAATTCGGAGGAAGTTTGTCATCAATTAGAACTGATGATTTGGCTGCAATTCCACTTGTTTCTATTAAGCAAAAACTTCCAAAAACTGACTGGGATAACTTAGAAGAAGTTTTTTATGGGAATGCCAATCAAGCAGGTGAGGATAATAGAAATATAGCTAGAATGGCTCTTTTATTAGCAGATCTGCCACACACTGTTTCTGGCATTACCCTTAATAGACTTTGTGCTTCAGGAATGGAAGCTATCTCTGNTGCATCAAGAATGATTAAATCTAAAGAAGCAGATTTCACTATAGCTGGTGGGGCAGAAAGCATGAGCAGGGCTCCATTTGTTATGCCAAAAGCAAGTACACCATTTTCAAGAAATGCTGAAATCTACGATACAACTATTGGGTGGAGATTTGTAAATCCTAAAATGAAGTTAAAATTTGGGATAGACTCGATGCCTGAAACAGCTGAGAACGTCGCTGAAAAATATCAAGTCAGTCGTGATGATCAAGACAAAATGGCTTTAGCAAGCCAACAAAAAGCTGCTAAATCTATTTCTAATGGAAGGCTTGCAATTGAAATTACCCCAGTTGAAATTCCTCAAAGGAAAGGAGATGCAATAATTTTTGATAAAGACGAACATCCAAGAGGTACATCTATTGAAAAACTTGCAGCTCTTCCCACTCCATTCAGGAAAGATGGAAGTGTTACTGCTGGAAATGCAAGTGGTGTTAATGATGGAGCAGCTGCTCTTGTGGTTGCAAGTGAGGATGGGATTAAGAGAAATCACTTAACCCCTATGGTAAGGATAGTATCAGCTGCTAGCTGCGGTGTTGAACCTGCATATATGGGAATTGGACCAGTACCAGCATCCCTAAAAGCTTTGAAAATTGCTGGATTACAAATGGATGATATAGATATTATCGAAATAAATGAAGCCTTTGCCGCTCAAGGATTAGCAAGCCTTCGATCATTAGGTATTACTGATGATGACGAGAGAGTTAATCCTAACGGGGGAGCCATTGCTCTTGGGCATCCACTAGGTATGTCTGGAACAAGATTGGTTTTAACAGCGGCTCATGAATTAATAGAAAAAAATAAAAAATATGCTTTATGCACGATGTGTGTAGGGGTTGGTCAGGGAAGTTCAATAATATTAGAAAGAGTATAATAAAAATTTTAAATAGATTGGTAGGCCTGCCTATCAATTGATACAGAGCTAATATATACGAATACTTTAGAGTTTTTATTTAAATTCATCTTCTGATAATTATAAGTTGTTACTCTAGCTCTAACCTTCTGAGCCAGTTCTCTTGTTTTGGAATCGACTAATGCAATTACAACTTCTGTAAAAGCAGTGTTACACTCTTTTTCAACTTTTAATATTAAACCTTCCAGTTCGTTTTCAACAACTGGAGAGATAAGCTTAGTTGGAGAAACTAAAATGTCCCTAGACCTTATCCTTACCCTTACATTATCACCTTGANAAGCAGGNTTGCCAGGAACAATAAGATTTTGACCATTTATATCTAAAGTAGTTATGTTTAAGNNATNNTTCGAAGAAACTACANNTCCTNCNAGAATAGAACTTGATTCAAACNTACCAATCAAACTTTGAAATGATTTNTTATTCAAGATATCTGGNAAAAGACCACAATCTATTTTTTTNCCTTCATTAATAAGAATTAATTCATCAGCTATTTGTGATATTTCTTCTANAGAATGAGTAATNTATAAAATTGGNATCTTATATTTTCGATTTATCATTTTTAAGAAAATCAATAATTTTGCTTTATACCTTATATCAATTTCTGACATAGGCTCGTCTAAAAAAAGATAGTCTGGTTTTGTTAAAATTGTTCTAGCTAATACTACTCGTAATTTCTCACCGCCAGATAAATCCTCGGGATACCTGTCTAATAAAGGAACTAAATCAAGGTGATTTATCAGTTCTTTCTTTGGAATTATTTTATTAACATTAAAGCTAATTTTTTTTCTTTTTTCGGCAAATTCTAGATTATCTTTAATTTTTAAGTGTTCAAATAAAATAGGGTTTTGGAACATGGTACCAAACGGTCTTTTATATGCTGGCACTTTATTAGAACCATCAAAATCAATATTTTTGTAAGTAATAGTAGTTTTTAAATTTTTACTAAATCCTGCTATAGCTGAAATAATAGTACTTTTGCCAGCACCGTTAGGGCCGTATAAAACTGTTATTCCTTTTGAGTTAAAACTATGCTCAAAATTAAATAAAATATTTCCAACTTTTCCTTCTATTCGTACATCTAAATCTGTCACTACTTTATCCCCACTACTCTAGTTCTATTTGAATAGAATAAACTGAGTAAAATAATAAAAGATAAAATAAGCATGCCAGCAGCGAGAAAATGAGCTTTACCAAATGATAACTGTTCAACATGATCATAAATTGAAATGGCTATAACTTTAGTTTTGCCATGAATACCNCCACCAACCATCAAAACAATACCAAACTCTCCCATTGTATGAGCGAAGGAAATGATGAATGATGTTAGAAAACCTCTTTTAGATAGAGGAATTATAATATNTTTAAATGTATCTAGTGGGTTTGCCCCAAGTGTATAAGNAGTCCTAACAGTATCTTTGCCAATTTTTTCAAATGATGATTGAAGAGGTTGAACCCAAAAAGGTAAAGAATAGATAATGGATGCAAACACAAGCCCATAAAATGAAAAAATAAGTTGCTCTCCAGTTAACATAATAAAAAACTTACCTAATGATGTTTCAGGACTAAAAAAAATGATTAGATAAAACCCTATGACAGTTGGAGGAAGCACTAGCGGGAGAGTAACGATTGCTTCCAAAAAAGATTTTGAACTTTTTGCCTCAAAGGCAAGATAATAAGCTAATGGGGTACCTATTATAGCAAGGAAAAAGCAAGTGATAAGAGCCAATTTAAGAGTAATAAAAATGGCAGAAATATCTGAACTTAAAAGATTATATATTTCCATGNATAAGCCAATTGTATTTGGTAAAATTTAAACTATTATATACTTAAAAAAGTATACCTGGGAGAGAAAAATGTCATTTATAAAAACTGATGATAATATCAATCTTTTTTATGAAAGCACTGGTAAAGGTGACCCAATAATTTTTGTGCATGAATTTGCCGGCGATTATAGAAGCTGGGCACCTCAGGTAAACTATTTTTCAAGATTTCATCAATGTATTACTTACTGTGCTAGAGGTTATTATCCATCTGATGTTCCTCAAAATGAGGATCAATATAGTCAAAAAAGAGCATGGCAAGACATAATTAGCGTTATGGATAATTTAGAAATTGATAAAGCTCATATTGTAGGTCTTTCAATGGGAGGATTTGCAACTCTTCATTTAGGTATAAACGCTCCAGATAGAGTTTCAAGTTTGGTTATTGCTGGATGTGGATATGGAGCTATTCCACTTGATAAAATTGATTTTAATAAAGAGGCCGACTTTTCTAACGTATCATTTGAAACAGCTGAAAACATTCGAAATAAAGGGATGAAAAAAGTTGGTTCTGAGTATGCACTTGGACCATCGAGAGTACAGTTTGAGGTTAAAGATCCTAATGGTTGGCAGTTATTCCATGATCAGTTAATCGAACATGATCCCGTTGGATCAGCTAATACTCTTCTAGGTGTTCAAAACAAAAGACCTAACTTATATAAACTCGAAAAAGAGATTAGCAGTATCAATGCACCTACATTAATTATTAATGGGGATGAGGATGATATGTGTCTTGAAGTTGGGTTATTTCTTAAAAGAACTATCAAAACTTCTGGTTTATTAATTGTTCCTAAAACAGGCCACACAATTAACTTGGAGGAACCTGCAATATTCAACAATCATTTGTTAGAGTTTTATTCCCGAATTAATGCATCAACTTGGAATGAAAGAGATGAAAGAGCGCATATAATTAAGGTTTAATCTCGAAAATTTTCATATTGCAATGGATGCTTTAAGTTTAATTCTTTTATGAGTTGAATTGCGTTTTGAAGATCATCCCTTTTTTTACCTGATACTCTTACTTCATCACCTTGTATCGACGTCTGCAATTTAGTCTTNGATGCTTTAATTGCTTTTATAATTTTTTGCGCTATTNCTCTCTCAACTCCTTGTTTGATCAAAACAGATTGCCGAATAGAATTACCGGTTGCTGCTTCAGGTTTTTCAAACTCCAGTGCACCAGTATCAACTTTTTTCCTGGTTAAATGAGTTATAATCAGCTCTTCTACCTGTCTTCTTTTAAGCTCATCATCTGCCTTTAAAATGATTTTATCATCCTGTAGCTCTACTTCACACATACTGCCTTTAAAATCATACCTAGTATTTATTTCTTTCTTAACACCATCNAGTGCATTTTGAACTGAGGGCATATCTATTTTGCTNACAATATCAAAACTTGGCATATAATTTTTCCTNTTATCAATTATNAATTTTAATAATTNATTTTATTATAACAAATCAAATAAAAGTTGATAGAGGCGATGTTAAAATATAGGTTATAGTTATTAATAATAAATTTANAATTAAATGGATACTTTATTCAAAATACTTCTATTGATACTTATAATAATAAGTTCTTATTTTCTTTTTATTAATTTTAATTTGTTTTCAATAATCCCTATATGGATAATATGTGGTTTAATTGATGTCTCAAGACACAAAACTATGAATCCTAAACTAATCAAAGAGTATTTTTTAGGTAAAGGTTTTTTAACATTCATATTGTCACCACTAAATCTTTTTGCAGATTTATTATCTTTTAGAAACCTGCATACTTTTAAGATTGAAGATCTTCCATCAGGTCATCAAAATGAAATNAATAAAATTATTCAACTATTTGATGAAAATAAAAAAAAGATCTCCGAACGATTTGAAAAAAATAAAGAAGATAATAGAACCATGTTATTTTACCAATGGTATGGGTATAAACTAGATGACACCATTCCTGAATTTAATGAAGATTATAAATATATAAAAACAATTGGAGTATCATTATTTAGAGAAAAGACATCAACGTCTAGGCATTTTGGTCCCTTGAGGATGACCTATCGTATTTTATATAATTTTAATAAAGTTAAAAAAGAAGGTTCCTTCATTGAAGCTGATGGACGAATAAACAAATGGAGATATGACCCTTTATTTATATTTGATGATACGTTAATTCATCAAAGTTTTAACGAAGAAGATGATTTAAGATACTGTGCTTTTATTGATATAATAAGGCCATCCTATTTTGAAAACATAATGAAATTAATACTTAACGGTATTGGCCTTGTTTTGAAAAATACCAAGAGTATATTTTATAAGAATTGGAAAATGATCTAATGTATTAACCATTAGGCAAAAGGATCTGTCTTACAACTTCACCTTTAGATAACTTATCAAATCCCTCATTCAAATTATCGAAACCTATTTTACCATCAATTAATTTATCAACTGGCAGTCTACCTTGAAGATATAGATTTAGAAATCTTGGAACATCTCTAACAGGAACACAAGAACCCATATAACTTCCTAATATAGATTTCTCTTGAGCGACTAAGTCACTATGATTAAAACTAAATTTGGTATTAATTGGTGACAAACCTGCTGTCACAACTGATCCTCCATACCTAATTATTTGATAGGCTGTATCCATTGCAGCTATGACCCCTGCTAAATCTATAGCAAAATCTACACCGCCATTAGTTAAATCTCTAATAGCCTCAACTGTATCATTATTTCTACTATCAAAACAATGAGTGGCGCCAAG
>NZHB01000004.1 GCA_002691185.1 SAR116 cluster bacterium | reverse complement strand
ATCGATATCCATACTATTATGTTCCATGTCTATGAATAACCAATCATAACCGCATGTAGACATAATTTTACCAATATCAGCAGTTCTAGTTTGCCTAAGTCCAACCCCGAGACACAATTCATTTTTTAAAATCTTTTCTTTTGCAATGTTTTTCATCAATTAAAACCTTTTGTAAAAATAATAAGCTTTTATTATTAAGAAAAAAAAATATATTTGCAAAAGTATATTTTTATTCAAATATGTGTATATTTGAAAAAGGTTTGTAATTCTAAATTAACCTTGGGGGTGGTAAGCAAATTAATAAAGCGGATAATAAATATTACCCTGAAACAAGTCAGTCTCTCACTATAGCCTTATTAAGAGCAAGAGAGTCAATGATGTTATCAGTAAGGCCTATACTAATGAAATACGGTTTTACCGAACAACAATGGAGGGTGTTGAGAGTTTTGGGAGAGAAAGGTTGTTCTGACGCAGGACAAGTTGCTTTCGATGCTTGTATCCTAGCCCCAAGCTTATCCAGAATTATAAATAAGCTTGAAACAGAAAACTTTATTACAAAGTTTGTTGATCCTGATGATGGCCGTCGTATCAACCTTAAACTGACCACACTTGGCGAAGATATGCTTAAGAAAGTAGCACCTGACATGGATTTAATATATAAATCCATTGAAAAACGTTATGGTGAGGATAAACTTAAAAAGCTTCTTGGGCTTCTTGGCGAAATTAGTCAATGGAGAGGAAGATAAAGAAGTATTAAAGACATATTTCAAATTTCTTTGAAATTTCCTCTAAAGTACTATTCGTTTCAGGACTTAGTATAATACCTTCCTTAATCGCCTTTTTTCTTTTTCTCATCGCAGACTGTCCAGGCATTCTGACTTTTTTGTTATTATCTATTGGAGGGTTTTTTAAACATTGCTCTGTTAGAAAACTCATTTCATTTTTAAATGCGTTCAAGCCTGAAAAAGCTTCAGGGTCAATAACCTGTATGAATGTAGAAAGGTTCATAAATTTGGGCTTCTTGCTCCTTCCTGAGCCTGATAATCCCTGGGATAAAGCTTCTATTCCAAGTGCCAGACCAAAACCTTTATGACCATATTCAAGTCCTCCTAATGGCATTACGGTTCCCTTTTTATCTTGTACTTCTATTGGATCGTTAGTTGGCAAACCTTCAGATGTTAATAAACAGTTAAATGCAAAGAGCTCATTTTTAACAATTTTATCAGCAATCATATTATTAGTTGTTATAGAAGCACTAATATCAATTATAACAGGGTCTTCATTTGTGGGGTAAGCTATAGCCATTGGATCTGGTGTCAGCAAAGGTTTAGTTCCACCAAATGGTGCAACTGTAGCAGATGATGGTACAGAACTTTTTATTATAGGTACCAAACCTTGATTAACAATTGGGAGCATATATGCAGCTAAAGCACCATTGTGATGACTGTTTTTTAAAAGAACCGTTGATGTACCATAAATTTGTGCACGCTCGGCAGCTAGATTAAGAAATTTTTTTGTTAACCATATACCAGGTAGATGATTACCATTTATTGTCAGACAGCTACCAGTATCTTTAACTGTCTCTTCGTTACCTTTGACAGTCATATTTCCTGCTTCAATATCTTTAATATATAATGGTAAAAGCCTTATACCATGCGTGGAATGGCCCATCATATCAGCCTCAATTAATATTTCTGAAGTATCTTTTGCCTTATTATCATCCATGCCTAACTTAACAAAGACTGATGTGCAAAAATTTATTAATTGTGATTGAGTGTGCATCTTAATTTTTATAATTTTTAAATTTTAAAAACATAATTAGAGACAATCATTTAGATTGATTACACATATATCTCGTAATAGCGGCATTTGCAGCTAATACAAAAGACAAAACATTATTATCTAAAAAGAATATATCTTGAATATGTGTCCATGGTTCATTTCTATCGAACGCATACGCCTTTCCAGTACCAAGGTCTAATATTTCATATTTAGATTTATTAACTAAAAAATAACCAGATTCTGTTCCTTTACCATCTTGAATTGTAATTTGCACGGGCTTTTCATCACCGGTAATTTTAAAAACCTGAATTCCATTCGATCTAACAGCAGCAGCACTTTTAGGCTTGCAACTATATTTTGTCTCTTTTGCATAAGAATTTACAGAGAATAAAATAATTGAAAGTAAAATTAATATGTATTTAAAAACAAACATCCTTTTCCTTTATAATTGAATTAGTCAATTTCTTTATAATATTTCATTAAACTGTTTTTTGCATTTTTTGAAATATTAATTTTTTTTTCTGAAACAAATGTTTCATGATTTTTTTCAACTACTTCAAGATCATATAAATAATTTACCATTAATCCTCCAGATAAATCTATGCCGTTTGGTGAGATGTCTCCAAGAAAATTTATTTGTTCCAAGGACGCACCGTTCCCTAAATGAAACCTTGCTACCGGATCATTTGGCATTTTATCAGATCTTTCAGATTTGAAGAAATATTCACCTAAACAGTTTATTAAATTATCTTTTATTTTTGATAATTGGTCAGGTTTTTTAATTTTCTCTATTTTTACATCCATTTTAGGATATTTATTTCTTAACCATTTTCTGAAACCAGGAATTGGAGATAATGTTACAAATTTATGCAAATTTTTGAATTCGTAACTCAAATCAGTAGCGACTTGTTTAATTAAAAAATTACCAAAAGAAATACCAGTTAATCCTTTCTGACAGTTAGAAATTGAATAAAACACTGCAACTTTAGCCTCCTCAGGCTCTAGAAAGTTTCTTTCTTTTTGAAGTATATTTTGAATATTTGACGGTATTTCTTTTGTTAAAGCAACCTCAACAAAAATTATTGGTTCATCTTGCATTGCAGGGTGAAAAAAAGCAAAACATCTCCGATCTTTTGGAGCTAAACGTGCTCTTAATTCATCCCATGAATTTATTTCATGGACTGCTTCATAGGCTATGATTTTTTCTAATATATGTGCAGGAGTTTCCCAATTAATAGGTCTTAAAATCAAAAATCCTCTATTAAACCAATTTTTGAATAAATAAACTAAATCAAAATCAACTGCTTTTAACTCTGGTTTTTTTATTACAAATTCAAGTAATTTTTTTCTTAANTTNACCAACCTNACTGTCCCTCTTGAAATAGCATTGCATCTTCTAAANATNTCTCTTCTTNNNGGTTCGGACAGTTTCATTAATTTAACTAAATTTTCAGATGTTTTTTTTGTTTCNTAGTNTTGCATAGCTAACAACAAATCATCTNANTTAAATTCATAATNTTTTCTCAATAATAAGAAAAANTTNATTAATTCACTGTCATTCAGTTGCTCACAATGAGTAATTAAAAGTTCTGCATGACTAAGTGCAGAAACTTCACCTTTTGCAGTGGCAACATTTTCAACATATTCTTTTGTTGTAAGAGCTTTCTTCTTTTCAAATAAAAAATTTAAAGACTTATTAATTTTGGGTTTTTCAAATAGAGAATTTAGTAGTCCTTGAAAAAATTTAATTTTTGTCAAAATACTTCACCCATCACATAATTAGGTAACCAAGTCGCAATTTCAGGAAAAAAACACATTTGAAAGTTATTTATTAACCAAGATTTCTGTAGCTTTAGTAATTCCTCCTTTTTGATAAGGTATNCCAACCATATCAAAACCCATTTCTATTCCGGTTAGCGTACCCATCAACATTAAATCATTAAAATCTCCTAAGTGGCCTATTCTAAAAACTTTACCAGCAAGTTTTGAAAGTCCATTACCAAGCGACATATTAAAGTTTTCTAGAATTACTTTTCTAAATTCATCTGCATTGTATCCATTAGGCATTATTACGGCTGTCAAAACACTAGAGTAATCNTTTTGTTCTTCACAGAGAACTTCTAATCCCCAAGCCTGTACAGCTTCTCTAGTCGCCTTTGCATGCCGGTCATGCCTTTTGAAAACGTTATCTAAACCTTCCTCATGAAGCATCGCAATGGCTTCCTTAAGACCGTATAAAAGATTGGTAGCCGGCGTGTAAGGAAAGGATCCTTGCTTATTAGCTTCTATTTGTTCATGCCAATCCCAATATGATCTTCTCATTTTTGATTTTTTTGCGGTTAGTTTAGCTTTTTCAGATACAGCGTTAAATGATAGACCAGGTGGTAGCATCAGCCCTTTTTGAGAACCAGATACAGTTACATCAACGCCCCATTCATCATGTTTATATTCCATTGAGGCTAATCCAGAAATTGTATCTACCATTAATAGTGCTTCATGATTAGCAGAATTAATGGCTTTTCTTACTTCATTTATCCTTGAAGTGCTTCCAGTAGAGGTTTCGTTATGAACAACGCATACCGCTTTAATTTTATTTTCTGTATCTTTTTTTAACCTGTCTAAAAGCTTTTCGGGTTCTACTCCCCTTCTCCAGTCAGTTTCTAAAAATTCTGTTTTTATTCCTAGTTTCAAAGCCATTTTATTCCACAACGAAGCAAAATGTCCTGTTTCTACCATTAAAACAAGATCATCTTCATCGAGTATATTTACTAAAGCAGCTTCCCAAGCACCAGTTCCAGAAGCCGGATAAATAATTACATCAGATTTAGTCTTAAAAATACCTTTCATTCCATCTAAACACTCATGAGCTAAAACAGTGAAATCAGGACCTCTGTGGTCAATAGTTGGATAATCCATAGCTCTAAGTATTCTATCAGGTACATTAGAAGGACCAGGCAATTGTAAAAAATGTTTACCCGGCATGTATTTTTTAACCATATTTTTAAATTCCTTGGTATTAATATTGTCTTTAAATGAAAGAATTGAGATATTTATTAAATAATGTATACACTTATTACAATAAACATTCCATATAGAATTTATTTTGACTAAAAGGTTTTTAAATGCCAGACGGTAATATAGATGAGTTGTTAAATACCTTAAACAACAAAACCTCTGCAGAGTTTTACAACGATCATTTTACTCGTGGAAGATACGCAACTGATGCATCAATTTATCAAATGATGCCTTATGGTGTATTAGTTCCAAAAACAAAAAACGACTTAATTGAAACAGTAAATTTTTCAAGAGAAAATAACATTCCATTGCTTGCTAGAGGCGGAGGCACATCACAATGTGGCCAAACTGTAAACAAAGCAATTGTTATAGATAATTCTAAATATCTTAATAAAATATTGGATTTTGATAAGGATAATATGACGTGCATCGTAGAACCAGGAATTGTTCTCGATGAGCTTAATAGATTCCTGAAACCCTATGGCCTTTGGTTTCCCGTAGATGTCTCAACCTCTAGCAGAGCTACAATTGGTGGGATGGCCGGTAATAACAGTTGTGGTGGACGATCAATCAGGTATGGCATGATGAGAGACAATGTCCTTGAGATTGAAGCAATATTGTCAGATGGCTCGGTGTATAATTTTGGAAAGCTAGATGAGAANAATATTTTATCATCAAAAGAATTTGCNCCNAGTATTATNTCNAAACTAATTAAACTTGCTAANGANAATAAACAAGAAATACTCTCAAAATTTCCAAAAGTTCTTAGACGTGTTGGTGGGTATAATATTGAAGCCTTAATTTATGATGCTATGGCCAATAGGCCAAATGGGAAAATTGGTGATGGTATAAATTTATCACATTTACTTGTTGGTTCTGAGGGAACATTGGCATACTCATCTTCAATAAAATTGAAACTATCCCCTCTTCCTTCTAAAAAAATTATGGGAATTTGTCATTTTCCTACCTTTTATGAAGCCATGGATGCTGCCCAACACATTGTACCATTAGACCCTGTAGCTGTAGAACTGGTAGATGATACAATGATAGCATTAGCTAGGAAAATTGATATTTTCAAACCAACTGTCGAAGCCGTTGTTAAAGGAAACCCAGAGTCATTATTATTAGTAGAATTTGCCGAAGAGAATATGGAAGAAAACCACCAGAGGCTAAAAAAACTTCATCAACTAATGAAGGATCTCGGATTTTCTTGGAGTGGCAACAAAAAAATTGGAGGCGTTATCGATGTTATTGATAATCAACTTCAATCCAAAGTAAGTGAAATGAGAAAGTCTGGCCTCAATATAATGATGTCGATGAAACAAGATGCAAAACCTGTNTCNTTTATAGAAGANTGTGCTGTTGANCTAAAAGATTTAGCTGAGTANACAGATNGTTTGAACAAAATTTTTGATAAATATAATACCAAAGGAACTTGGTANGCTCATGCCTCAGTTGGTTGTCTTCACGTAAGACCAGTTCTTAATATGAAATTACAAGATGACGTTACTAAAATGAGGAATATTGCCAATGAAACAAGTGCCCTTGTAAAAAAATTTAAAGGCTCTTATTCAGGAGAACACGGTGATGGAATAGCCAGATCTGAATTTAATGAAATCATGTTTGGTAAAAAAATGATTGATTTATTTAAGATTATTAAAAATTCATTTGACCCAACNTGCATTTTTAACCCAGGGAAAATTATTGATGCTCCAAAATTGGATACTAGGGAATATTTTAGATATGCCCCCTCTTACAATACTGAGAATATAAATACTATCCTAGATTGGTCTTCTTGGACAGGAAAGTCAGGAGGGTTTCAAGGTGCTATTGAGATGTGTAACAATAATGGCGCTTGTAGGAAGTTGGATGGAGGCGTGATGTGTCCATCATTCCGAGCAACTAGAGATGAAAAAGACTCCACAAGAGGCAGAGCTAACACTCTAAGGTTAGCNATTTCAGGNCAACTTGGAAAANANGCTATGTATGGNAAAGANATGTCAGATACCATGNAACTTTGNGTCTCCTGTAAAGCTTGTAAAAGAGAGTGNCCAACCGGTGTNGATATGGCNAAAATGAAAATTGAATATTCTCATTTAAANTACCAAGAAAAAGGATTAAATATGAAAGACAAGCTCGTTTCATATTTACCTAAATACGCCCCTTTAGCAGCAAAATTTTCTATATTTTTGAATCTTAGAGATCAAATACCAGGCCTAGCCAAAATCAGTGAAGTACTCTTTGGTTTTACCGCAAAAAGAAAATTACCAAAATGGCGTAAGGATTATTTTAAAGATAGTGAACTACCTAATTCAGTAGATGAAAATAATACTAAATTACCTGTGATATTATTTGTAGATACTTTTAATAGGTATTATGAACCAGAAAACGTAAGATCGGCTATTAACGTTTTACGAACAGCTGGGTATTATCCCTTTATTCCAGAGTCTAAAAAAAATAGTAATCCACTCTGTTGTGGAAGAACTTATTTAAGTAATGGTTTAGTTGATCAAGCAAGATTTGAAGTAGAGAAAATATTAACAACCTTTAAACCATATTTAAAAAAGGGAATTTCTGTAGTAGGTTTGGAACCATCATGCATACTGTCATTCAGAGATGAATTACCCTCTTTAATCCAAAGTCAAAGCTCTGATTTATTGAAAGAAAACTCTTTCACATTTGAAGAGTTATTAGTCAAAAATGTTAAAAATTTAAAATTTAAAAGTCTTAATGAAAAAATTCTAATACACGGACATTGCCATCAAAAAGCATTTGATGTCGTAAAGCCAATTGAACAAATCTTAAACAAAGTACCAGAGTTGAAATTCGAAACCATTAATACAAGTTGTTGCGGTATGGCCGGTGCCTTTGGTTATGATAAAAGTACTTACGACATTTCTATGAAAATGGCGAATGATAAACTTTTTCCAGCGATAAAAAAATATAAGGCTAATGTCAAAGTAATTGCAGACGGAACCTCATGCAGATGCCAAATTAAAGATGGCTTAAACATTCAAGCAATACACCTTGCCAAGTTCCTCGATAATAATATAATTTAAATCAATTATAATAAATTTAAATATTTCAAAAATAAGGTAATGATGCCAAATAAAATTAAAAGACCAAC
Source organism: SAR116 cluster bacterium (assembly GCA_002691185.1). Taxonomy (GTDB): domain Bacteria; phylum Pseudomonadota; class Alphaproteobacteria; order Puniceispirillales; family Marisalimonadaceae; genus Marisalimonas. The sequence goes on along the minus strand of NZHB01000004.1, from coordinate 3,929 downwards.
CTCATTTCATTGGGGAAGCTATTATGCTGAAACTCAAGATGATAATCTAGTAGCATTAAAACCTTATGAACTCGATAGAGACCCTTCTAGTATAGCTAATGGATTAATTAATAGTATTAACGATAAACTTAGAATAAAATTTCCTCATGTGAGAAGAGGATATCTCAGAGAAATTCGTAGAGAATTATCTAATCCCACAACTTCATTGGCAAGTAAAAGAGTCAGAAACAAAAGAGGTTCTGATCCGTTCGTACAAATAACCTGGGATGAAGCTATTGAAATAGTAGCGTTTGAGTTAAATAGGGTAAAAAAGAAATATAAGAACAAAGCTTTTTTTGCTGGCTCATATGGATGGGGCTCTGCTGGACGGTTCCATCATGCACAAAGTCAACTTCATAGATTTTTTAATTGTTATGGTGGTTATACAAAATCAGTTAACACCTACTCCTACGCAGCTAGTGAAACAATCATGCCTCATGTTATTGGAATGTCTTATAGACAATTTTTAGATAATCATACTGATTGGAATAATATCAGAGATAATTCGAAAATTATTATGATGTTTGGCGGTCTTCCTCTTAAAAATTCACAAGTAACATCGGGTGGTGTTGGAAAACACACAACAAAAGAATTCATAAAAAGTTGCGCCAAGAAAGGAATAGAATTTATAAATATTAGTCCTATGGAAATGGAAGCTGATATAATTAGTAATGCAGAATGGATTAAGATCAGACCAGGAACTGATACCGCACTTATGCTTGGAATAGCTTTCGTACTTGAAACCGAAAGTATGCTAGATAAAGAATTTTTAAATAAATATTGTGCTGGATACGACGAATTCTCTAAGTATTTAAGAGGTATATCTGATGGCAAAGCAAAAACTACATATTGGGCATCAAAAATTACCGGAATTCCAAGTGATACAATTTATAATCTAGCAAAAAAAATATGTTCAAATAGGACAATGATAACTGGAGCATGGGGGTTACAAAGACAACAATATGGCGAACAACCACATTGGATGATCACAGTCCTAGCCTGTATGCTTGGACAGATAGGCCTGCCAGGAGGTGGCTTTGGATTAGGATATAGCGCAGAAAATGGTATTGGTAACCCTGTCCAATTTCATAAGTGGCCTGCGCTAAATCAATTCAAAAACCCTGTTACTGAATTTATTCCAGTTGCAAGAATTTCTGATATGCTTTTGCAACCGGATAAAAATTTTACCTATAATGGTCAAAATCTTAAATATCCAAATATAAAGTTAGTTTATTGGGCAGGAGGCAATCCTTTTCATCACCAAATGGACCTTAAAAAACTTGTTAAAGCATTTAAGCAACCTGATACTGTAATTGTTAATGAAATTTGGTGGAATAGTCTCGCCAGACACGCTGACATTGTTTTACCGGCAACAACATCATTAGAACGAAATGATATCGGTATAAGACATTGGGATCAGACAATATCTCCAATGCATAAAAGTATAGACCCAATAGGTGAATCTAAATCAGACTATGAGATTTTTTCTTCTATAGCTGATAAGTTAAAAATCTCTTCTAAATTCACTGAAGATCGCAATGAAGATGAATGGCTAAGATTTTTATGGGACGAGGCTATAAAAGGTGCCCAAGAATCCAACTTTTCATTACCTGATTTTGATAAATTTTGGAAAAGTGGATTTCAAAATGTACTTTCACCAAAAAAACAAACTATTTTATTGGAAGAGTTCAGAATTGACCCTAAAAAAAATCCTCTTCCAACTCCTTCTGGTAAAATAGAAATATTCTCTAAAACTATAGCTAGTTTCAATTATAAAGATTGTTTAGGTCACCCAGCATGGATAGAACAAGATGAGTGGTTAGGCTCAGACCTAGTAAAAAAATTTCCTCTGCAACTTATTTCTGGTCAACCCCATAATAGACTGCATAGCCAACTTGATAATGGATCAGAAAGTCAAAAGGATAAAATATTAGGAAGAGAAGCAATCAAGATTAACCCAGATGANGCCAAATCAAGAGGGTTAGAAAATGGAGAAATAGTTGAAGTTTTCAACAATAGAGGCAAGTGCCTTGCAGGGGTGACAATATCAAAAGAAGTTATGAAGGGAGTGGTTTTCCTTCCTGTTGGCGCATGGTATGATCCGTTAAGCGATGATTTTTGCATACATGGTAATCCAAATGTTCTTACCAAAGATATTGGAACATCATCGCTTGCACAAGGTCCGTCTGCTCATTCCACATTAGTTCAAATAAAAAAATATACGAAAGATTTACCTCATATAAAAGTTTTTGATTTACCTGAAATTATTAATAAATAGAGACATTTGTTTTGAAGATTGAAATTTGTATTCTAAATCCGTACCCAAGCAAAAAGTCTAACGATAAACTTAAAAAAACAGCTTTAGAAGTAGTTGGCCAAAATTCTCGTATTTTTATTAATGAAAATTTAGTTGAGGACTATTTTAACTATCACCATGAAACAACAAGCATCTCAGATCTGATAAAATCTGTTGAAAACAACACTAATTCAGATGCGTTTATAGTAGCATCATATGAAGATATTGGTGTTGAAACCATTAGAAAAATGACATCTAAACCAATATTAGGAATAGGAGAAGCGAGTTTTTATACTGCTAATATAATTGCTAATAAATTTTCAATCATTACTAATATCTCACAAACTCATGAAGCTATTAAAAATAATCTTATTAAATATGATATGGATCATAAATGTGTTTCGCTCAAGTCTATTGAGGTCCCAATACTAGATATGGAAACTATGTCAAAAGGGAATATTAAAAAACTTGAACATGAAGTTCAGAGAACAATTTCAGAGGAAAGACCTGAAGCAATAATAATTACAAGTGCTGGAATATCTGATCTTACTAAAACACTTTCAGACAAATACGGTTTAGCCTTTATTGAAGGTATAACTGCGGCTACCACACTTATTGAGAATTTAATAAAATTAAACCTTAAAATTAAAAAATTTGAAATTAAACCAAGTAGGAATTTGGGTATACCTATTTGACATTACATTAATTTATTTTTTTTATCATTTTTAATAAAAATGATTTGTCTCTTCAATAAGGTAAGTCTTTAATTCTCAGTTTAGCTATCTTGTGAATTTCATTTATTGCAGTTTCAAATTCTTGAGATTTACTGTTATTAACTCTTTTTTTCATATTATCTATAATCTGGTTTTTACCTAAACCTCTCACGGCAATAATAAATGGAAATTCAAATTTTGATCTATATTCATTATTAAGATTAGTTAAAATTTCAAACTCCTGGTCAGAGCANTGATCTAAGCCAGCAGACTTTTGTTCCTCTTNAGAGAATTTTGNAAGTTTCTCTTGTTTTTTAAGTTTTTTACCAAGNTCTGGATGCGCCTTGATCAGGTTAAGTTTCTCTATTTCAGANGCATTATCAACAATATTTTGCATCATTAACTNNAGTTCTTCTTTNGTTTTAATCTCACTANTATTTTGANATAGAAGTCTTTCTGGCACCCAAGCTGAATGTTCATAAATACTTTTTAGAAGGTCTATTATTTCANCTTTATCCATTTTTTGAGAAAGAAATTNAAAAGANTNATTGTACATTAATTCACCTNAGATTATTATCTTTATGCATTTAAGCATATTTNATATAAATTTAAACAGAGAAANAAATGGCAGGTCTCTCAACTCATGTTCTTGACACTAGCAAGGGGANACCTGCAGCAGAACTTAAAATTAAATTATACAAAATACAAGATAGCGAAAGAATTTTAATTAAAACTGTTTCAACTAATGCAGATGGTCGGATAGATGAACCATTATTATCTGAAAATAATATAGAAGTGGCTCATTATGAATTATTATTTTTTGCCGGTGATTATTTAAAAAAACATGATAAAAATTTGAAACAAATTTTCCTTGATAAAAT
>NZHB01000003.1 GCA_002691185.1 SAR116 cluster bacterium | reverse complement strand
TAGCGCAAGATTAAATGAACTTTTTATATTTAATCAAAATAGACCTGTAAAATCTGTTCATTCAGAGAATGGTTGGACACCTGAAGGGATTGCAGAAAGAGCCCTACCTGCTTTCAAAAATTCAATGACACCTAATGATCGCAGTGGTGATGTTTTTAGCTGGGACCCTATCTAATCCTATTTAAAAAGAGAAATAATATCTCTCATATTATCTAACGTATAGTCTGCGTTTAATTTCTTAACGTCAACATCGGTATAGCCACCTGCAATTGCTACAGATTCAATTTGTGCTGCTTTTGCAGAAGCAATATCATTTATCGTATCGCCAACCATTAAGAAAGAAGTTTTCGTTGTGTTAAATTGACTCATTGCTAGTTGTAACATATCCGGCTGAGGTTTTAATGGAATGCTATCTCTAGCTCCTACTATAACATTGAAAAATTTTTTTAAATTCATCTGATCAATTAATTTTTCAGTAACAAATTGTCTTTTATTAGTACAGATACCCATTGGAACACTATTTCTATAAAAAAAATCAAGTGTTTCTTTTACGCCACTCATTAAGGAACTATACTTATAAGGTTCTTCTGAATAATTTTGCCTATAATCTTGATAAAAAAGATCATATAATTGCTTTTCACCACCACAAAAATCTACAACCCTTTTAGATAAAGATAACATACCCTCACCTACAAAAGTTTGAAGTTTAATTTCTGAAATTGGATTTAAATTATACTTTTTTAAGGTTTTGTTTATAGCATTGTGCATATCTGGCACTGAATGAACTAATGTTCCGTCTAAATCAAAAATGATATTGTAATCTTCAATTTTCATTTTTTAAGCTTTACTTCGAAGAATATCAATATTCTTCTTGTAACTCTTCAACCCTGTTCCTTTGAAGATCGCAGATCCAGCTACTAAAACGTTTGCACCTGCTTGAATTACTTTACTGGCTGTTTTATCGTTTATTCCACCATCAACTTGAATTTTGATATCTCTATCTCCAACTAAATTCTTAATTAATTTTATTTTATCTATTGAACTATTAAGAAATTCTTGGCCACCAAAACCAGGATTAACACTCATAACTAGAATTAGGTCTAACTTATCTAACACAAACTCAAGTCCAGATATACTTGTTGCAGGATTAATAGCAACGCCTGCCTTACATCCCAATTCACGAATGCGAGTGAGTGTTCGATCTAGATGAGTGGAAACTTCCTTATGAACAGTTATCATATTTACACCGGATGATGAATATGCTTCTAAATATTCGTCTGGATTAGTAACCATTAAATGAGCATCAAAAGGCTTTTTAGTAATTTGTCTTATTGATCTAATAATCGGAGGTCCAAATGTAAGGTTAGGAACAAAATGTCCATCCATAATGTCTAAATGAATCCAGTCAGCACCTGCCTTATCAATTGCCTGAATTTCTTCTTTTAGATTTGAAAAATTAGAAGATAATATTGAAGGTGCTATTAAAAGATTAGTCATCACTTTAACTCTAATCGTTATTACTTTTACTTAAATAGTTTTACTTATTGCAACAGCTGTGTCTGACATTCTATTTGAGAAACCCCACTCATTATCATACCAACTTAAAACTCTAACAAAAGTATTGTCCATAACCTTAGTTTGATCCATGTGGAAAATGGAAGAATGCGGATCATGGTTAAAATCACTTGAAACAAGGGGCTCATTTGTAAAACCAAGAATATTTTTTAGATCTCCCTCGGCTGCTTGTTTAATGATATTATTAATTTCTTCAACTGAGGTTGATCTGCCAGCATTAAATTTAAAATCTACTACAGAGACGTTTTGTGTAGGAACTCTTATCGATACTCCATCTAATTTTCCATTTAATTCAGGTAAAACTAACCCAACAGCTTTAGCAGCACCTGTGGAAGTTGGAATCATATTACCAGCAGCAGCTCTTGCTCTGTAAAGATCTGAATGCATAGTGTCTAAAGTAGGTTGATCACCTGTATATGAATGAATTGTAGTCATAAAACCTTGAGTGATACCAACACCATTATTCAAGGCCATTGCTATAGGAGCTAAACAATTTGTTGTACATGAAGCGTTAGAAACAACCAAATGCTCATTTGTTAATTTGTTATGGTTAACACCATAAACTACAGTTAAGTCAGCACCATTCGTTGGCGCAGAAACTAAAACTCGTTTAGCACCAGCTTCAAGATGCATAGAAGCTTTTTCTTTGCTTGTAAAAATACCTGTGCATTCCATAGCAATATCAACATCAAGGTCCTTCCATGGCAACTCTTTTGGGTCCCTTATAGAGGTTACTTTTATAGGTCCGTTTCCGACATCTATATTACTTCCATCAACTTTTACACTTGATGGGAATTTACCATGAACTGAATCGTACCTTAATAAATGGGCATTAGTTTCTACAGGGCCTAAGTCATTGATACCAACTACTAAAATATCTTTTCTACCTGACTCGATTATTGATCTTAAAATATTTCTTCCGATTCTACCAAAACCATTAATTGCAACACGAACAGTCATTTTACTTCCTTTCAAAATTTATCTAATTATTACCTAAGGCTGATATAGCTGGCAACTCTATACCTTCTAGCCATTCAAGAAAAGCTCCACCTGCAGAAGATATATAAGTAAAGTCTCCTGCAACTCCTGCTTTATTAAGAGCAGATGCTGTATCACCACCACCTGCAACAGTAATTAGTTCATCTTTTACAGTTAAATCTGCGGCGATTTTTGCTAAGGTGAAAGTTCCCATACCAAAAGGATTAATTTCAAATGCACCTAAAGGGCCATTCCATAATAATGTTTTTATATTTTTGAAAATAGATTTAATATTCTCAATTGACTTGGGTCCAATATCTAAGGCCATCATTTCTGAAGGAATGTTAGCAATATCAACAATTTTGTGATCAGAATTTTCTTCAAAATATTTAGAAACTATGAGATCCTGAGGAAAAATAAGTTTACAGTTTGATTTTTTACTTTTTTCTAAAATTTTTGTTGCCATATCTATTGCGTCTCTCTCAACCATACTCTTGCCTACATTGTAACCCTGAGCCAAAATAAATGTGTTAGCCATGGCTCCACCAATAATTATAAAATCCATCTTAGTTATCAAAAATTCAATAATATTTATTTTGGTTGATATTTTTGCCCCTCCTACTAATGCTGCAACAGGTTTGACTGGTAATTTCAGAACAGATGTCAAAGCATTAATTTCCTCATCAAGTAATATTCCCGAAAACGATGGTAAGAAATTTGTAATTGCATGTAAACTTGCATGAGCCCTATGGGAACAAGAAAAAGCATCATTAACAAAAAAATCACAAAAATCTGATAAATCTCTTGCAAACTCAGCGTTATTTTCNCTTTCACCTTTATGAAATCTAACGTTTTCTAATAGNAAAATTTCTCCAGACTTAAGATTTTTTTTTGCNNTAATNGCGTCTTGNCCAATACANGATNTAGACAAANTTTACNTCAATTTTTAAAATATCAGAAAGTGCTGAGACAAGCGGNTTTAANGAATAATTTTCANCATATTNNCCATTNGGTCTTCCTANATGACTGCANATNACNATCTTTGANCCTNCTTTTAANAAAAACTTGATTGTTGGNAGNGATCTACTAACACGTGTAATATCCTGNATTTTNCCATNTTGGATAGGTATGTTTAGATCTGCTCTNATTAATACAACTTTATCNCTNACATCCTGACTTACGATACTTTTTATNGCCTTAGACATTTTAGAATTAACTCTTAANNTTANTTTATGATANTTGTTTTTTANCTGCATTAACAACAGCATCTGATGTAATNCCAAAATGTTTATATANTTCTGAAGCAGGACCAGAAGCTCCAAAACTATTCATNCCAATAAANATNCCNTTTTCNCCAATATACTTAGTCCANCCCATTTCAGTNCCTGCTTCAATAGCNATCCNAGGANATTCTCCNANAACATTANNTTTATANTNATNNTCTTGTTTATCAAACANCTCCCAACANGGNAANGAAACNACAGCNGCNTTAATNCCATCATTACTAAGTAAACTAGATGCTTCCATTGCAATCTCTANTTCAGACCCAGTNGCAATAATAGTTAGATCTCTTTTTTTTGAGTTTTCATNNAANACGTANCCCCCNTTACTTACTTTATTTTCAGAGGATTTTTCNGAACGNAATGCTTTTAAACCTTGTCTAGACANCGCCAANACTGTTGGNCCATTNGTTTTNAGTGCAATATCCCAAGCCTCNGCTGTTTCAACAATGTCAGCAGGTCTTATAAGATTTAAGTTTGGAGTAGATCTCAAAATAGCTAAATGTTCAATNGGTTGGTGNGTTGGGCCATCNTCGCCTAANCCAATNGAATCATGAGTTAAAACNTAAANAACTCTAAGNGACATCAANGCTGAAAGCCTAATNGANGCTCTCATATAATCACTNAAGACNAAAAATGTACCNCCATAAGGAATNAAACCTTTNTGTAAAGCTACACCATTCATTATAGAGCCCATAGCATGTTCTCTAATTCCATANTGNANGTAATTNCCAGAAAAATTTCTTGANNTAATAGATTTCATNCCANTTGTTTTGGTCAAATTAGANCCAGTCAGNTCTGCTGAACCACCTAAGGTGAATGGTATTGATTTATTTATAACNTCTAATGTNTTTTGACTAGCTTGTCTGGTAGCAAGCTTAGGCATTTCTTTTTTCATTTGTNTTANGAAAGTATTNATTTTTCTTTCATAAGATTCTGGAATANTTCCNTNGATGTAAGACAGAAATCTATTTTTNTTAGGNTTTTGTTGTAAATTTTTTTCCCAATTATCANATNGAATTTTTGCNCTNTCAGTAGTTTGTNTCCAATCAGACAGAATTTCTTTTGGAATTTCNAAGGGTTTATGNNNCCANCCTAANGCTTTTCTAGTNNCANCNATTTCTTCANTNCCTAATGGNGCACCATGTGTCNTAGAGGTTCCTNCCAAATTTGGTGCNCCAAAACCNATCTTTGTTTTACATGCNATTAAAGATGGTTTNNTAGANTTTTTNGCGTTNGNAATTGCTGTTTCTATCTCTNGATAATTATGACCATCAATTGACTGTGTATGCCAACCTGCCGCTTTAAATCTTGAAATTTGGTTGGCTGAATTAGATAAATTAGTTGAACCGTCAATGGATATTTGATTATCGTCCCATAAAACTATCAACTTAGATAATTTCAAGTGACCAGAAAGCTCAATTGCCTCATGACTAATTCCCTCTTGAAGACATCCATCACCAGCAATAACGTAAGTAAAGTGATTAACTAAATCAGCTCCAAATTTTTTACTCAGCAATTTTTCACTTAGAGCCATCCCAACGGATGTTGCCAAACCTTGGCCTAATGGGCCAGTCGTTGTCTCAATACCCATTGCGTGTCCAAATTCAGGATGTCCGGCAGTATTAAAATTTATTTGTCTGAAATTTTTAATATTTTCAATTGGCATATCTTTGTAACCTAAAAGATAATGCAATGCATAGAGTAACATTGATCCATGACCAGCTGACAGAACAAACCTGTCTCTATCAGGCCAGTCTGGTTTGTCTGGATTGATATTTATAAAATTTTTGAAAAGGACTGTAGCAACATCTGCCATACCCATTGGCATTCCAGGATGACCTGAATTTGCCTCTTGGACAGCATCCATTGCTAAAAACCTAATAGCATTTGCCATTAACAAAGAAGAATTATCTACAGGTCTTACCTGTGCACTCATTAGTTAGCTCCAGAGGTTAATTAAATATGCAATATCAATAACATTTAATCTATGAAAATCACATAAAACTTTTAAAAAAATTACATGTTATTGCAGGTATTTTTAAATTCAATAACTTCTTCTTTAGAACCAAAAATAAAAGCTGTTCTCTGATGAATTTTTTTAACATCTAAGTTCAAAATCTCTTTAATGCCATTTGTTGCCATTCCGTTTGCCTGTTCAACTAGGAAAGCAATAGGATTTGCTTCATAAGTCAAACGAAGCCTTCCTTCACTATATTTTTCTCTTGTATCAGCAGGATATAAGAAAACACCACCTCTTATTAAAATTCTGCTAGCATCAGCAACAAGAGAACCAACCCACCTCATTCCAAAATTTTTTCTCCTAATACCGTCTTCACCTTGCTGGCAATTATCAATATATTTTAATGTTGCTTTATCCCAATATCTTTTATAAGCAGCATTGATGGCGAACTCAGAAGTTACTTGAGGAATATTTACTCTATTAATTAATATAAATTTATGATTTGCCTCATCTAAAGCAAACAAGTAAGTTCCATTACCTACAGTTAAAAATAGGGTAGTCTGAGGACCATAAACAAAAAAACCTGATGATTTTTGGGATGTGCCTTTCTGAAGGAATGCTTCTGTCATAGGTAGATTGTTTCTAGATATAATTGAAAAGATTGTTCCTATTGTTACATTTACATCTATATTACTGGAACCATCTAAAGGGTCTGCAAGAACAATTAAGTTATGATCGTTTTTAAAATCAATAAATCCGTCCTGTTCTTCAGAGGCATAACCTGAAACTGGACATTCCTTTAAACAATTTATCAAAACTTCGTCAGCAAATATATCTAATGGTTTTTGTAAATCACCATCAGCATTTTTATTTTCCAAGTTAACTTCTAAATTAGTCTTTTTATCTACATTTTTAATTTCATTAGATATTATTATAGCTGCATCTGATATATTATTAATTATTGAGGCAAGATTCTTATCTTTACACTGCTCTGATATGAAGTCACTTAGGTGCATTTNTTTTAATCCTTAACTTAATTTNATATTAGCNTTNAGNCNCATGGCTTTATGAAGNATGTTTTTATTTTTTTCTAACATTTTATTCTTTACTGAATTAAAATCAATNGNATCTCTATTTTGATTNAGNTTTGATTTTGCTAAAATCTTAGTAANTTTTATTTGTATCCCAATNATATTTGAGAGTTTNTCNTTCATAAAATCTTTTGGAGCCTGTTTTATTGTCCAAGGATCNCTTTCACCAANCTGNGTTTCATATAATTTAGTTAACTTACCTACAATTTTAAGAAGTGATTTGATATCNTTTAAAAATTTAATTNTTCCATATAAATGNACTGATTGATAATTCCATGTAGGNACAACTTNATGATTTTCTTTCTTANTTGGATACCAGTTTGGNCTTATNTAACTATCTTCNGCTTTATAGACGACTAAAACTTCTTCATTATCTNTAATATTTTTATAAATTNGGTTTCCAATAGCAATATGACCCAAGAGANTTTGTGGAGCNTTATTTTTGAAATCTACNAGAAATGGTAAATGATTTGCTTCTAGTCCATTAGNAGATGATGTTATAAGGGTTGCTAAAGGAAATTCCTTAATTATTCTTTTAATTTCATNAATNTCTTTTTCTAAGAAATGTTCTGGTAGATACATNTATTGNCTCTTTAAATTTAGCTNANCNTNNAGAATTAAGGNANAGGAATAAATTCATTTACNTCATCAANTGGCATTTTAAATTTTTTNTTNAGCCATTTTNTTTTGGCTATTTCTATTAATTCCATATCTGAGGCAACAAAATTCCACCATAAATATCTTTTTTCATTCATGGTATCACCTCCAAGAATAATACAATGACAATTTTCTAAGACCTTAATTTTATTATCTAACTTATTATTTAGGATTAACATCTCACCACCTTTGATTATTTTATCTAGAAAAGATAATTTTCCAGAAAGTAAGTATATAGCAATATCTTCAATATTTTGGGGTAATTCTAAAAGGCTATTAGACTTAATTTTAATTTCTATAAATGTGCTATTTGAAATATTTTTTAATGGAGATTTTTTTCCATAGGCCGATCCCATAATAATATTAGNAATCATATTTTTATCTATNATGGTTGGTATATCCTTCTTTTTATNGTTATAAAATTCAGGTTTTATTGTTTCATAATGTTTNGGNAANGCNATCCAACATTGAATNCCAAANAGTTTNTATGGGTATTTAATATCAAGAGGTTTTCTCTCAGAATGTGTTATACCCCTNCCAGANATCATTAAATTTACATCNCCTGGACTAATCATAAGTGAAGANCCCAANGAATCTCTATGATACACTTGCCCAGAAAATANATAAGTTAATGTAGCNAGACCAATATGAGGATGTGGCCTTACATCAAGNCCACCATCNGTAATAAACTCNTTTGGTCCCATTTGATCAAAAAAAATAAACGGACCCACCATTTGNCTAGTAGAATGAGGCAANACTCTCCTTACCTCCATTCCNCCTATATCTCTTGATCTACCAANTANAAGATTTTGATCTTTAAAATTAGACACNGNTAATCCTTTTTTGAACATTGAAATAATTTAATATTATATGTTAGNTTNTATTAAAGTTAACNAAATAATNATTGGTTANAGAATGTTACACAAGAAACTACATATNCCAATTAACATTCCACTATCAACAGACTTCAAAATTGAATCAAGTGAATTTGATTATGAAATTATAAANAAATTTCACAAATTTGATTCTCTAAATCAAGCTTACATAAAAGATTTTTTTAAAGATTATTTTAAAGATAAACTTTCTAAGGTCATTTCAAATAATTTCTTTTTCTTTTGGGACCAAATAATACCAATAATTCTAAAATCAAAATATAAAAATGAAGGGCTTTACCAACTTTTTAGATTTTCTAACGAGATATTATACAATTTTTCTTATATTGAAACCTTAACAAAAAGCACCTTCATATATGAAAATTTATCAAAAGTNTTTTTNTTTTCTGGTTATTTANCAAATATTTTAGCAAANGATGAAAAATTACTTGATATCCTACAACCAGAATACGCAATGAGATTAAATGGTAATATTACCTTCTATAAAAATTCGTTAGATAAATTGGATATTAGTCATAAAGACGAAGAATCCTTATTAAATTCAATGAGAAAAAATCATCGTTTACTGAAATTTCAGATTTTATTTGCTTTAATTAATCAGGAAATAAATATTAAGAGAGCGTCCACCGAACTCTCATTACTGGCGCAGGCAACAGTTGATTTTTCATTAAAATTTATACATGAACAAATATCACGTAAATTTAAGGTTGAAGATCTAAGATATAGTGTAATTGCGTATGGTCGTTTCGCCACGTCNACAATGACTGCCAATTCAGACTTAGATTTAGTTTTTTTATATGATGATATTATAGAAAAAGAAAAATTAAATCCAAAAATTTACATGGAATTATTNAGGCAAATAATAAAATTTTTATCAGTTAAAACAGAAGAAGGCTTTATGTATGAAGTCGATACCAAACTTAAACCCTCAGGTAAAAGTGGACCACTTGCATGTNCATATTCAAACTTTGAGGAATATCATTTAAAAAAATCTTATTCATGGGAGAAAATAGCTCTCAAAAAAACAAGAATTATTAATGAAAATGACTTTAAAGCAAAAAGTATAAATTTACTTAATAAACTGAAAGCTATTCCTATTAACCCAGATGAAGTTGTAAATGAGATCTCTTTGATGAGAACTGATAAAACCTCAAACAATGATGATGTTAAAAAAGAAAAGTTGAAATGGTTTGAAACGAAGTATGCTGGTGGTGGACAGAGAGATATCGAATTTTTGGAATTTTTGAATGAAAACAATTCAATTTCAATTTCTCAAGAAGAAAAAGATAAGAAATTTATGCTTATAAAGAGAATGAAAGCTCTTTATTTCAATCTTGATCAAATTATGAATATTTGTTTTGAGGATAAAAAACAAGAGCACCTTCCATCAAATGCAGTTAATATACTGATTAAGGAAACAAACGAGAAAGATCTTGGATCCCTAAAAGCAACAGTTAATCTAGGAAAAAAAGAAATATACAAATTCCTTAATGAGGTTGTAGAATCTGTTAAGATTGCACGGCACAATAAATAAAATTAATAAATTCAATGATATTTTTTTGATCAAAAATTAAACAATTTATTAAATATCCTTTTTTAATGCCTATAAAATAGGCNTTTATTAGTAATTTTTAGGTATTCTTNCCTNTNTTTTTTAAATTNCAANTTTAATCATNCATATTCCACNTGNAAAATTTTAATGGAGTTTATTATGACTAAATCTATGAAGGTATTNTTATTATTACCTTTTACGGTATTTGGATTTGCAAGTTTAAGCTATGCTGCACCAGATGCTGAAACCGCTTACATATTTAATTCATTTTCTTTTTTAGTTCATGGATTTTTGGTTATGTTAATGGCTGCAGGTTTTTGTATGCTAGAGACTGGATTAGTAAGAGCTAAAAACGCTGTTGTACAATGTGCTAAGAACATTGGTCTATATTCAATTGCAGGTATTATGTTTGCTGTTGTTGGATATAATTTAATGTATATGGATGTTTCAGGTTGGATTGGCACCCTATCCATATGGGGTCCATCAGATGAATTAAAAACTTTTGGTGGTGAAAACGATGCAACTTACTCATCTGGATCTGATTGGTGGTTTCAAATGGTCTTCTGTGCAACGGCTGCTTCTATAGTTAGTGGCGCGGTTGCAGAAAGAGTAAAATTAAAAGCTTTTTTTGTTTTTGTAGTTTTACTATGCGGTTTTATTTATCCAATACAAGGATCCTGGTCATGGGGTGGTGGCTATTTAAGTGAAGCTGGTTTTCTTGACTTCGCTGGTTCATCAATTGTGCACGGTGTTGGTGGTTGGGCTGCTTTAACTGGTGCAATTATTTTAGGTGCCAGAAAAGGTAAGTATTCAGACGACGGAAGCGTTAACCCAATGCCTGGATCAAATTTACCCTTAGCTACATTAGGAACTTTTATATTATGGTTTGGTTGGTTTGGATTTAACGGTGGATCACAACTAGCAATGGGATCTGGTGCAGATGTTGCAGCTATTTCAAACATTTACATCAACACTAATCTAGCTGCTGCTGGCGGAGTTGTGACAGCGCTAATCTTAACAATGTTATTTTACAAAAAAACTGATTTAACAATGGCATTAAATGGTGCATTAGGTGGATTAGTAGCCATTACAGCTGAACCGTTAGCTCCATCACCGATGCTTGCAATCTTTATAGGTGCTGTCGGTGGATTAATAGTTGTATTATCCATACCTATGCTTGATAAATTTAAGATTGATGATGTTGTAGGTGCTATACCAGTTCATTTATTTGCAGGAATCTGGGGTACTATAGCTGTTATCTTTTCAAATTCAGATGCAACAATAGGTGCTCAGCTTTATGGTATATTTGCGATCGGCGCATTTACAATTATAGCGTCAGCAATCGTTTGGTATATAATTAAGTTTACAATCGGTATCAGAGTTACAGCTGAAGAAGAACTTGAGGGCGTGGACTTAGCTGAAGTTGGTATGGAAGCTTATCCAGACTTTAGAAAATAAATAAAATTATATCTTTTGAAAAAGGGAGGGAAACCTCCCTTTTTTTATATTCCCATAGAGCTATAGCTCTGTACTATTCTCTTAACCGCTATCATCATTGCAGCTGTTCTTAAATCTGGGATATCTGCTTCAGAGTTCCATAATCTGCTGATAGCTTCATAAGTTTCTGTCATAGTGTCTTCCAAACCAGAAAAAACAAGATCACGCTCAGACAGACCTTGAACAGTTCTTGATTTCAATGCCAAAGGAAATTCCTTTCCTGTCATGGCCTCTATACCCTTAATTAAATTAGACATTTGGCTTTCTTGGGCCCGCCTTTGAAGTCTTCCTAACCTAATTCTGCTCAAATTTTTAATCCATTCAAAGTAACTTACTGTAACTCCTCCAGCGTTTGCATATAAATCAGGGATAATAATTTTTCCTTTTTTTATNAGTATNTCATCAGCTTCAGATGAAATAGGCCCATTAGCAGCCTCAATAATTACTGGTGATTGTATACGATCAGCATTATCTTTGTTTATAACTAATTCCATTGCTGCAGGTATCAGAATGTCTGCTTTTTCTTCAAGAATCTCAGGACCACTGTCCACAAAACCTTTGAATCCCCTTATAGTACCATTAGAAATTAAATAACTTTTAAGAGATTTTATATCTATTCCTTCTTCATTTATTATTGCTCCGTCTCGTTCAATGACATGTGTAATAATCGCATTGTCTTCAGTAGATAAAAAATATGCAGCGTAATAACCAACATTACCTAAACCTTGAACAATAATTTTTTTACCCTTCAAACCCTTCTCTAAACCTGTTTTTTTAACGTCTATATCATTTTCAAAAAATGCTTTAAGTGCATATTTCACCCCCCTTCCTGTTGCTTCCGTTCTTCCAGAAATTCCACCCTTATTAACTGGCTTTCCTGTTACACAAGCCCAAGCATTTAGCTCTGTTGGGTTCAATCTCCTAAACTCATCGGCCATCCAAGCCATTTCGCGTTCTCCAGTTCCCACATCAGGTGCTGGGACATTTTGTGAGGGATTTATTAAGTCTCGTTTTGCTAATTCTTGAGTAAAACGTCTTGTTATTTTTTCTAGCTCTTCAGGTTTCCATTCATTTATATTAATAATTAATCCGCCTTTAGCGCCACCAAACGGAACCTCCACAAGTGCACACTTATAAGTCATCAAAGCAGCCAAAGCCTCNACTTCTTTTTGATCAACTAAGATATCGTATCTTATTCCTCCTTTAACAGGCTCAAAGTGGTCAGAGTGAATAGAGCGATATCCAGTAAATATGTAAATCTTTCCTCTTAACCTTACACCAAACCTCACTACATATGTTGCGTTAGCCATCATAATTTGACTAGCCAAGTCATCGGTTAAGAATTCTTCCCCGTTTATTTTTTGCAAATATTTGGTAGCTTTTTGGAAATTAACTTCTATTGATTTTAAAAANTCGTCACTTGCCATTTTATTGTTTCCCCAAATTATAACAAAATAACATAATTGAAGTTTTAAATGTTAATTAAGCTCAAATCTACTTTAAAGTAATAATAATAAACTTGAAAAAAAGAGTTTAATAATTCATTTTGAACAATTAATAACCAAGAACATCCTCAACAGACTGATAGGAAGAATATGTTTTCAAATTTAAAATCTGCATTTCAAAAAGCAATATCCAAAGAAATCAACGAGTACGCAAATGATGATGAAGACATACAGGCAATAATAATTTTACTCTTAGAGGCGTGTCAGATTGATGGCACAACCGAACAGGTTGAAATTAATTTCATAAAAAATTTATTAATTAATAAGTTTAATTTTAGCCAAGATGAAGCTGAAAAAAATATTAATANAGCTCTTAAAAATCATGAGGAAAGTATAGAAATTTTTTCTCAAATCAAAACCATACTTGATCAAATGGATCATAAAGAAAGAATTGATGTAATTGAAATGATGTGGGGAGTTATTCTAGTAGATGGAATAATAGATGATTTTGAAGCTAATTTAATGCGACGTATGAATGGGTTATTATATGTTTCAGGAATTGAAAGTGCAGAGGCAAAGGAAAGGGCCTTAAAATCATCACAACAAAGTTAATTTATTAATAAAAGATCTTATGTTCTAATATTAAATATTAAAAGACTAATAATGGGGGTATTCTTTATATGTTTTTTCATTCTATGAATTTTTCAATTGGGGAAGATAATGAAGCATTAAAAGATACTATTCATAAGTTTTCTCAAAAAGAAATAGCCCCTATTGCAGATAAAGTTGATAAAGAGAATACATTTCCCAACGAACTTTGGAAAAAACTAGGTGACCTTGGACTTTTAGGGATCACAGCTGACCAGGAATTTGGCGGAAGCCAACTGAGTTATCTTGCTCACTGCATTGCAATGGAGGAAATAAGTAGGGCAAGCGCTTCAATTGGGCTTTCCTATGGGGCGTTTTCAAATTTGTGTGTAAATCAAATTAATAGAAATGGAAGTAAAGAGCAGAAGCAAAAGTATCTTCCAAGTTTGTGTTCAGGAGAAAAAATTGGAGCACTTGCAATGAGTGAAACAAGCTCTGGCTCTGACGTTGTTTCAATGACACTACATGCAGAAAAG
Source organism: SAR116 cluster bacterium (assembly GCA_002691185.1). Classification (GTDB taxonomy): domain Bacteria; phylum Pseudomonadota; class Alphaproteobacteria; order Puniceispirillales; family Marisalimonadaceae; genus Marisalimonas. The sequence goes on along the minus strand of NZHB01000003.1, from coordinate 11,745 downwards.
CAAGGTAACAAAACTTATCTTCTTAACGGCTCAAAGATGTGGATTACAAATGGCCCAGATGCAGACACATTAATTGTTTATGCAAAGACGGATTTATCTGCAGGCTCAAAGGGAATAACAGCATTCATAATAGAAAAAACTATGTCTGGTTTTTCAACTGGTAAAAAGTTAGATAAATTAGGTATGAGAGGTTCAAACACCTGTGAACTTATTTTCAAAAATTGCCCTGTCCCTGAAGAAAATATACTAGGAGAAGAAGGCAAAGGCGCAGCCATTTTAATGAGTGGCCTGGATTATGAAAGAGTTGTTCTTGCAGCAGGCCCCCTTGGCATTATGGCTGCTGCAATGGATATTGTTGTTCCTTATATTCATGAGAGAAAACAATTTGGTAAATCAATTGGTGAGTTTCAACTAATGCAAGGGAAAATTGCCGACATGTACACAACAATGAATGCCTGTAGGTCATATGTTTATGAAGTTGCAAAAGCTTGTGACCGGGGAGAAACAACACGNAAAGATGCTGCAGGATGTATTTTGTATGCAGCTGAAAAAGCTACTCAAATTGCCTTAGAAGCAATACAAATACTTGGCGGAAATGGTTATACAAATGATTTTCATGCAGGACGATTACTTAGAGATGCCAAACTTTATGAAATTGGTGCAGGAACATCTGAGATTAGAAGGATGTTAATAGGTAGGGAGTTATTTATGGAAACAACTCAATGACAATTCTAAAATCGAATATAAAACCGGATAGCCCTGATTTTTTTTTGAATAAAAAGAAACTTGATCTTGATCTTAAATTAATTTTAAAAGCAGTTGACCACGCACTTGATGGTGGAGGAGATAAACTAAAAGATCGGCACAAAAAACGCGGGAAAATGCTGCCCAGAGACAGAGTTTCAAAACTTTTAGATCCTGGAAGTTACTTTTTAGAAATTGGATTAAATGCTGGTTATAACATGTATAACAATGCTTGCCCCTCTGGAGGAATTATAACTGGGATTGGACAAATTCATGGCATAGAAGTAATGATAATATGTAATGATTCTACCGTAAAAGGTGGAACATATTACCCTATTACTGTTAAAAAACATCTCCGTGCACAGGAAATAGCGTTAGAAAACCATCTTCCTTGTATTTATTTAGTCGACTCGGGTGGTGCTAACTTACCAAATCAAGATGAGGTATTTGCAGATAGAGAACATTTTGGNAGAATTTTCTTTAATCAAGCCAATATGTCTTCACAAAATATAGCACAAATTGCTGTTGTAATGGGAAGTTGCACTGCTGGAGGCGCTTATGTACCTGCAATGTCAGATGAAACAATTATTGTAAAAAATCAAGGAACNATTTTCTTAGCTGGACCTCCACTTGTAAAAGCAGCAACGGGTGAATTAACTGACGCAGAAACACTTGGGGGTGGGGAAACACATACAAAAATTTCTGGAGTAGCTGACTATTTAGCTAACGATGATGAACATGCGCTTGCAATTGCAAGACAATGCGTCAAGAATTTAGCTGTTAAAAAAAGTAAAAACTCAAAAGATTTCATAGATAATCCACCACTATATGACCCAAAAGAACTACTCGGAATAGTCCCAGCAGATGAGAAAAAATCTTATGATGTAAGAGAAATAATTATGAGAATTTTCGATGGATCTGAGTTCGATGAATTTAAAAAAAATTTTGGAGAAACTTTAGTTACAGGTTTTGCAAAATTGAAAGGCCAGATTTGCGGTGTTATAGCAAATAATGGAGTCTTGTTTTCTGAGAGTGCTCTTAAAGGCACCCACTTCATAGAGTTATGCAGCCAAAGAAAAATACCTTTAATATTTCTTCAAAATATTACCGGGTTTATGGTTGGCGAAAAAGCTGAACACGGAGGCATAGCAAAAAATGGGGCAAAATTAGTAAATGCTGTGGCAACAACAAAAGTCCCCAAAATAACACTTCTCATAGGAGGAAGTTTTGGCGCAGGCAATTATGGAATGTGTGGCAGAGCTTTTAGCCCAAAATTCTTGTGGACTTGGCCTTGTTCCAGGATCTCTGTTATGGGAGGAGAGCAAGCCGCGANTGTTCTTGCACAATTGAAAAAAAGTAACGCAAAAAAAAATAAAGAAAATTGGAATAAAAAATTGGAAAACCAATTCAAGAAACCAATACTAGATCAATTTAATCAACAGTCTCATCCTTTATATGCATCTGCTCGTCTATGGGATGACGGTATTATAGATCCAACTAAGACACGTGATATATTAGCAACAAGCCTCAAAATATCACTTAATAAAAAAATAGACGATACCAAATTTGGTATCTTTAGAATGTAACTAAAATTAAAATAGTGATGAAAAAAATAAAAAAATTATTAGTCGCAAATAGAGGCGAAATAGCATGTAAAATTATAAATTCTGCAAAAAAATTAAANATACCTACAGTAGCTATCTATTCTGATGAAGATGTTAATTCCATGCATGTCAGTCTAGCTGATGAGGCTGCAAATATAGCTGGTTCAAATGTCTCAGAAACATATATGAATATGTCAGCAATAATTGAAGTCTGTAAAAAATATAAAGCTAATGCAATTCATCCAGGATATGGTCTTTTATCTGAGAATGCAGACTTTGTAGAACTTGTTGAAAAAAATAACCTTATCTTTATTGGACCTAGCAGTAATATTGTTAGGAATATGGGACAAAAAGATAAAGCCAAGTCTCTAATGGAAAATGCAGGTTTACCCGTCGTTCCTGGTTACCATGGCAAAAATCAAGAAAAAAAATTTCTAAAAAAAACAGCATCAGTTATTGGATATCCCGTCCTTATAAAAGCAAGAGCTGGGGGTGGCGGAAGAGGAATGAGAATTGCTGAAAATGCAAAAACCTTTTTGTCAGCACTTACCGAAGCATCAAATGAAGCTAAAACAAATTTTCAAGATCAAAATTGTTTAATCGAAAAATATATACCATTTGCAAGACATATTGAAATTCAAATATTTGCTGACAAACATGGAAATGTAATACATTTGTTTGATAGGGATTGTTCATTACAAAGAAGACAACAAAAAATTATAGAAGAGGCCCCTGCTCCTAAAATTGACGAAGAAATTAGAAATTTTCTTGGTGAAATTTCTGTAAAAGCTGCAAAAGCTATCAAATATGAAGGGGCAGGCACTATAGAATATATTGCTGATATTACTAATGGCCTTGATAAAAATAAAATCTATTTTATGGAAATGAATACAAGAATTCAAGTAGAACACCCAGTTACGGAAGCAATAACTTCAACAGATTTGATAACTTGGCAAATAGATATAGCTAACGNAAAGAAGCTTCCTAAATTACAAAACGAAATTATTATAGATGGTTGGGCAATTGAAGCTAGACTGTACGCAGAAGATGTGAATAAAAATTTTATGCCTCAAACAGGTTTAATTAATCACTTTACCTTACCCAACCAATTAAAACATCCAAATTGTTTTATGGAAACAGGTACCCAATTAGGCGATTTTATTTCTCCCTACTATGATCCCATGATTGCAAAAATAATCTCNCATGGAAGAAACAGAAATGAAGCAATAACAAACCTTACTAGTTATCTTAGTGAATTTGAAATAGCAGGTATAACTACAAATTTAGATTTATTAAAAAAACTTCTTAAAGACAATGATTTCAAAAAAGGGAATATTAATACAAAATTTGTTGAAAATAACATTATAAAATTTATAAAAAATAATATTCCAAATGCTNACATAGCNCTAACTNGTCTTATAGTTTTTAAAAATTTAATTAAAAATCAAGATAATTACTGGAGTATGTGGCGACCTTCTCACTATCCTATTAAACTTTTAATTAATAACACCATATACTCATTTAATTTTATATATTCAAAAATCGATGAAATTGAGGTTCATTTTGATGAATTAAGNTATAAGTTGAGCTCAATAAAACTTTTTAACTCTTATTTNTTTGCTAGACTAAATAAGAANGATNTAANAATTCGGTATAAATTATTTAAAGAAAAAAAATTAGGCAAAGAAATATTCACAATTTTTACTGAAGATAATACTTTTGAAGCNCATATTTTTAATCCTTTAATAAATACAGAAAATCAGAAAAGAATTTCACAAGATACAATTATCTCACCAATGCATGGCATTATAAAATTTAAAAATATTAAAACAAAACTAAATGTAAAAAAAGGAGAAGTTCTTATGCAGCTAGAAGCAATGAAAATGCAGTATTCGCTAACCTCTCCTCGTGACGGTATAATAGAAAAAATTTATATTAAGAATGGTGAGCAGGCTATTGAAGGAATGGAACTATTAAGTTTAAAAAAGAAAAATAATGATTGATAATTTTATTAATATTTTTGAGATGAGCCCAAGGGATGGCCTGCAAAATGAAAAGAATTTTATTTCAACAAATGATAAAATAAAGTTTATTGATAAATTATCGAGTTGCGGTTTTAAAAAAATTGAAACATCTAGCTTCGTAAGTCCAAAGTGGGTCCCTCAACTTTCAGATGCAGGAGATGTTTTTAGAGGAATTAAAAGAAAGAAAGGTGTGAGGTACACCGCTTTAACACCAAATGAAAAAGGTTTTGATGACGCAATGAAAGTTAAGGTAGATGAAGTAGCTATTTTTACAGCTGCTTCTGAAACTTTTTGTAAAAAAAATACTAATTGTGACATTGAAACTAGTTTAATACGTTTTAAACCTATTATGAATAAAGCAGTTAGAAACAAGTTACCCGTGAGAGGGTACATAAGTTGCGTCTCTCATTGCCCATACGAAGACTATGTTGATCCCAGCAAAGTTGCGGAAATAGCCAATAAACTAATAAATATGGGATGTTATGAGGTTTCTCTAGGAGACACAACTGGTAAAGGTAATGCAGAGCAAACGTTAAAAGTAATTGAAGAATGCTTAAACTTTATTAATCCTAAGTTTTTAGCTGGTCACTTCCATGATACTTATCAAAACGCATTAGATAATATTAAGGTTTGTATTGAAAGTGGAATTAGAACTTTTGATTCTTCTGTCGGGGGGTTAGGTGGATGTCCATATTCTCCTGGAGCTAAAGGAAACGTTGCCACAGAAAAGGTAAATGAATTAGTTTTGTCGATGGGATACAAAACAAACTTAGATAGTTTAAAAATTAATGAATGTAGTCATATCGCAAAACAACTAAAGATGATCGGAAGTTGTTCATAAGATGAAAAAAGAAACAATAATAATAAAACAAGAACTGAATGGTGTTTGTGAAATTATTTTAAACCAGCCTGAAAGGCATAATTCCTTATCAGCTAAAATGATTGAAGAACTTACTCATGCCTTTGAACATTTTAGTGGAGACGATAAAACAAAGGTATTGATAATTTCTTCAACTGGTAAATCATTTTGCGCTGGAGGTGATTTAGATTGGATGAAGAAACAAATTTTTTCTGATAGGGCCACGCGTATTAAAGAAGCTACAAAACTAGCTGATTTATTATATAAAATGTATCACTTCCCCAAACCTCTTATTGCAAAAATTCAAGGAAATGCTTTTGGAGGGGGGATAGGAATTATTTCTGTTTGTGATATTGCTATTTGTAATGAAAATATAAAGCTAGCTCTTACAGAAGTAAAGCTTGGCCTAATACCAGCAACAATAAGTCCATATGTTATTTTAAAAATCGGGTCTAATAATGCTTTAGACCTATTTACTTCTGGTAGAAATTTTAATGCCCAAGATGCAAAAAAAATGGGTTTAATAAAAACTATTTCTAAAGATGATGATATTGATAATCTTATTTCTAAAGAAATTAAAACTTTTCTTGTTAATGCCCCATCTGCTATTTCAGCATCAAAAAAACTCGTAAAAAACTTATCTCTAAAAATTGATCATGAGACTGTTAAGTTTACTGTTGAAGCTCTTGCAGATGTATGGGAAAATCCTGAAGCTATTGAAGGAATAAACGCNTTCTTTGAAAAAAGAGAGCCAAAATGGCTTATGGAGAATTAAATGGAAGAAATTATNAAGCAAGGCCAAAATACTAATATTACAAAATTAAACCTAAATTATGATGGTCATAAGGACGGTGAAGAAGGTGTAGAAAACTATCTAAAAATAGTAGAAGAAAAAATTGGCTTTATTCCGAACGTTCTTGCTGCATTCGCTAAATTCCCAAAACAATTTGAAGGTTTTACAAAGCTATATAACTCACTTATGTTAGGCGANTCNGGTTTAACAAANCTTGAAAGAGAAATGATTGCAGTTACAGTTTCATCTGAAAATCATTGTTTCTATTGCTTAGTTGCTCATGGTTCAGCTGTAAGAGAGCTTTCAGATGACCCTCAACTAGGGGAACGCATTGCTGCTAATTTTAAATCTGCCGAATTACCTAGAAAACAAGAAGAATTACTTAATTTTGCACGGCAGTTAACCCGAGACCCATCTGAAATAGCTGAAGATCAGAGGAAAAAGTTAAAAGATGTTGGGTATACCGATAGAGATATATGGGATATTAGCGCAATAGTTGGTCTTTTCAATATGACCAATAGGTTAGCTTCAGCAACCGAAATGGAACCTAATAGCAACTATCACAACATAGCAAGATAGTTTAATGAGTTTTCAATTTAGCGAGACACAATTATCTATTATTGATTCAGTTCATAACATTATGAAAAAATTTGATGATGATTACTGGCTTAAATGTGACCAAGAAGCTTCATTTCCTGACAAATTTTATAACGAAATCGCTGAAGGAGGTTGGTTAGGTATCTGCATGCCAAAGGAGTTTGGCGGTACTAACCTGGGTGTTAGTGAAGCTTCAATTTTTATGCAAAAAATCTCTGAAACAGGTGGAGGAATGGCAGCTGCGTCCTCTATACATATAAATATTTTTGGCCCACATCCTATTGTAGTGCATGGGAACAAAGAACAAAAAGAGACTTGGTTACCGCCTCTAATTACAGGTAAACAAAAAACATGTTTCGGAGTAACCGAACCCGATGCGGGTTTAGATACTGGCAAATTGAAAACATTTGCAAAAAAAATTAATGCTGGATACTTGGTTAATGGCCAAAAAATTTGGACATCAACAGCCAAAATAGCTGATAAAATTCTTTTATTAGCTAGAACTACTCCCATTGAAGAGTGTAAAAAAAATACAGATGGCCTTACATTATTCTATACAGATTTAAATAGAAATAAAATTGAAGTTAAAGAAATTTCTAAAATGGGAAGAGCCGCCGTTGATAGTAATCAAATATTTATTGATAATTTAGAAGTACCTGACTTTGATAGAATAGGAGAGGAAGGAAAAGGTTTTAAATACATTTTAGACAGCCTAAATCCAGAACGAATTCTTATTGCTGCTGAGGCACTGGGTATTGGTAAAAATGCTTTATCAAGAGCAGTTCAGTATTCTAAAGACAGAATTGTTTTTGATCGACCTATTGGGAAAAATCAAAGTATTCAGCATCCATTGGCCGAAAACTGGATAGAATTAGAAGCTGCTGAGTTATTAATCGCTAAAGCAGCATACCAATATGACAAAGGTGAAAACGCTGGTGGAATGGCTAATGCAGCAAAATATTTTGCTGCTGAAGCGGCCTTTAAAGCTGCTACGCAAGCTGTTTTAACTTTAGGTGGAATGGGTTATGCTAAAGAATATCATGTTGAAAGATTATTNAGAGAGTCCCTTATACCAAAATTAGCTCCTGTTAGTGCTCAAATGATTTTAAATTACATATCAGAACGTGTGCTAGGATTACCAAAATCATACTAAACAAAGAAAAGTGAAAAAATGACCATAAAACATAATATTATAAATAGTGCTCTCGATGGGATAAGAGTTTTAGATCTTACCAGGGTTCTTGGAGGNCCTTACTCAACTCAAATTCTTGCAGATCATGGAGCTGAAGTNATTAAAGTNGAGTCTAATTTAGGAGACGAAGTNAGGGGATGGGGACCACCATTTGTTAANGANATGGCTTCATATTTTATCAATGTAAATAGAAANAAACGGTCTATNGCNATTGATTTAACNAANCCTGAGGGCAAGGATATTATTTTAGANCTTCTTGCNAATTCTGATGTTCTNATTGAAAANTTTAANACNGGAACAATGGAAAAATGGGGNATGGGCTATGAAGAAANTTTAAAAAATAAATATCCTAAANTGATNCACTGTAGAATATCAGGTTTTGGAGNAGAAGGGCCATTAGGGGGAGCTCCTGGATATGATGCTATTGTGCAAGCNATGACTGGTATGATGTCAGTNAATGGCCATGAAGATGGTGGGAATGTTAGAGTTGGTATTCCAATGGTTGATATGGGAACTGGTTTGTACGCAACCATAGGTATCCTAATGGCAATTCAAGAAAGGAATAGCTCCGGATTAGGGCAGTTTATTGATATGTCTTTATACGATTCAGCTTTGGCATTAATGCATCCTCATACTGGAAATTATTTCTTGTCGGGTAAACCTGGCAAAGCGACAGGTAACGCTCACCCAAACATCTCTCCTTATGATAAATTTAAAACTGCCACTAATGAAATTTTTATGGGAATAGGTAATGATGCTGGCTTTGCAAGACTATGCAAAGCTCTTGNATTAGATGAACTAATAACAGACAAGAGATTCATGACCAATGGTGACAGAGTTAAAAACAGATTAGAACTTACTAAATATTTAGAAGATGCGCTTAGTGAGGTTGACGGGGTTGAGTTTTCAGAAAAACTATTATCTGCAGGCATACCAGCAGGACCTGTTAGGAATATTGAAGAAGCACTTGGTCATCCACAAACTTTACAAAGGAAAATGACAATTACCAAGGATGATTATAAAGGGGTTTCTTCACCTATCAAGTTTAGTAGATCAAAGACAGTAGACGTCAAGCATAAACCTCCTAAAATTGGTCAACATACCAAGGAAATATTACTAGAAAATGGTTACAGCCAAGAAGCTATCAAGGAAATGCTTGCTGGAAAAATTATTTTTGATTAACTAACAAAAATTTAAATAAATAAAGTCTTAAAATAATGTTGTCTAAGGTAATTTACTTGATCACTGATTTCATTATTTTTGACTTGGTCATGATTAAATAATATAAAGGCATCAAGTGCTTGAAAAATAAAGAGGTCAATACCCGAAATAACTTTTGCTCCCACTTTTTCTCCTTTTNTTATGAATTCTGTTTTAGCAGGAGTATAGACAACATCAAATANCCATTGATTTTTTTTAGGTTGTAGGGATCCTAGTGGGCATCCTGGAAAATCTTTATGACCAACTGGTGTACAATTAATTATAGCATCGAAATTTTTAATTCCTTCGTCTAGCTCACCAATTTCAATTAGTTTACAATTTATATTTGATGATAATAATTCTTTAACTAATTGCTCNCCTTTCAATAAATTTGTTTCTATCAAATAAAGACCTTTATTTTTTAAAGATCCTAATCCAAATAGAATAGATCTTCCAACTCCACCTCCGCCAATAATAAGGATTTTTTCGAATTTATTTTCTTTAAAGTGAAAATTCATCGTTCTTAAAAATCCTGAAAAATCTGTGTTTTCTGCTATAACCTTTTCTTGAAATATTAGTGTGTTTGCGGACTTAACATAAGCAGCTCCTTGATTAATCTTATTTGCATAATTTATTGCTTTCTCTTTAAATGGGTAAGTGACGTTAACGCCCCTAAAGCCCTCAGACCTTAATTCTTGCAATAGACTTTCAAAATAGTCTTCACCTTTTTCCTTAATATCAAATAATTCATAGCTTAAAGAAATTCCAAACGATTTACCTAAACGATTATGTATATCAGGCGCCTGGGAGCTCTCTATATTATGTCCTATTAAACCAAATTTATTCATTTACAATTTATCTCTAATTAATCTTATAATGATGGTTCCAAACCATCTCTCNAACTCCATTCTGACAGGTAAAGTTCTACCCAAGGAAGTTTCCCCAAAAAAAATTTTAAAGTCTGTGAACTTATCTTCNTTAGGCCTCCATTTAGTTTCTAACCTATGGCCACCTAAAGGTTTAACTTTTAAGCCACACACTATTACTTTTCCATTGAAAGATTTTGGCCTATCATTTTCTAACAAAGTTATTCCTAAAGATTTTATTTTTAGATCATACCTTCGTCTGCCATCAAAAATTTTAAAAGTTTCATCACATTTTTGGTAAGCATTAATTTTTTCAATAATATTAATAAAGGCTGTTATAGGGTCTATTACCCCAATCAATGTTGATTGATTGANAGGNTGGACNTTTTTNAAATCTAAAACTGGATAATTTTTATATTTTACTAAATTATTTTCAAAATCTAATTTAGAAGNACGTTCTTTATTGTTAANGATCCCACTTGCAGAAAATANTTTTGGAAACCATTGNTTNTTTCCNNTTACTGAAGAAGCATATAANTNTCCTTCATATTNGTATAAANCATCGAGGAAACCTGCAGTNTTNGATTTTGAATTTAAAATAANGTGGNTACTATCAGCTTNAATAAAAACNTGNGACTTACCTACAACAAAATTNCCAAACTGNACTTCATAATAANAATNTTCTTTATATCCAAANGCNTTNTNANNNNTGAANAGCANAGAAAATNANTAAAAATTTAATAAANAAANTATTAAATTTTATAANCTTANTNATTTNAATNNNGNTANATATTTTGTTCTCTTTTAATNGCAAGTGCTGATGATATTGTAGAAACACAGAAGGGGACACAGAANGTAATNAATACTTTTATCCAATTTGTGAATGTCATTGTGCCAAGTAATATATGGTCCCCATGATTAATTGCTGCCAAGATTATTCCAACTATAGATGCCATCTTAAGAGCTCTAAAAAAAACATCTGGTCTTTTAAATATATGAAACATATGTTGAGTCCATTAAAGATTTAATTAATTACAAAAATATATAATATAAAAGTACTATTTATCCTATAGGTGTGTAATTTAATAATATAATGGTGATAGAATGTTAATAAAAATCTTTGTGAGAACCTTCCCATCTACAGAAGATTGTGAGTTGTTTGAATCAATACTTGAAACGAGATGGCCAAAACTACTCCAGCAAGTTAAAGGAGTAAGGTTTAGAGCAATAAAAAATCCACAAACTCCAAATGTGAGTGTTGTTCTGTGGGAATTTCCTGAGTTAGATTCGATGAAAAAAATAGAAAAGCTAATTGAAGAAAATATTGCAAAATATGTAAAAACTCTTGCTCCAAAAACAGTACAATTTACAGGTGCTGTAGTACAAGATTTTGGCGAAACCACTTTCTAAGTTAATGAATAAAAGTAATATTTTTCCTCGTCACACTAATTACGAACTTCCTATATCTGCCTACGGTGAAGGCTGTTACGTTTTTGATATTAATGGAAAAAAATATCTTGATGGTTCTTGTGGAGCAGCGGTTTCGTGCTTAGGTCATTCTGATAGCACAATTAAAGATGCTATAATTAAACAAACAGAAAAATTAGCATTTGCTCATACATCCTTTTTTACAAGCGAGCCAGCAGAAGAATTAGCAAGCATTTTATCACTAAATTCTCCAAAAGGATTGAATAAAGTATATTTTGTCTCTAGCGGATCTGAGGCAGTTGAGGCATCACTAAAGTTAGCTAAACAATATTTTAATGAAATTGGTAAACCCCAAAAACATAAAGTTATTTCAAGAAGACAAAGCTACCACGGCAATACTTTGGGAGCTCTTGCTGCTGGGGGTAATATTTGGAGAAG
>NZHB01000002.1 GCA_002691185.1 SAR116 cluster bacterium | reverse complement strand
TTAATTTATATTGGTGGGATTATTTATCCTTATTTTTAATTTTCTTTGTGGGCATTCCTCACGGAGCATTAGATGGTGCTATTTCAATAACATTAGGGTACTCAAAAAAAATTAGTCTCCAAATTCGTTTTTTAATAAGTTATTTATTATTCTCAAGTGTAATACTAATTTTGTGGTATTATTTTCCTGTCATCTCACTAATAACTTTTATTTTAATAAGTATATTTCATTTTGGATGTGGTGATTTAAAATGGAACTCTGATAATTTTTACTATATCAGAGGTTATGCTCATGGCAGTTTAATTGTTTTAGGAATAATTTTTATAAATCTAAGTGAGGTAGAGCAATTCTTTAAAATTTTATCTGGTAATAATTTATCTTTATTATGGATATCTTTAAAAGCTATGCTTTTGTTTTGTTGTTTATCGATAATTTTTTTATTGATAAATTATAAAAGGATAAATTTCTCTATTGATTATTTGAAATTAATGTTTCCAATCATTTTAATAATTTCGTTTTCCCCACCTTTATTAGCTTTTGCGCTATATTTTTGTTTTATACACAGCTTTAATCACATGAAAAGAATAATACCAACTTTGTTTAACTTTATGAATAAAGCAAAAGCCATCTGGTTAATGGCAATATTTTCTTTATTAAGTTGGTTGGGAGGTGCACTTTCATTACATTATTTATCATTTAGCTTCAACCAAAATGAAGCATTAATTAAAGTTATTTTTATTGGATTGGCTGCTTTAACGTTTCCACATATGGTTCTTGTTGATGGTTTTTTTAGGCAGAAATTTAAAATTTAAACTTTAGTAACTGATGTGGTTAGATAAAGAAAAAATTGTCAATAATAAGCCTAAATGCACATTAGATTTAAATATCTTTAAGGGGTGATTTTTGTTTAAGTCTTGAAGTTTAATAACTTGAAATAATAAATGAAGCCCACATATCATGACGCCCAAGAACCAAAAATAGTTAGCCTGTAAAAAATACCCGCCTAGTATTAGTAAAATAAAACATAAAATATACGAGATACTCACGAAAGCACTCAAAAAGTTTTTTGCAGATACTGCGGAATTTTTAACTCCGAATTTTTCATCTTCGTTTTTGTCCTGGCATCCATAAATTGTGTCGTAACCTATAATCCAGAAAACTGTTGCAAAATAAATTAAAATGATTCCTAAATTCCAATTTTCACTGGCTGATGCCCATGCGGTAGGAACCGCCCAGCTAAATGTTAATCCTAGAACTACTTGAGGCCATTTAGTAAACCTTTTAGCCAAGGGGTAAATTATTATTAATGGTATTGCTGAGATTGCAACAAACCAAGTTTTAGTATTCAGTTGATATAAACAAATTAAACCAATCAGTGACATAATTAATAAAAAAACAAGAGCTTGATTAACTGAAATATCACCCTTTGCTAGAGGTCTATTTTTCGTCCGGGTTATTTTTTTATCAATGTCCTTGTCCCATAAGTCGTTTATTGTACAACCCGCAGCTCTCATGACAATTGAGCCTATAAGAAAAATAAACATAATTTTAAGACATTCAAGCAGACTTAAATTTGTTAAGGGAAGAACCCACCAACCTGGTAAAAGTAAAAGCCAAAAGCCTACGGGTCTATCAAATCTACCTAGTCTAATCCATTTTATGTAATTATTAGGTAAAGCGTCCCACCAACCGTTCTCAACCATGTCGCTATTATTAGTTTTTGGTGTATTCATAAATAATGCAATATCATCTAATTTTAGTGCGATCAATCTGCTGTAGATTTATTTTTTTAAAAAGCATAGGTTTTACGAATGAGAAATTTTTCATATCAGCCTAAAATAAGGTTATTTATACCAGACAAGCTTATTCCGGATAAAAGGCTTATTATTTCATTGAAGCAATCACATTATTTAATCAATGTCATGAGAAAAAAAATTGATGAAAATTTATTAATTTTTAATGCAGATTGTGGAGAGTACTTAGCTAAAATAGAAAAAATAGATAAGAAGAAAGTATCTTTAAATATTTTACAAAAGTTAAGAAATCCTGAAATTAAGAATGATATTTGGGTTATGTTTGCTCCAGTAAAAAAAACACCAAATGAGTATATTATTCAGAAGTCAACGGAGTTAGGTGTATCAAAAATATTTCCAATATTGACTGAGAGGACAATTACACAAAAACTCAATTTAAATCGATTAAATGATATTGCTATAGAATCTGCTGAGCAATGTGAGAGGATTACTATACCTGAAATTCTTCCTCCTCAAAAAATAATTAAGGTTATTCAAGATTGGAATGATAAGAGAAAGATATTATTCTGTGATGAGACAATAAGACATCAAGTTGTAGACACTTCTTCTAACAGTAAATTATCCCCTAATTCTTCTTGTGCTATTTTAATTGGCCCAGAGGGAGGTTTTTCATCTGATGAAATAAAATATATTAAACAAAAAAACTTTGTGATTCCTATAAACTTAGGGCCTAGAATTTTAAGGTCTGATACTGCAGTAATTACCGCTCTTACTATTTGGCAAATAATGAATGGTGATATGAAACAAGAGTAATATTGTTGATATAAAAAAATTAATAGTTTTAAAAATAAATTATATTATAAACTGTTAATATGTTAATAATATACAGCTCTTTATAAAAATGGGGTCCGGATGCCAAGGTTAGAAAAAGAAGACCTTCTCAAATGGTTTCAAGCAGGAGAAAAACCTAGAGAAAAATGGAAAATAGGAACTGAGCACGAAAAGTTTGTTTTTCACAAAGAAACATTTGAACGTGTCGGCTTCGCAGGTAAGTCTGGAATAAGCGATCTTTTAAATAAACTATCCCACGAAAATAATTGGGAAAAAATTTTAGAGAAAAATAATATCATAGCTTTAAAAGATGAAACAGGCGCATCGATATCCTTAGAACCAGGTGGGCAACTAGAATTATCAGGCACTCCTCTAGAAAATTTGCATCAAACATGTAAAGAGACTGGCAAGCATTTAAATATGATGAAGATAGCCATGAAGGATTTAGATTTATCAATGATCGGTCTAGGTTATGATCCTAAATGGTCTCGTTCTGATCAAAACTGGATGCCAAAAGGAAGATATGAAATTATGAGAAATCATATGCCTAAAGTAGGTAAACTTGGGTTAGATATGATGCTCAGAACTTGTACTATCCAAGTAAATCTTGATTATCTAAATGAAAAAGACATGGTACAAAAATTCCAAATCTCATTGGCTCTTCAATCTATTGCAACAGCCATTTTTGCTAACTCTCCTTTCATAGAAGGAAAGCAGAGTGGTTATTTATCCTCTAGAGCAATGGTTTGGACGGATACTGACCCTTATAGGACTGGGGTTCCTCAAATTGTTTTTGATGATGATTTTGGGTATGCTAAGTGGTTGGATTATGTACTAGAAGTTCCAATGTATTTTGTTTACAGGGAAGGTAAGTATATAGATGTTGCTGGACGTTCTTTTTTAGATTTTATGAATGGAAATTTAGAAGGTTTTAAAGGACAGTACCCAACAATAAAAGATTGGGAAGATCATATAACTGTTCCATTTCCAGAGGTTAGGTTAAAGCAATATTTAGAAATGAGAGGAGCAGATGGTGGTCCTTGGAATATTATTTGTGCCTTACCAGCTTTGTGGGTTGGTTTATTATATGATCCTCAGTCTCAACAGGAAGCTTATGATCTGGCAAGGCCTTTTATGAATTCAAAAATTCTTGAAGAAGGACGAATTTCGGCTGCTAAATTTGCTCTTGGAGGAAATATTAATAATGTATCTATACATGATATAGCTTTAGAAATGTTGAGAATTTCTAGTGACGGGCTAAAAAGACGCAATAAGTTAGATAGCAGAGGAATTGATGAGAGGCAATTTCTAGACCCGTTATTCAATATTGTTAACAATAATAAAACAGGTGCTGAAATTTTATTAGAAAAATATAACAAATCTTGGAACGCAAAAATAGATAACATCTTTATAGAAGATGCTTTTTAAAAGTTAACTAATTAGTATCTGTCCCGCCTATTGTAATTCCACCCATTAGCAAGGTTGGTTGACCGACTCCGACGGGAACACCTTGTCCATCTTTTCCACAAGTACCAATTCCATCATCTAAAGATAAATCATTTCCAATAAGTGAGATTTTAGACATGGCATCTGGACCATTGCCAATTAATGTGGCTCCCTTTAGAGGTTGTTTAACTTTCCCATTTTCTACCAAGTATGCCTCAGATGCTGAGAAAACAAACTTTCCATTTGTTATATCTACTTGGCCTCCAGCAAAATTTACAGCATATATACCTTTTTTAACTGAACTAATAATTTCTTGAGGTTCCATTGTCCCATTATCCATGTATGTATTAGTCATTCTTGGCATTGGATAATGCGAGTAAGATTGTCTGCGGCCGTTTCCAGTAGGCTCCATTTTCATTAATCTAGCATTCTGTCTGTCTTGCATATAATTTCTAAGAATACCGTCCTCGATTAAAATATTTTTTTTAGATTTTGTACCTTCATCATCTATTGTGATAGAGCCTCTTTTGTTTTCAATTGTCCCATCATCAATAACTGTAACACCTTTAGCTGTTACTTTTTCCCCAATTTTACCTGAAAAAATAGAGGTTCCTTTTCTGTTAAAGTCTCCTTCTAGACCATGTCCAACAGCTTCATGAAGCATAACCCCTGGCCATCCAGGACCCAAGATAACTGGCATTTCTCCAGCTGGTGTTGGAATGGACTCAAGATTAGTATTAGCTATCCTAAGAGCTTCTTTTACTTGCCCTTTCCACCTATCTTTATTAATCCACTCTTCATAAAGACCTCTTCCGCCACAACCAGAGCTGCCTGTTTCACGTCTTCCATTCTTTTGAACAACCAATGACACATTAAGTCGAATGAGAGGTCTGATATCAGCAACCCTTTCACCATCAGCTCTCAATATTTGAATGGCTTGGTATGATGCTGAAATAGATGCAGATACCTGAACTACATTACTATCTAAAGATCTTGTATAACTATCAATTTCTTCTAAGAGCTTTGTTTTAACTGCAAAAGCAGTTTCTTCAAGTGGGTTTACTGATGTATAAAGAGGCCTGTTAACTCCGTAGGTTGTTGCTGGGTCCATTATACCTGAGTAGTTTTTGGAAACAGATTTTACAGTTTCGGAGGCTCTTTTAAGAGAAGATTCTGAAATTTCACCTGAGTGTGCAAAGCCTCGAGCTTCACCTGCGATTGCTCTGAGGCCAAAACCTTTAGTGCTATCATATGAAATGTTCTTCATCCGTCCATCGTCAAATGAAAAGGACTCAGATTTAGTCGATTCTAAATATAATTCTCCATCGTCAGCATTTTCTAGTGTCTTTGATAATATAGATTGAGCTTTTGTAAGATCAAAATTATTATCTTCATAAAAAATTTTATCTGTTATTTCTAAAGGAGATTTGTTTTGCATTTTTGAACCTAATTCTAATTTGTAGATACATATAAAATGGCAGTATTGTTCTTATTCTGCAAGGTTAAACACAAAATAAAGTTTAGTAATATTTTAGGTTCTATTTTTATTAAAATTAATTGCTTTTAGACCTAGTATTTTTGTTAAAAAAGTTTTAAATAATACTAGTAAACCAAATACAAGATTCATTTTAATTCCTAACAATAAATTCTTTTTACAGTTTAATTGTTAAGAGTTAAAGTTTGAGGAGTGAACATAATGAAGATGAATTTCCAAGCTTTGATTGTTAGTTGGAAAGAAAAAATTAAAATTAGTTTAATAGGGATTATTTATTTTGTTTTTTCTATAGCCAATACAGCATATGCATCGGAACCAAAACCATGGCAAATGGATCTTCAAGAACCTGCTGGTATTATCGCATCAAAAGCAACAGATCTTCACAACTTCCTTCTTGTTATTATCACTTTGATATCTGTTTTTGTTTTAGGACTGTTGGTATATGTTTGTATAAAGTTTAAAGAAAAGCCAAATGTAAAACCTTCTAAAACTTCTCATAATACTTTAATTGAAGTTATTTGGACAGTAGTTCCAGTTTTGATTTTAGTAGTGATTGCTATTCCCTCTTTTAAATTACTTTATTTAACTGAAGCTGATAAACCAGTGGATATGGTTGTAAAAGTTTCTGGTGCTCAATGGTACTGGAACTATGAATACCCCGACGAAGAAATATCTTTTGATAGTTACATGATTGCAGAAAATGAACTAAAGGAAAATCAGAAAAGATTGTTAGATGTAGATAACCCATTAGTTGTTCCTGAAGGTACAAGAATTAAATTCTTGATAACAGGAAACGACGTGATGCATTCCTTCTTTGTTCCTTCTCTAGCTCTTCAAGTTTACTCAATTGCTGGTAGAGTTAATGAAATTTGGACAGAGGTGCCAATGGGTAAGAAAAAGTATTATGGCCAATGTAATCAAATTTGTGGTGTAAACCATGCTTACATGCCGATAGTGATACAAGCATTACCTCAGAATGAGTACAAAGAATGGTTAAAAGAAGCCAAAGTTAAATTTGCTAATGTTAAACAAACTAATTTTAATAAATTTGCCTTACTAGATAAAAAAGAAATTAAGGAGATCAAATAATGGCATCATTGTCTCAAAGTTCACACGCTTCAGACGCTCATCATGATCATGGAGCTCCATCAGGATTTGTGAAGAGATGGTTATATTCTACTAACCACAAAGATATAGGCACGATGTACATAATTTTTGCAATTGTTGCCGCATTCATCGGTGGAGCAATGTCTATATATATGAGAATGGAATTAATGAACCCAGGTGTCCAGTATATGGAAGATGGACATATGTGGAATGTTTTCACAACTGCTCATGGGTTAATAATGGTTTTCTTTGTTGTAATGCCGGGCTTAATTGGTGGTTTTGGAAATTGGTTTGTGCCAATAATGATAGGTGCTCCTGATATGGCATTTCCAAGAATGAATAATNTATCATTTTGGTTGTTACCTCCAAGCTTTGTNTTGCTTCTTTTATCTGCCGTAGTNGATGGTGGGGTTGGTGTGGGTTGGACTATTTATCCACCACTTTCAAGTTCAGCTGGCTCACCAGGTATGGGTATGGACCTAGCAATCTTTGCTTTACACTTGGCNGGTGCTTCTTCAATTTTGGGAGCTGCTAATTTTATCACGACTATATTTAATATGAGAGCACCNGGTATGACACTGCATAAAATGCCTTTATTTGTATGGTCTATGTTAGTTACTGTNTTTTTATTATTATTAGCTATTCCTGTATTAGCAGGAGCAATAACAATGTTATTAACTGATAGAAATTTTGGNACNAGTTTTTTTATCCCTGAGGGTGGGGGTGACCCAATTTTGTTTTTACACTTGTTTTGGTTTTTTGGTCATCCNGANGTTTACATAATGATACTGCCAGCTTTTGGAATTGTGAGCCAAATTNTATCTACCTTTTCAAGAAAACCTGTTTTTGGTTATTTAGGAATGGCATATGCCATGGTTTCAATTGGCGTTATAGGATTCGTTGTTTGGGCACATCATATGTATACAGTTGGTCTTTCAGTTGACACAAGAGCATATTTTACGGCTGCCACTATGGTTATTGCTGTTCCTACAGGAATTAAAATATTTTCATGGATTGCTACAATGTGGGGTGGCTCTATTGTTTTTAGAATTCCTATGTATTGGGCAATTGGCTTTATTTTCCTTTTTACTGTAGGTGGTGTAACAGGTGTTGTACTTGCAAATGCAGGCTTAGACGTTGTTTTGCATAATACGTACTATGTNATTGCTCACTTTCATTATGTTTTATCTTTAGGAGCAGTTTATGGTCTTTTTGCAGCCTTCTATTACTGGTTTNCTAAAATGACAGGTTATGAATATAGTGAAAGTTTGGCTAAGCTTCATTTTTGGGTTACTTTTATAGGTGTTAATTTAACTTTTTTCCCAATGCACTTTTTAGGTCTGGCTGGTATGCCTAGACGTTACGTTGATTACCCAGATGCCTTTGCAGGTTGGAATATGGTTGCGTCTATTGGTTCTTATATAGGGGCTTTGGGTGCTATTATCTTTCTAGTTGTAATAATTGAGGCATTTGTAAAAAAGCGTAAAGCTGATAAAAATCCATGGGGATCTACAGATAATACATTAGAGTGGACAGTATCGTCTCCACCTGCTTTTCACACATTTTCTGAAATACCAAAAGTTAAATAGTGATTAGTTAAAAGATATGTCTGTAAATTCTACTAATGCTAATAGCGTAATCGAAGGTTACGAGAACATAAGTTCGCCATTAGATTATTTTAGGTTAATGAAACCTAGAGTAATGTCTCTTGTGGTATTTACAGCTTTTGTAGGTTATTACGTATCAACACCTGTTAATGGATATTATTTAAACCCATTTTTAGCTTTCATAGGGATTTTGGCAATTGCGCTTGGTGCTGGAGCATCTGGTGTGCTCAACCAATGGTATGATAGAGATATTGATAAATTAATGGAGAGGACTAAAGACAGGCCTATTCCGCAGGGTAAAATTATTCCATCGGAAGCTTTGTCCTTTGGCATAATCGTATCTGTCTTATCTATTATCATTTTAGGTCTTTCTGTAAATTGGATGGCTGCNGGGTTGCTAGCTTTTACAATATTTTTTTATGCTGTAATCTACACAATTTGGTTAAAACGANCTACCGCCCAAAATATTGTGATCGGGGGTGCCGCTGGNGCGTTTCCTCCTGTAATAGGTCAAATATGTGCGACTGGATATATTGGTATGGAGTCGCTTATATTATTTTTAATCATTTTTTTATGGACGCCACCTCATTTCTGGGCGTTAGCGTTAATCAAAAAAGATGATTACGCTAAAGCAAATATTCCGATGCTTCCTATTGTTCATGGTGACGAGACAACGAAGAAAAATATTTTCATCTACACCTGTCTACTTATTCCCTCATCTATTTTGCCTTGGGTTTTAGGCTACTCTGGGTTAATTTATCTTATTATAGCAAGCCTGTGTGGCCTTGAGTTTTTCAGAAGATCACTATTAATATTTAAAAAAGATAATGGGGCAGAAAAAAAACTTTTTTTATATTCTATATTCTATCTAAGTGTAATTTTTGCTGGTATTTGTTTGGATAAATTAATTAGATTGGGATTATAGTATTTATTATGAAAACTAGTAAAAAAGATGATGATATAAAAGCTTTCTATGAAAATAGAAAATCAAAGAACATAGCTATTTTTAGCATAATAATTTTCATGGTCGTTCTTTTCTTTTTTATTACTATTTTGAGGATGGATATTACAGGGTAAATGACTGTTAGTTTATCAAAGAAAAATAATAATGCTCTTTTGTGGACCTCATTAATTGTNATATTCATGTTAGGTTTATCTTTTGCTTCTGTTCCATTATANGANTTGTTTTGTAGAGTAACTGGCTATGCAGGGACAGTNCAGAGAGCATCTATCGCGCCTGGATCAAATGGCCAATATAATAATGTACAGATAAGATTTGACTCTAATATATCNTCTGATTTGAATTGGGAGTTTAATGCGCCAAAACAAGAAATTTTAGTCCAACCAGGTGTTCAAGAAATAATTTATTATACTGCCAAAAATTTGTCTGACAAGCCGACTACAGGTACAGCAGTGTTTAATGTTTCTCCACCGAAAGCAGGTAGTATTTTTATGAAAGTTGATTGTTTTTGCTTTGTTGAACAAACTCTACAGCCTGGTGAAGAAGTTAAGATGCCTGTTTCATTTTATGTTGATCCAAGTATTAGTGAAGATGAAAATACAAAGAATTTAAAAGAAATTACTTTGTCATACACATTTTTTAATGCTGAAAAGTAGACTTAAGTTTGGAGTAAACAGAAGAGATAAAAATTTATTGGATTAAATTACGTTTAAATATATAAAATTAAGAGATNATAAGTAAGTAGGGAGATAGAAATGAGTGGCGATCAAAAACATCAATATCATTTAGTTGAGCCAAGCCCATGGCCTGCTTTAGGTTCAGCTGCCGGTTTNACCTTATTTTTAGGACTAACATTGTTTATGCATGAGTATCCATTCTCTTTATATGTTTTAGGCGCCGGCGTATTTATGGTACTGGCTACAATGTTTTATTGGTGGCGTGATATTGTGAGAGAAGCCGAATACCAAGGTCATCATACTCCAATTGTTCAAATTGGCATGAGATACGGTATGATTTTCTTTATATGTTCTGAGGTTATGTTTTTTGTTGCATTTTTTTGGGCATTTTTTGACTCAAGTTTATATCCTGATACNGGAGTATGGCCTCCAGAGGGTATTGAAGCGTTAGATCCNTTTGATTTGCCTCTGATAAATACTNTAATCCTTCTTTTATCAGGTTGNACAGTTACATGGTCTCACCATGCCTTGCTGCATAATAATAGAAAAGATTTTATAAGAGGTCTTGTNTTAACAATAATTTTAGGTGCTATATTTACCTTTGTGCAGGCTTATGAATATCAACACGCAACTTTTGGCTTTACTGATGGTATATATGCTTCCACNTTTTATATGGCCACTGGCTTTCATGGTTTTCATGTTTTGGTAGGTACCATTTTCTTAACTGTCTGTTTATTCAGAGGTTTAAAAGGTCATTTTACAGCTGACCATCATTTTGGATTTGAAGCAGCTGCATGGTATTGGCATTTTGTTGATGTGGTGTGGTTATTCTTATTTGTTTGTATTTATTGGTGGGGTGGTTGATAAGTATTGGTAAATACTTATTCACTATTGGAGCATTTTTATAANAAATGAATATAATTTTTAAGCCAATGTTTTGGCCATCNATATTTTCTTTTTTTGTTTTTGTAATGCTTCTGAGTTTCGGGACTTGGCAAGTAAAAAGATTATATTGGAAAGAAGCATTAATAGAGAGATATTTAGAGCAAAGTCAATCTAATCCTGTTGTGAATCCATCAGATTTAAAAANAAATAATATTAATGAATTTAAATCTATCCAGTTTAAAGGTAATTTCCTGCATGAGAATGAAATTTATATAACTGGGAAAACATATGANGGTAATGCAGGCTTTCATGTTGTTACACCTTTGAAACTAACAAATAAAAAAATCATTCTTGTTAATAGAGGTTGGGTATCAGAAGGTTATAAGGATCCCCAAAAAAGACAATTTAGTCTTACTCCTGGTCAATTAGTTATAAAAGGTATAATAAGATATCCACAAAAAAAAGGTTATTTTGTTCCAGAAAATGATGGCAAGAATGGCTTCTGGTTTACTATAAAACCAATTGAGATCTTTAAGTTTTTAAACATTAACGATAATGATTTTATTTCTGATTACTATATTGATGCTCTCAGGGTTGGAGAAAAAATGACACTTCCAATTGGTGTTAGTGGAAAGCCAAAACTAAGAAATCAACATTTATCTTATGCGATAACATGGTATGGGTTGGCATTATCTCTCTTAATTGTTTATTTTTCTTACCATGCATCACATGGAAGGTTCAAAATTAAAAAGAAATATTAGTATGTCGAAACAGATTAAGTATTTAAGTACAAGAGGTGGAGAATCTTCATTATCCTATGAAGATGTTCTTCTATCAGGATTGGCGAGAGATGGCGGTCTATTTATGCCTGAAGAATGGCCTCACTTTAGCTATTCAGAGTTAGAAGAAATGAAAACCTTAGATTATGCAGAATTAGCCACAAAAATTATGAAGCCATTCATCGAGCCATGTCTTAGTGAAAAAGAAATACTTGAAATATCTAGAGACACTTATTCCAGTTTTAATGAAGGTATAGCTCCTTTATTCAATATCAAAAAGAATATTTATATATTAGAACTTTTT
>NZHB01000071.1 GCA_002691185.1 SAR116 cluster bacterium | reverse complement strand
TTTGATAACTTTGTTGTTGGTGAATCCAATAGAATGGCCTATGCCGCATCCAAGAGAATATGTGATGCTAAATCACTTGCTTATAATCCATTATATATTNATGGNAATGTNGGGATGGGTAAAACACATTTATTAAATGCTATTGCCATTGATTTAAGAAAAAGTTCACCNAATCTTCAAATTGTTNTGATGTCTGCTGAGCGTTTCATGTATCAGTTTATAAAGGCTATTAGACNCAAAAATACNATAAGTTTTAAAGATCAATTTAGATCTATAGATATTTTAATGATTGATGACATCCAGTTTATTGGTGGCAAGGGATCTACTCAAGAAGAGTTTTTTTATACTTTTAATGATTTAATTAATTTAGGAAAACAAATAATTATAACCTCCAATAAATCGCCTTTCGAATTAACNGATTTNGATGATAAGTTAAAATCAAGATTAGGTGGNGGTCTTGTTGTTGATTTNACCCCAACAGATTATAAATTAAGACTAGATATATTAAAAAANAAAGTTGATTTGCTNNATCTAGNGGTTCCAATTGAAGTTTTGGATTTTCTCGCAACAAAAATTACCAATAATATAAGAGAATTAGAAGGTGCACTAAATCGTATATGTGCAAATTATGAACTTACTGGCAAAGAAATCAATGTTTCTAACTCAGAAGAGTTACTTTCTGACATTTTAACAATGAACCAAAAAAAGATTTCTATTGATTGCATTAAAGAAAAAGTATGTTCATATTTTAATTTAAATTTGTCTCATATGACTTCTTCNAGAAGATCCATTAATATAGCTAGGCCAAGACAAATAGCTATGTACTTATGTAANCTTTTAACCACATTTTCTTATCCAGANATTGGAAAAAACTTTGGTGGTAAAGATCATACTACTGTTATGCATGCTGTAAAAAAGATAGAAGCACTATTGATGGTTGACCNAAATCTTAAAAAACAGCTTTTCGACATAAAAAAATCAATTACTTCTGCTTAGTGATTATTAAATCTACTTTCAAAAACCAGAATGTAATAACTTGCTGAAATAATGTTAAACGTGCTATAAATTTAAATCAGTTTTTTGATATGTAATTGAGGTTAAATAATGCAGTTCACAATAGATAGAAACTCTCTTCTAAAACCTTTGGGACACATTTATTCTGTAGTTGAAAGAAGAAATACAATACCTATCTTATCTAACGTACTTATTGAAACCAATTCATCTAAAATATCACTTACAGCAACTGACATGGATATGGATATAGTAGAAGTTACTGGTTGTATTGTGTCTAAGCAGGGCAAAGCCACGTTATCTGCTCATACTTTATATGATATTGTAAGAAAATTACCGGATGGAGCAGAAATAAAAATAGAGCTCCTAGATTTGAATGTTGAGGTTTCTGCAGGTAAATCTAAATTCACACTTCCAACTTTACCTGTTGATGATTATCCTGTTATGACAGAAATTGAAAAAGGGAACGAGTTTGCTCTACAATCTGTTGACATTTTAAATTTGATAGATAATACAAAATTTGCCATTTCATCCGAAGAAACAAGATATTACCTAAATGGTATTTATTTGCATGTTCCTGAAGATAATAAAGATAAATTAAGAGCTGTTGCCACTGATGGTCATCGTTTAGCNCAAGCGGAAATACCAGTTCCTGATGGTGCCCAGTCAATACCAGGGATAATAATTCCTCGAAAGGCTGTTGGTGAGATTAGGAAGTTAGCAGAAGGAACAGAACAGGAAGTTAAGATTATTGTTTCTAAAACGAAAGCAAAATTTATTTTTCCAAACTCAATTCTAACCACTAAATTAATAGATGGTTCTTTTCCTGATTATCAAAGAGTTATACCAAAAGAAAACCTAAATAAATTAGTTGTTGTAAATGCAGATTTCTCTAAAGCTGTGGATAGAGTTTCAACAGTATCAATGGAAAAATCAAGAGCAATAAAATTATCACTTTACAAAAACTTATTATCTTTGAATGTTAATAGTCATGACTTAGGTAATGCATTTGAAGAATTAGAAATAGATTATAATAATCAAAATTTGGAAATTGGCTTTAACTCCAAATACTTGTTAGATATATCTTCACAAATACAAGGTAAAAACATAGAAATATTATTATCAGATTCTGCGTCTCCGGCATTAATTACAGACCCGGATCAGGATGGTGTTATTTTTGTATTAATGCCCATGAGAGTATAATTTTTTACAAAATTGATTTGTAAATCTAGGAATAATATGAGTAACAACATTTTACCTTTTGAGTATGTTGAAAATAGAAAACAAAATGGCCTTAAATTTTACCTAGAAAAACTCTCTTTAAAAAATTTTAGAAACCATGTTGAATTAGATTTACACGTTAATGCCCTCCCAGTTTTAATATATGGAGACAATGGATCTGGTAAAACTAATATTTTAGAAGCAATTTCTTTGTTAAATCAGGGTAAAGGTCTTAGAAAGTCAAACTTACAAGATTTTTTATATCAAAATACTGAAAATGAGCCTAATTATCTTTGGGGAATAAATGCTGATATTAAGACTCCTAAAGGTAAGTTTAATATTGGAACTGGAATAAAATATAACCAATCTCAAAAATCAAGAATTGCAAAGGTGAATTCCGAAAACTTTCTTTTAAGTACCTTAGATAAAATTGTAAAAATATTATGGATTACTCCACAGATGTGTATGTTGTTTCAATCAGGAATGAGCTCAAAAAGACGTTTTTTAGATCAGCTTGCGTCATCACTGGATAGTTTTCATTTAAGCAGGGTATACAAGTTTGAAGCACTTCTAAGGAATAGAAATAAAATCTTAATGGATCATAAAATTGATGAAGCATGGTTAGACACAATCGAAGGACATATATCAGAATTATCTGTAGCAATCACAGCAACTAGGATTGATTTAATTAATGAATTAAATAATTTACATAATAACGAGTTAAAAAATAATTTACTCACAAATAATTTTCCGCCTGTAGAAGTTAAATTATCAGGTAAAGTTGAAATATTACTTTCAAAAAATCCAGCCTTGGAAGTAGAAAATTATGTTAAACTTATGTTAAAAAAATCACGATTTTCTATGGAAAACTTTAACATTGGTCCTAATTATACGATAATACAATTTATCAATATTGAAAAAAATAAGAACACTGATTTTTTATCAACTGGAGAGCAAAAATTAGTTTTAATTTCTCTAATTTTAGCGCATGCAAGGATGTTAAATCAAAAATTTAATATGTCACCTATCTTATTATTGGACGATATAATTGAACATTTAGACAAAAAATATAGAAAATCTCTTTTCGAAGAAATTATGAGTCATCAATCTCAAACGTGGTTTACTAGTACAAGCAAAGAAGCATTTGATGATTATCCAGATTTGATAAGGAAAATTGACCTTCTAAAAGTAAAGCAATCAAATAAAGCTAAATATGATTTTCGCCATGGAGAGGTTTAAATGTCAGAAAAAGAAATAGAAAATTCAAATGAAGAATACGACGCTGANTCTATAAAAGTTTTAAAAGGCTTGGATGCTGTAAGAAAAAGACCTGGAATGTACATTGGTGATACTGATGACGGATCAGGTTTGCATCATATGGTTTATGAGGTANTAGATAACTCAATTGATGAATCTCTTGCTGGTCACTGNGANCTTATACAAGTTAAATTATTGAAAAATGGTTCAGTAACAATAAGTGACAATGGTAGAGGTATTCCAGTTGATATTCACCCTGAAGAAGGAGTGTCGGCAGCNGAGGTTATCATGACCCAGCTGCACGCAGGAGGAAAATTTGACAATAATTCCTATAAAGTATCAGGTGGGTTGCACGGTGTAGGTATTTCTGTAGTAAATGCACTATCAGAAAGTTTAAATTTAAAAATTTTTAGAAATAATAAGATTTATGAAATCAACTTTGAAAATGGAGTGGCCTTAGATAGATTAAGCATTGTTGNAGAAGACANAACTAAAACTGGAACAGAAATAAATTTTAAACCNAGNAAAGATACTTTCACAAGATGTGAATTTGATTATACAACANTAGAGCANAGNATNAGAGAGNTAGCNTTTTTAAATAGTGGAGTTCACATTGATCTAATCGANTTAAGAGAAGCAGAANAAAAGAAGGNATCATTTTTTTTCGAAGGNGGCCTNAANGCCTACATTGAATATTTAAATAGATCTAGATCAGCNATNCANGAAGTTATTGCTACAACTCANGAGAAAGACGGCATAACAGTTGATATTTCTATGGAATGGACAGATGGGTATCATGAAACAACNCTCTGCTTTACNAATAATATTCCNCAAAGAGATGGAGGAACACATCTNGCTGGATTTAGAGCTGCTCTAACAAGGGTTATTAATTCTTATTCTGTGAACTCAGGTATAGCTAAAAAGGAAAAAATACAACTTTCTGGTGAAGATTGTAGAGAGGGTCTAACTACAGTTTTATCACTAAAAATTCCAGATCCAAAATTTTCTAGTCAAACAAAGGATAAATTAGTTTCTAGTGAAGTTCGGCCCGTTGTAGAACAATTGGTATCTGAGTCACTTAATCAGTGGTTTGATGAACATCCAGTAGAAGCAAAAAAAATAATAGCAAAAGCCTATGAAGCTGCAAGTGCACGTGAGGCAGCAAAAAGAGCTAGAGAATTAACAAGACGAAAAGGTGTAATGGATATTGCAAGCCTTCCTGGAAAATTAGCCGATTGCCAGGAAAAAGATCCGGCTAAATCAGAGATTTTTTTAGTAGAAGGAGACTCTGCAGGNGGATCAGCAAAACAAGGAAGAGATAGATCTAATCAGGCT
The DNA here is from genome assembly GCA_002691185.1 of SAR116 cluster bacterium. Taxonomy (GTDB): domain Bacteria; phylum Pseudomonadota; class Alphaproteobacteria; order Puniceispirillales; family Marisalimonadaceae; genus Marisalimonas. Next base: position 8,686 of record NZHB01000071.1, on the reverse strand, counting down.
ATTCTGCCACTAAGAGGAAAAATTTTAAATGTAGAACGAGCTAGGGTAGATAAAATGCTTTCTTCAGTAGAAATAGGTACTCTTATTACAGCTATTGGTGCTGGTGTTGGTAACTCAGAAATGAATTTAGAAAAAGCAAGGTATCATAAAATAATTATTATGACTGATGCAGATGTAGATGGCAGTCACATTAGGACATTGTTGTTAACTTTTTTCTTTAGGCATATGCGGCCTTTAGTTGATGCAGGTTACTTATATATTGCACAACCGCCCTTATTCAGAGCAAAACATGGACAATCTGAAGTTTATTTAAAAGACCAAGTAGCTTTAGACGAATATTTAATAAAATCTGGTATTAAAGATGTGACATTATCAATAGGAGATAGTGAAACTATATATGGGGAAGATCTAAAGTTTTCTGTTCAAACGTCAATCAAGGCAAAACGCATAATTGAAAATATTGCAAATAAACTTGGTTTTCCAGAAGTNATTTCTCAGTTATCTATTTTAGGTTTTCTAAACTCACAATTATTTGAAAATGAAAATTTTATTTCTACTATCATAGATAGATTGAATAAAGTATCTGCAAATGGCTCAAATGATTGGGGAGCCCAATATGTTTCTGAAGATGAGAAAACAAAAAGTAAGCTTGAGATATTTAATATCAATAGGGGCGTTAAAGAGACTTTTATTATTTCTAAAGAAGATTTAGTTTCTGATGATTTTAAATCTCTTAATAATATGAATGATTTCCTTCATTCTCATTTTTCGAAAAATTGTACTTTGACAACTAACTCAGAAAAATTCCAATTGTATGGACCTATTGATTTGGCAAAAAAAATCACAGATTTAGGTAAAAAGGGTTCTCAAGTTAATAGATATAAAGGTTTAGGGGAAATGAACCCTATTCAATTATGGGAGACTACTCTTGATCCTAATGCAAGATTTTTACTTCAAGTAAAAGTAGAAAATGAAGGTGATGCAGAAGAAACTTTTTCTACTTTAATGGGGGAAACTGTTGAACATAGAAAAGCATTTATTCAAGATAATGCACTTAAGGTAAGTAATCTAGATATCTAGATTTTTTATAAAACATTATCTCTTCGAACTATGTGATCTGAAATTTGTTTAGATGTAAAAGCACTTAAAGTCCAGCCAAGATGACCATGGCCAGTGTTATAAAAAACTCCAGGCAGTTGGCCGCTTCCTACTTTGGGAACCATACTTGGAGTCATTGGTCTCAAGCCTGCCCATGGTATGGCATGTTCTGTAGATACTTTAGGAAATAATTCATTACACCATTTTACTAAAGGTTCTATCCTATCTGCTCTAATGTCTTTATTATAACCATTAAACTCAGCTGTGCCTGCAACTCTAAATCTATTTTTACCTAATCTGCTAGAAACTATTTTAGCTTCATCATCTAATAAAGACACATAAGGAGCACTTTCTATACTATCTTTATCGTCTAGTAATACAGTTATAGAATAACCTTTTACGGGATAAATATTAACATTATCACCAAGATTTTTAGCAAGGAATTTACTATTGACTCCAGCACAAATAACCACCCCGTCAAAGTTTTTTTCATTTATTCCACTTTTATTTTTAAACCTTACAATTGGTTGTTTTTTATTATGTTCAATATTAATGATTTCTGTTTCATAATAAAATTTAATGCCTTTCTTTTCACATGCATCTGCAAGCATTTTTGTGAATTTATGAATATCTCCTGACATGTCGCTTTGTGTATAAAAGCCACCTACAAAATTTTGTAAATTTAATGTTGGCTCGATTGTTAACATTTCCTTTTTAGATACTTCTTTACGATGTAAACCTGCCTCAGNTAGCCATTCATTAATTATTCTTCCGTGTTCTAAAGATTTTTGATTGTTGCACAAATGCAGAATACCTTTTTCTTCAAGATCAAGTTTTATTTGTTCTTGTTTGAGAATTCTTTTAAACTCATCCCTACTTTCAATAGCCATGCGAGCAGTTAAAATTGTGTTTTGCTTGTGATTAGGTATATTGCTTATAAAACTAAGCAACCATCCAATTTTATGAAAATTCATTTTTGGACTAAATAGAAGAGGGGCGTCCTTCTTTAGCATCCATAATATNCCTTTGCTTATTGTAGACCAACTAGTCCACACTTCTGCATTGCAGGCCGAGAGTTGCCCACCATTTGCAAAACTTGTTTCCATTGCGGCATAACGGTTTTTATCAAAAACATATACATCATAGCCTCTTTCTTTAAGTTGATATGCTGTTGTAATTCCTGTTATNCCAGCGCCAATTATTGCTATATTTTTCAAGATAAGGCTCCATTTAAAGTGTTTACAAGATTGTAAAACCCCATCTGTCATGGAACCTGAGAGATTGACCAAAAGNTTATTGGCTTACCCCTTCGGTGGATGATAAAATCATCACTCTCCAGATTATCAACTTTTTATGTTCCATGTACCTGAGAGATTCCGGGGTGGTTGCTCCTTCGGTGGCTATATAGCTCTCTCACATAAAAAGACANTGATATTTTTATATTAGCTAAAATAAAGAAAAAAAACAATGTTATTTGTTTATAATGTTCTTGTGCTTAAATTGAATAACAAAGAAAACACCAACACTTGAAATCAAAAGACCTATTATATCTAAATATGAAATTTGTTCATTTAATATAAAGTAAGCCATTATTGCTGAAACAGGTGGTATTAGAAAATACAATGAAGAAGTTTGATTTGCTTGTTTGTTTTTTAAAAGCCACATCAAAATTAAAAAAGCTCCTAATGAAATAGCAAAAATTTGCCAAGACATTGCAAATATAAATTCATCAGTAAAGTTTATAAAGTAATTCTCAAATACAAGTGCAAGTATAAGGTGAAAAATAGAAGCGCTTAAGGCTTGAATAAAATTATTCGCTGAAAGTGATAAATCAGAGCTAATTCTTTTTTGCCATATCATGCCTATAGAAGAAGAGATTAATCCTATTAACCCTGCAAAAAAAGCAATTAAGCTCAAACCTTCTTTNAGNTCNGAANAAATAATAATAGANCGCACCAGNAAANCCTAATAAGGTACCAATCCATTGCATTTTAGAAAATATTTCATTTAAATAAATTTTAGCCAGTAAAGANGTTAANATAGGCGTTAACGAGACTATTAGAGCTACTAGACTCGCAGAAATACCTTTTGATAAAGCAAAAAACACTCCACCTAAATAAAATCCATGAAAGAGTAAACCGCTAATTGATGCATCTAAAAAACTTCTAACAGTAATTTTTTGTTTATTAGAAAAAATTAAAAAAAAGATAAAAAATAAGATAGCAACTAGACCAAATCTGAAAGAAAGAGAAAAGAAAGGGGATGCATTATCTACTATTACTTTGCTTGTTATGAAGGCAGATGACCAAAGAATAATNAAAATTAATGGTACTAAATTATAAATATTTATTTCTTTCTATCTTAGGNATATATTNAAAAAAANATCATTTTGGTTCTTCGATTGGACCATTAAATTCCAACCATTTATTAAAACCACCTACTAAATGAGAAGCATTTAATAAACCAATTTTNTTTGCAGNTTTGGTAGCNAATGCGGATCGCCAATCAGACGCACAATAAAAGATAAAATTTAAATCATCATTAAAAAATTCTTTATGGTAAGGACTACTTGGATCGATCCAGAATTCTAACATGCCCCTTGGAACATGTTTTGCTCCTAATATACGACCAGATTTTTGAATTTCTCTTATATCTCTAATATCAATAAATAAAAACTGTTTGTTTGAATGCAGTTTAAGTGCATCTTTAACATCTATATTATTAATTTTCTTTTTAGCTTGATTAACTAAACTTTGAACAGAATTTTTTAATACAATCATCGAAAAAACTTATAAAATTAAACTTTATAACATTAATTAAGAACATTAATTAAGTCTATTAAATATTAAATCTGCTGCTTTTTCACCTGAAATAAAAGCTGACTCAACATTTGATCCTTCCATAAAATCNCCAGCTAGAGCTATAGGAAAAACNGGATCTATTTGCNCACCGTTCGATATTTTTTTTACTCTAGCATATTTCCAAATATGTAAGCTATGAANATTAATNTCTAATGAATTTTGAAATTTAGAAAANACCTNTTGAATTGCTAATAAAATTTCTTTTTTAAGCTGATCTTTATTTTGATTTAAATTCTTATTCGCATAANGTCCCTTAGTATGAGCTGTCCATACATTCAAATTACTACCACAAGCCATCCAACTTAAAATTCCTCTTTTTTTATTGAAATCAAAGTAAATAGGAATATTTTTTGGAATCTCATTAAATGAAAACATAAGGGCTATACATGAATCGTATGATGATTTGTCAAGGGTCTTTTGTAATTCAGGAAATTTTTCCATCAAACTAAAATTTTGGGGAGACGGAATTGTAGAAATAACAGCATCAAAATTTTGCCAGGTTTTTATATTTTCTTTTAGAACACTAATTCCCTTCTGACTTGGTTTTAAGCCAACGATTTTTTTGTTTTGTTGAACATTTAAATTTACTGTCAAATTTGTTAAAAATTCTCTCATAGTTTTATGCCCTCTAAANCTTGGAGGNTGAAAATTTCCAAATTCTTTTATNAAATTATTNTTNATGCCTTGNTCTATAATTTTTTTAAAACTTTTNCNTTTAGCAGTAAAAAATTGAGCGCCATGAAAAAAATAGTTAGTNTCATNNGTNTCTTTTATTNCTCTCGAGCTTATTCTGCCTCCTATAAAACGACCTTTATCAATTATGANAGAATTTACTCCGTAAGTTTTTAGCTTTAATGATGCAGAGATACCTGCTATTCCTGAACCAATAACTAAAACTGATTTTTGCATTTAAATACTCTAAAAANTAAAATGAAGTTAAAAATTATTATAGGTTAATTTTTNAATGAATACTGATTTTATATTAGAAAAGTTTAAATTTGAAGAAGATTTCAAAATACCTCCAGTTAAAAATATTAATGCCGAGGCTGTAATCGATATTTATGAAGGAATGCGAGATTTTTTCCCTTCATATCAAATTAGTCTTGAACCGACGACTATTGCGCCAAAACTTGATAATATTTTAGATCACTTTGATGCCTTGTTATTAGATGCATTCGGAGTNATTAATGTAGGACCAGAATTAGTTCCTGGGATTATTTCTACATTGGATAAAGCAAGAAACAAAGGCATCACTCTTTTGGTAGTAACTAATGGGGCAAGCAATAATTCATTTAAAAAATTANCNCAATTATCATCTTTAGGCTTAGAATTCTCAGACAATGAAATTATTTCAAGTAGAGATGNAGCTGAAATTTTTTTGACACTAAATAAGCCAGAAGGCCCCATGGGTATATTAGGCAACATCGGAAATTCTTTTGAAATACCAAATTTACATTGTATTGAGCTGGAACAAGATTACTCAATGTTTAATGAAATGAAGTCTTTTGTTTTTTTAGGAACTCTTCATTGGGATCCGTTGTGGCAAGAAATATTGTTTAACTCTTTAAAGGATTATCCAAGACCTTTATTTGTTGCCAACCCAGACCTTGTAGCGCCGCATCAAAATAAATTTAGTATTGAGCCAGCTTATTACGTATCANTTCTCATTAAAAATGGTGTACATCTTCCATTCTGGTTTGGAAAACCATTTTCTACAATATTTGAAATTGCTGTTAATAGAATAAATGAGTTATCAGGTCGATACGTTCCTTTATCACGAATAGGAATGGTTGGTGACACACTCCATACTGATATATTAGGTGCTAATAGTTTTGGTTTAAAATCTATCTTAATGACCAAATATGGGTTGTTAAGAGATTCAAATATTGGAGAAATGATAAAAAAAACAAATATTATCCCCGATTATATTGTTGAAGGACCATAAAATGGTATTAAATAAAATAGATGATTTAATCCTAAAAGATATCAATTTTTCATATAAAAAAAAAATTAGTTCACAAAAAATTCTAGAAAATTTTAATTACGTAATAAAAAAAGGAAAATTTACAAGTATCATTGGTCCTTCTGGTTCAGGAAAAACATCATTGTTAAAACTAATAGCAGGGCTTAATCAATGTGAAAGTGGGCAAATTAAATTTGAAAATAAAAGTACGAAAGATTTGTACAAGTATATAACTTTAGTTCAACAAGATACATCTTTAATGCCATGGTTAAATGTTCGACAAAACATACAGTTTGGAAAATTAGATAAAAACAAATCTTTTGTTGATAAACTTATAAATGATATTGGTTTAGAGGGTTTTACAGAATATTATCCTCATCAACTATCTGGAGGCCTTGCTCAAAGAGTTGTAATTGCTAGAGCAATATTATTTGAGCCAAAATTACTACTTTTGGACGAACCATTTGCAGCTTTAGATAATTTGAGTAGAGAGATGATATCCATAGAATTAGTTTCCCTAATTAAAAAGAAATCAATGACAGTTATTATGGTTACTCATTCAATTGAAGAAGCTGCATTATTAAGCGATGAGGTCTTAGTTACAGGGATTACACCAATTAGTGTTGTCAAAAAATTTATTCCTCCAAAGAATAAGAGTGATCTTACTTGGCAAAAATTAGGACTAAGGAAATCTTTGCAGGATAAAGATTTTCAGGGATATATAAAATTAATAAGAGATGCTTCATATCAAGTTTTAAAAAGGAAATTGGATTTTGAAAAACAAAAATAAAACAGTTTTAGTTACCGCTTCAGCAAAAAGGTTAGGAAANATTATAGCAACTGACTTGGTTAAATTGGGTTGGTCCGTTGCAATACATTATAATAAATCAAAACAGATAGCAGAAGAAACGGCCAATGATTTGATTAAAATGGGAGGTAATGTAACATTATATCAAGCCAATTTTTCTAANAACTCAGATGTTGAAAAATTAATTAAGAATTTAGAGAAAAATGCATCAACTTGGTCAGGGTTAATTAATAATGCAGGGTATTTTAATTATGACACTGGTATNAATTTTGATATGAAAAGCCTTAATGATCATATGTCAGTTAATTTTATTGCTCCTACAATATTAACAAAAGCATTAGCTAATTTTACCTTTAAAATGCAAAAAGAGAAAAAAAANAAACAAGGTTTTGTTATAAATATTTTAGATGCAAAAATTTTTGGATTAAATCCTGATTATTATTCATATACATTGTCAAAACAAGCTATGTACGGNCTTACTAAGATGTCAGCATTATCTTATGCTAATTGTTTAAGAGTAAACGGGATAGCGCCAGGAATTACCTTGCCCGCNCCAGGCCAAGATGNAAATCAATTTAAAAAATCTCATAAAAATAANTTATTAAAATCTTCATCTACTCCAGATGAAATACTTGATGCCATTCGCTTGCTTATAAAGTCTAAATCAATGAGTGGTCATGTAATTCTTCTTGANGGTGGAGCTCACCTNGCTCCACCAAGAAGAGATGTTGCTTTATAGTTGGAAAAAATGACAGAAAGAAAAAGAAAAATATTTATAAATAACTTTGAATTAAGCGCATCAGTTGGTGTTTATGAAAANGAAAAAAAAAATAAACAGAAAATTATTATTAATTTGGAAATATTNCTTACAAATAGCTCTGAACCTAAAATTGACGATCTAAAAGAAACACAGGATTATAGTCAATACAGAAATGAAGTAAAAAAAATAGTTGAAAGTCAACATTTTGAATTGCTTGAAATCTTAGCAAATAAAATACATTCATCTTTAATGAGTAAAAAATTTGTTATGGGTGCAAAAGTCAAAATTTGTAAACCCACAATTTTTTCAGACTGTGAAGTCGCTTATCAATTGTCAAATATTTAGAAGCTATCTTTTTGTTTTCGAATATAGCTAAAACATTCTGAAGCTATACTTGAANCCAAACCAATAGANCTAGTGAAATNATTATTATCNGCTCTTAGGAATGGGTTAATATATTTTTCTTTACCTAATTCAAAGGGTACAGTTGGCAAATTTTTATCTCTAGTTTCTTTNATCTTTTTATTAGCAATTTTTAATAATTTNTTNTTTGGNTCAATGAAAGTTGCAAACTTAGCNTTGGAAGAAGTATATTCATGTCCACAATAGACTAATGTCTCATCAGGTAANTTTCTTAATTTAAGTANGCTTGACCACATTTGTTCCATAGAACCCTCAAAAACACGACCACAACCTAGGTAAAATAGTGTNTCTCCAGCAAAGAGACATTTTTCATCTTCTAAATATAGACACACATGTCCAAGGGTATGNCCAGGAGTATGAATTACTTTTGNTTTAACNCCAGCAATTTCCACTTCATCATTATCGGAAATGAGTATGTCTACATTTTTAATTCTATTTTTATCATAAGAAGGAGCAATTAATTTTGATTTNAATNTTTCTTGAAGTTTAGAATTACCTCCAATGTGATCATTATGATGATGAGTGTTTATTATTTCATCTAAATGCCAACCTTTTTCTTTTAAATACTTTAATACAGGCTCTGATTCACCTGGATCGATGACACTTGTAATATTTTTTAACTCATTCCTGAGTAGGTAGATATAATTGTCTGAAAAAGCGTTTATTATTTTTATACTAATCATTTTTTACCTATTAAAAGATAATATTACCCAAATAATCACAAAAAGGTAAAATATTTTGTTATAAATATAATCAAAAAGTTTATTTATTTT
>NZHB01000070.1 GCA_002691185.1 SAR116 cluster bacterium | reverse complement strand
ATAATGGAATGATAATTGGAATATTTGAGTTGATGCAAAGTGGGCTTGAGAAATCAACAGCTGAGATAAAAGCTACAGACGCATTACAAAACTTATTTATTGCAGAACTTAACTTAAATAGTGTTGCTGTAGGAAGAAAACTTGGAGCAAAATCAAGAACCACAACAATTGCCTCTAACAAAGCAAAAAAAGGGCATTAGTGAGATTTAATAGTAAAAAAATGGAGACTTAAATGAAAACAAGACGCGAATTTATAAAGATGTCTGCATTAGCAGGCACGGCAATAGCTGGTGCATCGGTTGCTAACACGTCACTCGCAGGGTTACCCGAGCCAATAATACAAACATCTACAGACACAATCAGTCCAAATAAATCAAAAGAGACATCCGTGTATAATCCAGTTGTTACGCTTAATGGATGGACATTGCCCTACAGGATGAACGGTAGCTTTAAAGAGTTTCATTTAGTTGCTGAACCTGTTATACGTGAACTAGCACCTGGAATGAATGCTAATCTTTGGGGATATAATGGGCAAAGTCCTGGNCCTACAATNGAAGTTGTTGAGGGTGATAANGTNAGAATTTTCCTTACAAATAAATTNCCAGAACATACAAGTATTCATTGGCANGGCCAAAGNCTACCNAATGGAATGGATGGAGTAGCNGGGCTAAACCANTTAGCTGTAAGTCCNGGNAAAACCTTNGTNTATGAATTTGAAGCAAANCGACCNGGNACCTTTATGTACCATCCTCATGCTGACGAAATGACTCAAATGGCAATGGGTATGATGGGNTTTTGGGTTACTCATCCAAAANAAGAACATCCCTGGATTAGCAAAGTAGATAGAGACTATTGTATTTTACTAAANGCATTTGATATTGTNCCNGGNTCANANACACCAAAAATNATGACTATGCTTGATTTCAATTTATGGGCTTGGAACAGNAGAATTTTTCCTGGNATTTCACCTCTTATAGCNAGAAAAAATGACCGTGTTAGAGTAAGAATTGGAAACNTAACAATGACAAACCATCCTATACANGTCCATGGAATAGAGTTTGAGGTNACAGGTACAGATGGTGGACCAACTCGACCAGANAGTCGATGGAAAGAAGTAACTAGTGATATAGCNGTTGGCCAAATGAGGCAAATNGANTTTATTGCTGANGAAGAAGGNGACTGGGCAATGCACTGTCACAAAAGCCATCATTCAATGAATGCTATGGGCCATAATGTGCCTACAATGATTGGTGTTGACCATAGAGGAGTGTCAGAAAAGATTAAGAAGTTAGTTCCAGATTATATGGTTATGGGTGAACGAGGAATGGCTGATATGACTGAAATGACTATGCCATTGCCAGATAATACAATCCCAATGATGACAGGAGATGGTCCTTATGGCTCTGTTGAAATGGGAGGTATGTTTAGTATACTTAAGGTTAGAGCTGATCAAGCCCCAGGTGATTACACTGATCCCGGCTGGTTTAAAAACCCTGTAGGTAAACAGGCGTATGAGTATAAAGGAGAATTGCCAAAAATATCAAAAATAAATGAAACAGGCAATCCACTTATGTCCTCAAAACCTAAGATAAAAACAACTCAATTTACAGCTGTTAAACCAAATTATAGAAAAAGTTAATAAATACATCTAAGGATGTTAAAGGGTATAGTTGATGGATGTATGGATTGTTTTCACTCCTATTTTGAAAGTTCTACTTTATTTGGCTGGATTAGCAGTAGTTGGAACAAAATTATTTGATNTTCATTTTAGTAAGTTTCAAACAATAGACAACGTGGAATACTGTAACTTTTTATCTAAAAAGAGTTGTTTGTTTGGCCTTATAATATCAGTTGGGATGATATTTTCCATAGCAGGTAATTTAGGTGGAGAATTTTTGAGTATTTTAGACCCAATTATTTTAGAGCTTGCTTTAACATCAAAGGCAGGATATGCGGCAATTTTTGCATTAATTGGTTTTATACTAATTGGAATTAGCACAAGACATGAANTAGTCTCTCTAAAGNTCCTNGGGTGGNTAGGTATTGGTTTTGTTCTTTTATCATTTGTTTATACAGGNCATTCCCAAAAATCTGGTATCTTAGCACAGATTTTACTATTATTTCATCTCATTTGTGTGGCGTTTTGGCTTGGATCTTTTATTCCATTATACAAGATGTGCTCCTCTGCTTATACAAGCAACCTTCATGTAATAGCCCACAGATTTGGTATTATAGCTATTTTTTATTTAGTCGTTTTAATAATATCTGGAGGTTNATTTGCATACATTTTGATGAATGACATTAGTTTATTGTTCGACACTTCTTATGGTAACGCATTTTTAATTAAAATGTCCTTAGTTTCTTTATTATTTTTATTTGGTGCNTTAAATAAATTTAAAAATGTTCCATTAATAAAAAATGAGCCTACAGTCGGCTCAATGCAACTAAAAAAATCCATTCGAATTGAAATGTACATTGCGTTACTTATCTTATCCTCAACTAGTATTCTCACTACTTCGATGACTTTACCTATGGGAGGTTAAATCTTTAATTAATAAAGATCTTGCTGCTATTTGGCTAGATAAAAACTCTTTTAAACAATTCAGACACTTAACCATGGTTCATGGACTTTTTTGGTGCGCTAGTGATGATGTGTGATACCTAATATCAGAGCTACAAAAGTGCTGATCTTCAACAATATCAATAGGTTAGAACATTNCACCATAAGTTAAAATGTAAATCTGTGGTATACATTATTGTATACAAAATTCTATCGACCATGGTCCGGGGTTACTGCACCCTTTTCCTAATCAACAATGGTCAATGNTCAGNGGGGTNGTCTTCTCATTGACCGTAGTCCATGNAANACTGACAAGGGTTCAATGANNGGATGCTTTTGTTATAAATCTCTTAACTTAGATAACCATAAGTTAATATTGGAAGGTTTGTGTAAGCAAANNNNCCNNNATCTTCAGCTAANTTTAATTGATTTTGCCATTCATTGACTTTGTCTTTTGAAACTCCTTTTTGAATGGCAAATTGGGCCATAACCTNAGCAGCATATTTAGCTGGTGAGTTATCGTCTGTGGTTGTTATAAACATTGGTAATGGTTTATGTTTAAGATGTTTAAAACCAAATTTTTCAAGTCTGCCTGATAATGTTGTAGGNAGCATTTGATGAAAACAATGNGCCTTGAATGTGTCTTGAATAAGATTATTTAAGTTATCGTCAGCACCATAAAATTTGTAATAATCCCAAAGAATAGATATATTAGCAAAAATAGATGATGGTTTAAGAATTCTAGCAACCTCTTCTATTGACTCATCAACATCTTCTATGTATTCAAAAGTTTGTGCAGAGGCAACAGCATCACAACTATTTTTCTCTAAATTTATCTTATTAGCAAAACCTAGGAGTGTGGAGGCATTATCATATAAAGCACATTTTTCATTAGCTTGTTTAAGTTGATCTTGACTTGTATCTAACCCAATAGCTTTCCCGTTTGGACCAACCGCTTTTGCTAATTCTTCAAGTAAGTGTCCACCTCCACAACCTATATCTAGCACTTGTTGTCCTGCTTTTATGTCTAAAACGTGTAAGATTTCGAGCCTTCGTGAAGAACCTGCTACGCTTGCAGCCATTTTTCTTTGTATAATGCCAATTTCATTTTGAAATTCCATTTACATAGCTCCAGTTATTTTTTCTAAGCCGTTAACTATTTCTTCTGATTATATTATGAATTTCTAAAACTTCAGGTTCACCTGGATCCATACCCATTTCTGAAAGAATTGGGCCTATTTTAGCACCAAATGATTCAAAATGTTCTTTTGAGTCAAAAAGCAAAGAAACTTTCATTTGGTCTCCAGATCCAAAGCATAATTCTAATTCAAGTCCAGGATCTGGATGAACGCCCTCCTTATACATTCTTTCTACAATTTTATCATATTGTTCTGCTGTCATGGATGGCGGTGAAAATCGTACTAAAATACTCATGATAATTCCTTTTGAAAATTTAAATGATTTTTACAACGTTAGATGCTTTTAATTTTCCAGTCTCATTGGCCTTACTGACTAAATCTTGAAATTCCTTAGACATTCCAATTCTATCAATTATATCACCCATAGATTCAAATGATGAATAGTAATAGACAACATACAAAGTATCCATTTTGTCAGCAATAACAGGATACAGAGCTAATACATTAGTGTCTTCATCTTTGGCTAAAGCTTCTGCTTGTGTCAAAATTTCTATTGATTGAGGAAGAAATTTTCTATCAACTTCATATTCCCTAATCAATAATATATTATGCTCTGGAGATGGTTGTCCATAAACACTTCTATAGACCTCTGGTCCAATTAAATGACCTGCAGGATCATCTTCTCTTTTGTCCATAAGGTCAATTATTTCTTTATTTTTACTAAGTTCTACAAATGATTTAGTAGCGTCTGTCATATTTGGGTAAGCAGCTGTAAGTTGTATGGAACCATTAAGTTCACCACCAACAAACAGGCCTAATCTCGCTTTAATGCCATTTGAAACCATTATATCCTTATACTTGGTAGCACGATCTAGGGCTATTTTGGACTTTCCTAAAGATGGCTTTAAAATTCTTCTTGAAATAATAGTCAATTTAAGCTCCTTCATAAGAAAATTATTTATTAGAAATTAATTAAATTAATAATTAAAGTTTTTTGTTAAGGTTTCATTACAATGATGTTTTTTTGTGCACATTTAAATATAATAAACGAAGTCCGTGGAATAGGGGCAAGTGTTCATTGATGAATTCGTAGAGAAGTTTAAGATAGTTTTGTTTTTATGTTATAATTTTCCTTGAATTACCATATTGGAAGCGGTTTTGTATGTAACCTTTGTATCTTTAAACCCAGCTTCATTTAATATAGAAAATAACTTCTGAGGGCCAGCCTGTGCACCGAGTGCCATGCCAACTTCTTGAGATTTTGAAGCTGGAATACATGCAATTGTTGAGAATGAATAATAAAGTTGTCCGATTAAATTAAAGTTATTCTCTGGCAAGTCATTAGCAGTAGGCTCAACAAGCATTATGATCCCATTAGGATTAAGTTTTGTCCTTGCATATTTAATAGCTCCAAGTGGATCTCCCATGTCATGAAGACAATCAAAAAAAGCAATTATATCAAATTTACCATCATAATTTTTAGCGTTATTAACTCTAAATTCCAAGTTAGTCAGGTTTTTATTATTTTTTGTAGCTTCAGCAATCGATGGCTCGTGAGGATCAATGCCTACTATTTTCGAGTTAGCATATTTTTGTGCTATCAAGGAAGAAGAGTAACCATGCCCACATCCAATGTCGGCAAAAGTAACACCTTTAGTAAGCATTTCATCTGCACCATCAAGGCTAGGTATCCATTTTTTTATTAAAAAAATTGAATATGATGGTTTGAAAAATCTTGCAGATCCAGATAGGCAACATGGATGTAAATTTCCCCAATCAGTTCCAGTGCCATTTTTAAAATTATCTTTTATTATATCTATATTATGAATAGCTCCTACTAAGTTTTCAAATCCACCAATCATTAATGAAATACTATCTTCATCTCCTAAAATTGAAAATTGTTCTGCACTCATAGAAAACTCTTCATTTTNNGTATTATAATCTACATATTTAGCTGCAGCTAAAGCAAGCAGCCACTCCCTTATATATCTTTTGTCCATCTTAATTTGGTTGCTGAATTCATCTGAAGTGCATGGGCCAAATTTATGTAATTTTTTAAAAAGACCTAGTTCATCTCCTATTCTCATCATAGGAATTAATGCTCCAGAAGCTATATCTTGCATGATTTTGTATTGTAACTTTCTAGTTTTCTCAATATCAGCCATATATCAAATCCTTAAAACTCAAATATTTAATAAATAATTTTGAGATAAATTTGCAATAATATCTACTAAAAAAAACTTAATATAAACTTTATTAAATTTAAATTTTTGTATCATTTACAAATTAATTATTATTAAAATGTATGCATAATAAAGTTGGTAGTAGAAAATTATTAATTTACTTTGGTTACTGCACCCATTTCCTAATCAACAATGGTCAATGGTCAATGGTCAATGGTCAATGGTCAGGGGGTGGTCTGCCCATTGACCGTAGTCCATGCAACGCTGACCAGGGTTCAATGATGAATCTTTAACTAAAAATTATTCAATAGATACAATATTTTTATAATGTATGGCTACGAATGAAACAAAATTGCTAGACCTAAGAGTATAGCGCAGCATCCCAAAATTTTTCCAAATATTGCACCTTTTTCATGCAGTTTTTCGACAGCAACAAAGATTATAAGACCGACAATCCAATATAAATTCATAATGCCGCCAAAGAAAAGTAATCCCATTAGAAACCAACAGCAACCGACACAATAAAAACCATGCACGAGACCAATTCGTAATGGGGAATCAACCCAAGTGTTTTTATAATCAGACAGAAAGCTCGCAGGTTGGCGGCATTTTTCCAAACACACCGTTTTTAAAGGTGAAAGTTGATAAACTCCAGCTGCTATAAGTATACCTACTGACAAATAAGTATTTGTGACCTCCATCATCATGGGAGACATCAACCCCTTAAGTTCAAGATTTGATTGAATACTCGTAGCAAAAACACTGAAAATAGCCCACGCTAATAAATATCCACAAATAAAAAAAGAAACGACATTGAAAATATTTCGAGCTTTTTGTGTTTTCCTTATAAGCGCTGTGTAGAGAAGTATCATTGGGGCAGCACTAGGTAGCATCATCGTTATCATCATCATCCACCACATAAAAAACATTAAAACACTATAATTGAAATTCCATATAGCAGGTTTCATAGCCATGCTTTTAATGGTACTCATGTTTGGCATAGACATCAGTGATTTATCTAGACCAGGTGTCATCTCAATAGCTGACATATTCATTCCTACACCCAAGACTGTATATATGAAAGTCGATGCTACTAAAATAGCAATAGCGATAATCGTTATTATTTTGTCCCTCTTGACAAGTGATTCAAGAGAAGTCAGATCGACAGTATTATTATTATTCCCCATTAAAAGCTTTGCTCACGTCCTATTAGGAATTCTGTTTACCTTATGACCCCTGAGTTGTTTAAATGCAATTCGGCGAACTGAGCATAACTATCTTTATTATTCGTTAAAGTTATTTCTCCAGCGGTAGTGATAGTTGATGCGCTACCCATTTCCGCTATTTTATATTCAAATCCATCAGGAAGATCTATTCTTGCTCGATGTTCTGCACCTGTTACGGGATTTTTTATAGGTTCCCCTTTGATATTTAAAGTGCCATCTACTACCACACTGCCCAATCGATTTTCTACGTCTATTTCTATATTAATTTTTTTATATTCGGTAGGATGACGTTTGGTACACATTGCATTAAATATCCACCACATTGTGGCCATTTCTTCAGTGTCTTCACCAGTTACTATTTTCTCAATGGCGTCACGCTGCTCCGGAGTAGCATTTACATCTATGAAAATCTGATATTCCCCGTTTCCTTCGTGCACCGCACCTGGCCATTTATAGGTAGCCGAGACACGCAGTCCATCAAGTTTAATATTTCCATAATGGCCATTATCAATTTCATATCCAACAGCCGCCTCACATGTTCCATGTGTGGGTAAGGCATTAAATTGGCAGGGGCAACCATATGCACAGTTACAATTGGCTAGTTCTCTTCCTTTTATTTCCCATGGTGTCATCACAATCTCCTAATCCATAATTAAATAAATATTTTGAAATCGATTATTAGTAAGAAGCAAGAAAAAAATTATGAAACTTTTGTGACACTTCATAAATTGTAAGATAAGGTTTATTTCCATCACTATATTTACCAGGAGCTTTTAATTTTTTGATAGCTGATATAGGTAATTTATTTTTAGACAGCCAAAGTAATCCATAAGTTATTAATTTTAATCAATTAAATAAGGGACTGACAATCTTATCCCACAAACTGTCCAACAAGAAATTTCTAAAGTAAGGTGTTTCTGCACCCTTTTCCTAATCAACAATGGTCAATGGTCAGGGGGTGCTCTGCCCATTGACCGTAGTCGATAGAGCATGGATTGGAGTTGGTAGTTACGTTGGTAAGATTACTGTTAGGTAAATTTGTT
>NZHB01000069.1 GCA_002691185.1 SAR116 cluster bacterium | reverse complement strand
TTAATTCTTATTATTAATCCTTTCTAGAATGAGGAAATTTCATTGAGAAAATTCGTATTTTTTACATTCGTTTATTTTTTATCAATTTCACTCCCCTTTCAATCATTAGCAGACAAAGTGACCTTGAAATTTCATACTATGCTTCCAATGCCTTCCAATACAATCGCTAATTTTGTAAAACCTTGGTTTAACAAAATTAAAAACGAGAGTAACAACGAAATACTTGCTGAGTTTTATCCTTCTATGCAACTTGGTGGAAAACCATCTCAGCTTGTTGACCAGGTTCGTGAGGGTGTTGTAGACGTTATATGGACAGTGGCAGGCTATACACCTGGTAGATTTCCAAGGCTTTCTGTTTTTGAATTACCATTCATGCCTACAAATGCTGAAGTTACTACCCAAGCGGTCCAAGAATTTGTAGAAACAATAGGTGCAGAGGATCTAAAAGACTATAAAATTCTTGCTGTACATGTCCACTCACCAGGAAAAATTCATACAAAAAACACTTTGATAAAATCACTAGATGATTTTCAAGGCTTGAAATTGAGAGGTCCTACTCGATCAGCAACAAATCTATTAAAAAAGTTAGGGGCTACACCAATAGGGATGCCAATCCCAAAAGTTGCACCGTCTTTATCGAAAGGGGTAATTAATGGAATGGTTGTGCCCTGGGAAATAATGCCCTCTTTCAAACTTCACGAACTTACAAAATTTCATACTGAAGTAGCTGGAAATAGAGGAATTTATACGGCTCCTTTTTTGTTTCTCATGAATAAGAAAAAATATAATTCATTAAATAAAAAGCATAAGAAAATTATAGATAAAAACTCGGGAATGCCCCTTGCAAAACTAGCAGGAGTTTTGTGGGATAAATTTGAAAAACCAGCACGCGAATTAGCGATTAAAGGTGGAGGTAAATTTCATATACTATCTGACGCTCCTTTAAGAGAAATGAAAAGAAATGCTGATGAGATTGTTCAAGAATGGATTAGAGACGCAAATGATAAAGGCCTTGATGGACAGAAACTCTATGATAAAGCTAAATCATTAATTTCAAAATATGAAAAAATGAGCTAAATAAAATTCATGAAGTTTAAAGAAAAATGGACTAATAATATTTTTTATAAAAATATAGGTTTGTTCTTAAATCATTCTTCAAGGTATTTAGCAATATTTGGTGGTATCACCTTGCTATTAGCTACCTTAATTAGTATTTCATCAATTTGTGGAAGAATAATTTTATCATCTCCTATAATTGGAGACTTTGAATTAATTGAAATAGCCTGCGCTGTTGCTATTGGCTGCTTTTTGCCCCTTTGTCATTTAAAAAATGGAAATATAAAAGTAGAATTTCTAACAGCTAAATTATCAAAAAAAAAAATTAATATATTGGATGCTTCTAGTTCATTAATTTTTGGTTTTGTTTCCTTATTCTTTTGTTCTCGTATGCTTATGGGAGCAATTGATATGTATGTTTACCGAGAAGAAACTATGCTCCTTGCTTTTCCTGTTTGGATCTCTTTTTTACCTGTAATTCTGTCTTTTTTCCTCTTAACTATTTGTTGTTTTTATACGTTTCTATTACAGATTAATGAATTATTTGAAAATTAGTTAGGATGGATAAATTTACACTTGGCGTAATTGCCTTCCCAATTTTATTTTCTATGATGGCTCTAAGAATTCCTATTAGCTTATCAATGATAATAGTTGGTTGTTCAGGCACTATCTTGATAGCTGGCTGGATACCAATTTTATCTCAAGCTAAAACAAGTGTATGGCATTTATTTTCTAACTACTCACTATCAGTTATCCCTCTTTTTTTATTAATGGGAAATTTTGCTGGCAAAGCTGGTATGAGTGAAGCCTTATTTAAATTCACATCAGCTTGTTTAGGTCATCGAAAAGGTGGTGTTGCAATGGCAACTATTGGAGCTTGTGCAGGATTTGGAGCGATTTGTGGATCTTCGTTAGCTACAGCTGGAACTATGGGGAAAGTTGCGCTTCCAGAATTAAGAAAACTTGGTTACTCCAATTCATTAAGTACTGGTACATTAGCAGCTGGTGGAACTTTAGGCATTTTAATACCNCCATCTGTAATACTCATAATATACTCTATATTAACAGAACAAAATATTGCAAAAATGTTTTTAGCAGCATTGGTACCAGGCATTCTTGCGATATTAGGTTATATGATAGTTATAGGACTATACGTTAGATTTTATAAGGACTCTGGTCCTGTAAAAGCANGNATATGTTGGAAAAAAAGATTATTATTATTCAAAAATATTTGGCAAATTATTCTTATTTTTTTAGTTATGATTTTTGGCATTTATTTGGGCTGGTTTACCCCAACAGAAGGAGGTGCAATTGGAGCAGGAGGTACATTTTTAATTGCAATATTAAGTAAAAAATTAAACCTTAAAGACTTAATAGATGTGATTGAAAGCACAGCAATTACGACAGCGATGATATTTTTAGTTTTATTAGGAGCTGAGTTTTTTAACTCTTTTATTGCCCTTACTCAATTGCCCAATCAGTTAAGTCAACTTGTATTAGAAAATAATTTATCTCCTTTTTTAATCGTTGCTTATATTTTAATTATATATCTATTAGTAGGTTGTTTAATGGATAGCTTAGCAATGATAATGTTAACTATTCCTATATTTTTTCCATTAATTATAAATCTTGATTTTGGATTGACCACTGAGCAAACAGCATTATGGTTTGGTGTTTTAACACTTACCGTTGTNGAGATGGGACTAATCACACCCCCAGTTGGATTAAATGTTTTTGTTATTAATAAGTTGGCTGGNAATATTACGATCCAGGAAACATTTAAAGGCGTATTACCATTTTTGTTCAGTGATGTAATTAGAGTTATTATCTTAATCTTATTTCCGGGCATTACGCTTTTTTTATTATAAAATGAATGATCATAATAAAAAATATTTATGGAACTTAATCCAATCAACTGGAGANTTTTTACTAAACAAACTACCAGATCATCCCAATCATCCNAAAGGAAGAAACCCTTATGCTCATGTTGCACTCAAAGTTAAGANTGAATTTGGATTAAGTTATAAGGATATACCTGATGAGAAAATNAATGATGTAATNAATTATCTAAATTCAATCAAAAAAAATGAGGGTTGAAACCATCCCCTNATCTAGAGAAAAGATTTAATTTTTAACAATAATTCTTCATTAACAGAGCGATATTTATCATNCATTCTTTTTTTATGCCTTCGAGAACCAGGTAGCCTTACTCCTTCAATTGATAATAATTTTTGAAAAAAATCTTCGCAATGACTTTCCCAATTAGAATCACCAATTATTTCTGGGTTCAAAGCCATGATAAACTCACCACCACTTGGTGGTCCTCCATCGTTATTGTCATTTTCTTGAGCCTCATAAGAAAACACATCTCCTGTTAAACCCGCGGCAAAAAGTTCAACCATCATTGAAATAGCTGAACCTTTGTAACCCCCAAAAGGGAGTAGAACACCTTTTAAGATATCTTTCGGATCATTTGATGGTTCTCCATCTTCTCCAAGACCAACTCCATCTGGAAGCAAATGTCCATCTCTGGCCGCTATCATAACCTCACCTTTGGCCATAGTGGCAGTGGCCATATCAAATACAACTGGTTCATTGTTCTTTCTTGGCCATGCCATTGAGATTGGATTTGTTCCAAAAAAAGCTTCTTTTCCTCCTGCGGGAGCAACAGAGGGCTTAAAGGCGGTACAAGCAAAACCAACAAGATTATGTCCGGCCAAATATTCAGTTTCTGGCCAGAGTGCCGCAAAATGATAGCACCCTTTTATACTCAAAACAGATATTCCATTGATTTTTGCTGCTTCAGCAAGCATTGGTAATGCTTTTTCATGCGATGTTGATGCAAAACCATTATCTGCATCACAATTTAAAATCACTGGCGTGATATTTTTAACTTTTGGGGATGCATGGCCGTTTACTTTTCCTGATTTTAATGAAGCAACATAACCTGGNAATCTAAATAACCCATGGGAACTGGCTCCATCTTCTTCTGCTTTTGNNATAGTCTTTGCTAAAGCTTTTGCATTTTNCATATCACAACCTTGTTTNAANAAAACATCAGTTACTAATGTTTTNATTTCATCAAGTTGGATTTTNATATTACTCATACTTANTTCCTTATTTAAATTTAAGTGCAGCTCTAAGGTCAATCATTACNGGAGCATTTTGGGGTAATCTTGTTACTGCNAAAACAGNTCTAGGATGTTTNCCANTTTCTCCTAATTTTTCTATAAATATACTTGAGGCAAAGTCTGCNAATNTAGAAATACCATCGNAGTTTTCTTTNCAAGAAACATAAACTTTTAAGTCTAAAATTGATTCTATCTCACTATTATTATTCTTAGCTGCTATTTCTAACCATGNATATGCATGTNTCGCACANAGACTCATTTGTCTTGATGCTTCTNCTTCTGTTATGTCCTCTGGTACCCTTCCTNTATTNTTGACAANTCCATTTTCTTTTGCAAGTTGCCCAGCCAAATAAACAATNTTGTTGTGAACTTTATATGNCAAATAGTTAAAANCNGGTTTNCCTGGTTCCATAATTTTCTCATTAACAAATAATTNGATAAAAGNNCTATTTAGTACTTTATATTAAAATCATTATCTGTAAACTGAATGAAATTTAAGTTCGGAGGAATAAATGAAAAAATCACTACCATTGTTATCACTNTTAACAGTAGGNCTNATATTTGGAGGTCCTGTTGATAGTGTTAAAACTTCAGCTTTGGCAGCTGGCCATGGCAAAAAAGTAAGTTGGAATTTGTCTACATGGGGCAAAAGAAGAGCTTTTACAGAGGGTATAGAAGCAGTCTCTGCTTATGTAGCTGATAAATCAGATGGTCATTTTACTATCAAGATAAATTATGGAGGAACATTATCTAAGCCAAGAGAAAACTTAGATGGTATTTCTCTTGGGGCATTTGAAGCCGCAACTTTCTGCGCTTCTTATCATGCCGATAAAAATAAAGCGGTTACTGTTTTAGAACTTCCTTTCTTACCAATTACGAGTGGTGATGTTCAAAAAGCAGCTGATTTAGCTGTGTACAACCACCCAGCAACAATCAAGGAAATGAAAAAATGGAACGCAAAGCTCCTTATGTCAGCAGCTTTACCCCAATATGAATTCATGGGTAGAGGAAAAGAGCCTAGAACTCTTGCAGATTTTAAAGGTATGAGGGTAAGAGCTCTTGGTGGAATCGGTAAAGCGATGAAAGTAATCGGTGCTGTTCCTACAACTGTTACTGCTCCTGAAACATACAGAGCTATTGAGACAGGCACAGTAGATGCAGCTGCTTTCGCATTTTACTCACATTTCTCATATAAGATTAATGAGGTTTCAACTTGGAGAACAACAAACCTCTCTCCTGGTTCAGTAAACTGCCCAATGGTTGTTAATATTGATGCCTATAATAGTCTTTCTGATAAGAACAAAAAAATCTTAACAGATGCAGTTGACGCTGGATATTCAGCTCTTTTTAAGGCTTACTCTGCTTCTATTGATAAATATACCCCTGTAGCAGAAAAGCAAGGTATCAAGAAAATCACTTACACTAGTGCTGAATTAGATGCCTTTAGAAAAGCAGCAGCTCAACCTGTTTGGGATCAATGGATTAAAGAGGCGAATGCAGTTGGGTTACCAGCACAAGAGCTTTTAGATCTTGTTCTAAAAACAGCTAAAGAAGCTAGCAAGTAAGTTATTAAAGAAGGATCAAGGAATCTTTATCCTTCTTTTTTTTCAAACATGATAAATAATTTTGATAAATATCTAGCAAAAGTAGAGGACTTTCTAACAGCCTTTTCTGCTTTTGCTATTTTCTTTTTAATGATAACTGCAACTATACAAATAATTAGTAGGAAAATTTTAAATTTGCCTATTCCTGGATATATTGATTTTGCTGAGCAATCCATAGCTATATTTGCTTTTATCTCTATAGCCTATTGTCAAAGGCTAGGCGGTCATGTTCGAATGGAGATTTTTTTATCAGCTTTAAAAGGTCGATCAAAATGGATAGCTGAGGCAATCCAAACCACTGCTACGATTTTCATAATAGTTATTTTGACTTATTATTCATTCAAGCATTTTCAAAGAGCCCTAATTATTGGTGACAGTACAATTGACATAGGGTTACCAACATGGCCATCTAAATTAATGATACCTCTAGCTTTTTCTGCACTCGCTTTAAGACTTTTAATACAATTAGCAGGATATATTAGATTAATAATTCATCCCACAGCTGAACCAGTTGGAGTCCCACTAATTGTAGATGTTGAAAATCAAGCAAAACAAGAAGCATCACAGGTAGATGATGTCAATAGTGTAAGGAATTAACTTTGGATCCTCTTCAAATAGGAATAACAGTAACATCAGTAATGATGCTTATGATTTTTTTTGGGATGCGTGTTGCTTTTGCAAGCGCTCTAGCTGGTACTGTCGGACTAGTATGGATCTTATCTTCTAAACTTGGTCTCGAAAAAGCACTATACGCAGGTCTTGGGATGGCTGGAACAATTCCTCACTCAAAGGCTGTAACTTACGCTTTATCAATATTACCAATGTTTATTTTAATTGGCTTTTTAGCGTTTCACGCAGGTTTAACTAAATCACTATTTGAAGCTGCCAAAAGATGGTTAGGAAGATTGCCTGGAGGCTTAGCTGTTGCAACAGTTTTTGCTACAGCTGGGTTTGCAGCTGTCTCTGGTGCTAGTACTGCAACAGCAGCTGTTTTTGCCCGTGTAGCTATTCCAGAAATGTTAAGAGATGGTTATAATAGAAGACTAGCAGCAGGCGTGGTGGCAGCAGGAGGAACTTTAGCAACTTTAATTCCACCAAGCGCAATACTAGTGATTTATGCTATAATTGTTGAAGAATCAGTTGGACAACTTTTGTTAGCCGGCTTTCTTCCCGGCATTGTCTCTGCTCTTATATACGGTCTCATAATTGTTAGTATCGTTTCGTTCAAACCAGAAATGGGACCTAAAACTAGGGTTTTTTCATTCAAGGAAAAGATTGTATCTTTACCTGGAACAGTGCCTATCTTTTCAGTTATTATAATTATTTTTGGTTCAATGTATTTTGGTTGGGCAACTCCTACAGAAGCTGGTGCACTTGGTGCATTTGTAGTGTTTGTNATTGCAGTTTTAAANGGNATGAANGCNAGTGCATTAAAATCNGCACTTTATGAAACTGCCAAATTAACAGTTATGATTTTTTCGATTATTTGGGGAGTTTTAGTCTATGTTCGCTTTCTAGGCTTTGCTGGTCTACCAAACGCTTTTAGTAATTGGATTACTTCATTAGATTATCCGCCACTAGCTATTCTACTATGCATATTATTAGTATATGCAATTTTAGGTATGTTTATGGACGCTATAGGGATGTTGTTATTAACATTACCAGTTGTTCAGCCTGCCGTAATTGCATTAGGTTACGATCCAATTTGGTTTGGTATAATTGTTGTCAAAATGGCAGAACTCTGTTTAATTACACCTCCAATTGGTTTAAACTGTTTTGTTGTAAGTGGAGTACGGCCCGATATTCCAGTTCAAGATGTTTTTAGAGGATGTGCACCGTTCTTTGTAGCGGATGTTATTACAGTTGGAGTTCTTATTGCTTTTCCTAGTATAGT
>NZHB01000068.1 GCA_002691185.1 SAR116 cluster bacterium | reverse complement strand
TTAGTATACATTTTAGTTTAAAAATGAGTTTTTCGAGGAGTTTTGAATGTCAGTAAAAATTGGTGATACCTTTCCTTCAGGTGTTTTTGTAAGTAAAGATAATGATGGTATAAAACATATTAATATTGAAGAATATTTTGAATCTTCAACTGTAGTTTTGTTTGCTCTACCTGGAGCTTTTACACCAACCTGTTCTGCTAAGCATTTACCTGGATTTATAAATAACTCTGAAAAGTTTATTTTAAAAGGGGTCTCTAAAATCGCTTGTATGGCAGTAAATGACCCACATGTCATGAAAGCTTGGGCAGAAGCAAGTGGTGTTAATAATAAAATAGATATGCTGTCTGACCCTGATTGTTCTATTTCTAAATCCCTTGGTCTCGATCATAATTTTGGAAAGGTAATGGGGCATAGATCAAAGCGTTTTGCTATGATTGTTAAAGATAAAATTATTACCAAACTTTTTGTTGAAGAAATCGGAGCATTTGAGGTTTCAACTGCAGAAAATGTTTTGGATAATTTATAGTTAATTAACTATTTTTAATTGCATCAACAGCTAATTTATCTGCAATTTCGTTGTAATGATTACCAGAGTGACCTTTAACCCAAAACCATTCTACTTTATGAGAGTCTACACATCTATCTAATTCAATCCATAGTTCCTTATTAGCTACTGCTTTTTTATTTGCAGTTATCCATCCATTTTTTTTCCAGTTAAATATCCATTGATTAATTCCATTTTTTACATATTGGGAGTCAGTATATAAGTGAATGTTACTTGTTTTGGTTATACTTTTAAGGGCTTCTATGGTTGCGGTAAGCTCCATCTGATTATTGGTAGTCAGAGGTTCAAAACCTGATAAATGTATCTCTTCCTCTTCTTTAAGGATAACTGCACCCCATCCTCCTTTACCAGGATTTCCAGAACAAGCGCCATCAGTATATATTGTTATTACACTACTCATTTATTAACTTTAGCTATAATTAATTTTTTCTACAATATTTGAAAAATATTTCATTTTTCTAATATATTCCTTTGGATCTTTGGGAATAACATCCGCCTTCTCTGGGGTATTCACCCAATCGTATAGCCTTGTTAGTAAGAACCTCATTGAAGCTGCTTGAGATAACAAAGGTAAAAAGAAAATTTCGTCTTTATTTAATTTCCTTTGAGAATTGTAACCTTTCAATAAAGAATCATACTTTTGAGAATTAAAAACATGATTTTTATTAAAACACCAGGCATTAATAGCTATAGCAAGATCATAAGCTAAAATGTCAGTACAACTGAAATAAAAATCAATAATTCCTGACACTTTTTTATTTTGAAAAAAAACATTATCTGGAAACATATCGGCATGAATAAAGCCCTTTGGAAGGTGAGATGGCCAATTCTTTTCACAAAAATAAACAGTTTTTTTTATATCTTCAATTAAATCACTTCCTAAATCAGTCAACAAACTTTCAGGTATTGAGTTGGAACATTTATGAGCTAGTTCTTTCCATCCATCTATTGATAAAGAGTTTTTTCGCTGCATAGGAAAATCATAGCTTTGATTATGCATGTGACCCATATAAGAACCNACNTTGAAACANTCATNTGTNNTAATATTTNNTTTCGATTTNCCTTCAAGAAAGTTNACAATNATNGAGGANTTNCCNTATAATTCTTGAATATAGTTATTNTTTAAATCTTTGATTGGNTGAGGGCATAGAAAGTTTTTCTTACTTAAGTGGGTCATNACATTNAAAAAAAATGGAAGTTCATTTTTATTTACTCNATTTTCAAAAATAGTNAGGATAAATTTACCATGCGTGGTTTTAATAAAAAAATTACTATTNTCAATACCTTCNGTGATTCCATTGTATAAAATTAAATCGCCTATATCGTAAAGTTTTAAAAATTTAAGTAATTTTTCNTCATGTAATTCAGTATAAACAGCCAATTTACTACCTAATTTTTTATCTTAAAATCTTTGGCAAATTAAAAGTGATATTTTCTTTTGTTACGGCATGATCGATAAGATTAACNTCAAAATCTTTTTTTAGTTTGGATATCAAAACCTGGACTAGGGTCTCAGGCGCAGAGGCACCAGCAGTTAACCCAAGGTTAGGAGTTATAGAAGGATTAAAACCCTCAAGAAATTGATCTAATGTATATTCATCAGGGATTAATTGTGCTTTTTTAACGCCATGGCTTAAAGCAACTTCAACTAGTCTAAGAGAATTAGATGAATTTTCAGCTCCAATCACTAAAATAGTATCACATAGATTAGCCATTGATTTTACAGCTTGTTGCCTGTTTGTTGTTGCATAGCAAATATCTTCAGAGTTTGGCCCTTTTATTGAAGGAAATCTTTTTTTTAAGACAGTCAGTATCTCTCTCGTATCATCAAGTGATAAGGTCGTTTGGGTAGCGTAAGCTAATTTGTCTGAATTTTTAACTTTTATATTTTTGGCATCGTCAATTGTTTCGATTAGAGAAACAAATTCACTAGGCACCTGACCCATGGTNCCAATTACCTCTGGGTGGTTTTTATGTCCAACTAATAGTATATGCCTTCCAAGATTATAGTGTCTTATTGTTTCGTTATGAACTTTGGTTACTAAAGGGCATGTAGCATCAATAGAAATCATTTTTCTTTCATTCGCTTCATTTACAACTGACTTAGCAACTCCGTGAGCAGAAAATATAATTGGTCTATCTTTAGGTGCCTCATGAACTTCATCAACAAATACAGCNCCTATTTTTGCTAATGAATTAACAACATCNTTATTATGGACTATTTCATGTCTTACATANACAGGAGAACCAAACTTTTTAATTGTTTCTTCAACNATTTTTACTGCTCTGTCAACACCAGCGCAAAAACCTCTTGGCGATGCTAAATATAAATTTATATTTTGTTTCTTCATAATTTACTTTTGATGTATTACATTGATTACGTCAACTAAGATTAATTTAACAACAAACTTTTTTTACATANAGGAAATAATAATGAATAAGCTAATTAAAATTTTTATATTCTTATTATTAAGTGGTTGTGCAGTTATAGAAAAAGAACNAATCGATTGTCCTAAATTTACATCCTTTAGAGAAGCAGCTGAGGTTGTGGTAAAGTCAGAAAATAANTTTCCTGTTTATATTGGTATAAGAGGAGTACAGACTTATTGTACTGATAATGATAAGGATATTGACATGGAAATATCAGTTAATATAAGGGCAATAAGAAATGACATAAGTATTGAGGATTATGTTCCAGTAAATATATCAGTTGTATCCTTGGATCTTGCAAATAATGAATATGAAAGAGATGATTTTTCTTACTCACAATTTATGTTAAAAAATAGCCGTGTTGTTGACAGAGCTACTAAATTTAATTTGGATGTACCTAAAGGTGGTAGCGTTTTAATTGGAATTAAATAGTTAAATTAATTTATTGAAGTAGCTTTTATCTCATTAGATGATTTAGTTATTAATTGACTATTTTCCTTCGGATCAAGCTTATCATCTATGTAAATTTTTGATGATTCAATAACAATGTTACTAGTAATTTTTTTAATTTGATTAATTGCATCATTTTCTAGTGTTAAAATCTTCTGTTCAGCTTGTTCTTCTTTTCTTTTTATAATTTCAGATGACTTAGCTTTGGCTTCTTCCATTATTCTTTTAGCATTTTCTTTAGCTTCTTTAAGTATGTTATTAGCTTCTTCTGAAATATTTTTTTGCGTTTGTAGGGCTTGTCTAAGTTCTTCTAAAGCTTCTTCTTTTAGTGATTTAGCCTGATTTAATTCATTTTCAATTAATGAAGACCTATTATCTAATAAAGAGGTTATGGCTTGACTGCCCTTTTTCCATACCAAAATAATGAAAAGTATAAATGCTATTGCTACCCATGCCGTTTCATCAAGATACATTTATTTCTCCATCAAAATTCTTTTAGAAGCTAACTTAACTGCTTTCTCAATGTCAGATTTATTACATTTTAAGTTTGTAAATTTTTTTACAACACTGGTAGTTATTTCTTCAGCAGATAGAACAACCTCATCAATCACATTTTTTTGCGTATTTAAGATTTTATCCTCACTTTTAGAAACTTTTTGATCTAATTTCTTAGAAATATCCTTTTCATCTTTTTCAATCATCTCTCTTGCTTTTAGCAATGCATCATTGATGATTGATTGTGACTTAAACTTCATTTCTTCTTGGTCTTGCAAAATACTTTGTTTTATCTTTTCAGCTTCTTGACTNGAAGATTTAGCTTTTACCAAATCATTTTGAATACTTGTTTCTCTAGCATTTAGAATTGATTTTATATTTGGTGTTACCAAATATGTCATAAAAAAATAACCAATTATTAAAGATATAACTGACCAGAATATAAGTGAAGGGTAGGTATTAAAATCTAACTGAGGTAAACCACCTTTGCTTTCTTCGCCCAAAGCCGAACTTGAAACGATTAAGAAAGCAAATACAAGATAATGAATTTTAAAATATTTCATTTTTATTCTTTTTGTTAAAAAATACCTGTAGTTAATGAACTACAGGTATTGAACTTTTTAAGTTTAAAATGTGAATAGAAGTAAAAGTGCAATCACTAGTGCGAAAAGTGCAACAGCTTCTGTGAGAGCGAACCCAAGAATAGCTATNCCAAATACTTCATTTTTAGCTGCTGGATTTCGTCCTACAGCTGTCACTAATGATGCAAAGATATTACCTATACCTACACCAACACCAGCTANAGCTATAACAGCTAAGCCAGCNCCTATTAATTTTGCGGCATCCATTTCCATTTTATTTTCCTTTCATTTNTAAATGTTAGTCATGAATTAGTGTAAATGTATTGCATCGTGTAAATACATACATGTTAATATGCTAAAAACATATGCTTGAAGAGCTGCTACAAGAAATTCTAGCCCTGTCAAACCAATTACTGCTAGAAGTGGTAGTACAGCACCAATTTTTAAAAGACCACCAGCAGAACCCATCATTATAATTAGTCCTGCAAAAACCTTCATCATAGTGTGACCAGCTAACATGTTAGCAAATAATCTAACTGATAGACTAATTGGACGTATGAAGTATGAAATTATCTCAATAGGAATTAGAAGAGGGGCTAATGCAATTGGAACACCAGAAGGGAAAAAATAAGTAAAAAATTTAAAGCCATGTTTAAATAAAGCAATCAAGGTAACACCAACAAAAATTATGGCTGCTAATGTAAAAGTTACTGCTATTTGAGAAGTAAAGGTATAGCTATATGGGATCATACCTAATAAGTTACCGAATAAAATAAACATGAATAGAGTAAAAACAAATGGGAAATAGGCTTGACTCCCCTTACCAGCATTTTCTTTAACCATATTAGCCACAAATTCATATGACATCTCAACAAGACATTGAATTCTATTTGGTATAAGAGATTGTTTTCTTGCTCCAAAATATAAAAAACCTATTGAACAAAAAATGGATAAAAACATAAATAAAGAAGCATTAGTAAAGGAAACATCTATACCCATTAAATTAATGTCATATAAAGTTTTAATAGTAAATTGTTCTACAGGTGAATTCATTTTTATTTTCTATAATTATTAATCAAAATATCCAATTTTTAGCCCCTTTCCAGTTACCACTCTCCAGAGGTTTAATATACCAGCTGCGCCACCAAGAAGAAAAAAAATAATCAAAAACCAAGGTGTAGTTTCTAACCATTGATCAATTGTCCAGCCTATACCGGCTCCAATCATAAGACCTGCTAATAATTCTGTAGCAACTCTAGAAAAAATATTAACAAATGATTTATTATGGCTATTAGTGTGTTTTAATTTTCCTTCTTTAGATATTGCAATATCAATTCTTTCCGTCAAAGTTTTGTTATTTTTTAACGAGCTCATAATCTGCTTTCATCTACAACTAATAAGCGTGCTTAAACTATTTTGAGCCAACAAATAAGTCAAGAGTTTACTTTAAAAAAAAGCTTAATTATGCACTTTTTTTCATTCTATTTGCTTGTTCGAAATTTACTCCGACTAACCGACTGATTCCTTTTTGTTCCATAGTCACTCCATAGAGTCTATCCATTTTGGCCATGGTAAGTCTGTGGTGTGTGACAACTAAAAAATAAGTATCTGTTTCCTCTGCTATTTTTTCTAATAGATTACAGAATCTGCCTACGTTTGAATCATCAAGTGGTGCGTCAACCTCATCTAAAATACATATAGGTGCAGGGTTACATAGAAAAACAGAAAATATTAGTGCAATCGCTGTTAATGCTTGCTCTCCTCCAGACAAAAGGGATAAAAGTTGCATTTTTTTTCCAGGAGGACTTGCTAAAACTTCCAGACCTGCGTTTAAAGGGTCTTCATCTCCAATTAGCTTTAATTCCGCATTACCTCCTCCGAAAAGTTTTTGGAAAAGATGCTTAAAATTTTTATTAACTTCTTCAAAACTTTCTTTTAACCTTTGTCTTCCCTCTTTATTAAGCTCAAATATACCCGTTTTCAATTTATCAATAGCTTGTTCTAGGTCTATCCTTTCATCAGACATGGTTTTTATTTTTTCTTTCATTTCATTCATTTCTACTTCTGCACGAAGGTTGACTGCACCAATAGAATCTCTTTCATTAAGTAATCTTTGGACTGTTTTTTCTAATATCTCGGTTGAAGTATTTATTTCATGATTTTTATTGAGATTAGCAATTTCATACAATTGATCTGTGTTAATTCTAAGCTTTTCGAATACCCTATCTTCTATGTTTTTAACTTGATTTTTTGAAAGGTTAAGTTTTGCTTCAATCTTAATCATTTCTTCTCTTAAGAATGATACTTTTTGTTCACTTTGTTTTTCTAATTTTTCTAAATTATTTAAATTAGTTTCAGCTTCAACTAAATTATCGGCTGCTTTATTTCTTAAAACTAATGCTTTTTCAATTTGTTGATTTAATTCATCATCCTTTTTTTTAAAATCATCAGGCAAATTTAAAAGATTTTGTTTTTTTACTGTAAAATCTTCTTGTCTATCTTTCAAAGATGATAAGCGTGTAATAGCCTCATGTTCTCTTTTCTTCCAATTATTTTTTTGATCAGTGATTTGAATTAAGTTTCTGGACCTAAAACTTTCGTGGTTTCTTAATTGTTGTTCTGCAGCCATTGCATCAGTTAATGAATTTCTACTCTGGTCAGCAATAGTTCTTATCTCTAATTCTTCAGCCAATAAATGAGGTAAATTAGTAGAATTTACCAATTCTACATTCAACAAATCGATTTCTTTTTGAGAGACATTAATAATATTTTGATGCTCTTTTATTAGAATTTTTGATGAGCTAAGCTTAGATTCTATTTTTGTATTTAATAAATTTAAATTATTATTTTTTTCAATTAATTCAGAAATTTCCTTTTCTAATTCCAAAATATATTTTTCTATTTCTTTAAGAGAGGATTCATTTTCATTAATGATTCTTTCAATACTTTTTTGTTTTTTTTCTAGATGAGGTATATCATTTTCTAAAGTCCTGAGCTTGGCTAATTTTTGCAGTCTTTCTGAGTAGCTGTTTTGAACTTCTGGAGGTTGAACAAAACCATCCCATCTCCATAATCCACCTTCCAATGTTGTTAATGCTTGTCCAAAAGATAGTTTATTTTGAAGTTGAAATGCTTTTTCTTGACTATCCACAACTCCTACACCCAATAAAGCAATATCTAATATTGAATTACTTTTAATATTATCAACAATAGGTTTCACCCCATTGGGAAGAGATGTTTGTAAGTTACTCCGGAAATTATTTCTCCAAAACGATGTGTTTGTGTTGCTATCTAAATTCGATAATACTGGCGCTAATAAAGTTTCTCCAAGAATTGAACCAATAGATTTTTCAAGACTAGCATAGTTATCAATGCTCTTTTCTAGCGTTTCATTACTTGATAAATTATGACCTAGCAATGAAGAAAGTGAGGTGAACTCTGCTCTATTTAAATTAATTTTATTATCAGCGTGATTTTTCTCTTTATATAAATTAGTAAGGGTTTTTTTAATAATTTCGTATTCATTCTTCTTAGAAACTAATAATTTATTCTTCTCTTCTAATATTTCTTTACCTTCAATTAGTTTTTGATTGTTATTTTCAAAATTCTTTTCGTCTTCGGATAGATTAAATTGGGGGATTTGAGATTTGGATTTTATAATTTTTTCTTTGATGTCATTAATACGATTTTCTATATTTTCTTTGTTAGATTTTAAAGAAAATATTTGTGAACTTATTGAGGATAGTCTTGCATCTGC
>NZHB01000067.1 GCA_002691185.1 SAR116 cluster bacterium | reverse complement strand
CTAATAATTATACAGACAGGAAAATTGAATCTAAATGAACGATGAAAATGAAACATATGATGAGTTGAGTTCTTCTATGACAGGAGGCAGATTGAGAAGGTATGCCAAAGTTACGACTACAATGGGAGGATTAGCGGCTAAATTAGCTGGAGAAAAATATCTTGGTATCAAAATAGATAGAGAACAGCATGCATCAGATTTAAGAGCTGCATTAGGAGGGTTAAAGGGCCCTTTGATGAAAGTTGCTCAAATTTTAGCTACTATTCCTGATGCTTTACCAAAGGAGTATGTTAATGAATTATCCCAATTGCAAGCTGATGCTCCCTCCATGGGTTGGTTGTTTGTGAAAAGGAGAATGAAGGCCGAATTAGGTGAAGATTGGTTAAGGAATTTTAAAGATTTTGATAAGAAAGCTTCTGCTGCTGCTTCCCTTGGACAAGTCCATTTTGCGGAGGATAATGACGGTCAGAAATTAGCTTGTAAATTACAATATCCTGATATGGGTTCTGCTGTTCAAGCTGATTTAAAACAATTAAAATTAATTTTTTCATTATATGAAAAATACGATGCTGCTATTTCTACTAAAGCTATTCATGATGAATTGTCAGATAGATTAAAAGAAGAATTAAGTTATTCTCATGAAATCAAAAACTTAAAACTTTACCANCATATGTTGTCTGATTTGAAAGAAGTTACATTACCAGACCCAGTTGAGCATTTGTCTACAAAANGATTATTGACTATGACCCGNATAGAGGGTGTTAAAATAATGAAATTTATTTCTGAAAATTCAGANATNANAATACGAAATAAAGTTGCNCTTAATATGTTTAAAGCTTGGTATATTCCATTTTANAAATTTGGAGTTATTCATGGAGACCCTCATTTAGGTAACTATACAATACGTCCAGATGGNGGTGTGAATTTGATGGATTTTGGATGTATTAGAATCTTTAGGCCAGACTTTGTAACNGGTGTTATTGAATTATATCATGCTTTAAAGGATGGAGANGAAGAAAAGGCAGTAAATGCATATAAAAGTTGGGGGTTTGAAAATCCTTCAAAAGAATTAATTAGTGTTCTTAACATATGGGCAAATTTTATATATCAACCACTTTTAGAAGATAAGGTTAGGTTAATTAACCCNAGTGAATCTGGTCAATATGGTAGAGAAACAGCAGAGAAAGTTCATGAAGAATTAAAAAAAATTGGTGGTGTTAAACCACCTAGAGAATTTGTTTTAATGGACAGAGCTGCTNTCGGCCTNGGTTCAGTATTTATGCATTTAAAAGCACAAATAAATTGGTATAGGGTTTTTCACGAATTAGTAGGAAATTTCAACGAAAAAGAATTATCACAAAGACAAAAAGAGGCTTTAAGTATATCTGGTTTGGTATCTAATTGATACTTTGTAAGATAGAATCAATAGATTTCTTTGCATCACCATACACCATCCTTGAATTATCTTTGAAAAAAAGTGGATTTTCTATTCCTGAATATCCTCTTCCTTGTCCTCTTTTTGATATAAAAACTTGTTTAGCTTTCCATACTTCCAATACAGGCATACCAGCTATAGGACTATTGGGATCTTCTTGAGCGGCAGGATTAACTATATCATTTGCTCCAAGTATCATCACAACGTCAGTATCTGGAAAATCAGAATTAATCTCATCCATTTCAAGAACAATGTCATAAGGTACTTTGGCTTCAGCAAGAAGTACATTCATGTGCCCAGGAAGACGTCCCGCAACAGGGTGTATTCCAAACCTTACATTTATTTTCTTAGCTCTTAGTCTTGAGGTCAATTCAGAAACGGCACTTTGAGCTTGAGCCACAGCCATTCCATACCCAGGAA
Source organism: SAR116 cluster bacterium (assembly GCA_002691185.1). Lineage (GTDB taxonomy): Bacteria > Pseudomonadota > Alphaproteobacteria > Puniceispirillales > Marisalimonadaceae > Marisalimonas. The sequence continues at coordinate 6,456 of NZHB01000067.1, read as the reverse complement.
CTATAATTATACTTTCAGCTTCATTTAGAGCACTCGCAACTGATTCTATATCAATTGGTTTCATCTCACCTTCTATATCCATGGTAGGACCAGAAGCATCTCCCCATCCACCAAGAATTACAGAAAGAAAATTTCTATTCATTGCTTTGCACATTATATATGAAAGTATAGCTCCAGAAGATCCAACAAGTGCTCCTGTAACAATCAATAAATCATTGCCGAGCATAAAGCCTGTCGCTGCAGCTGCCCACCCTGAGTATGAATTCAACATTGATACAACAACCGGCATATCGGCACCACCAATAGCAAGGACTAAGTGAGCTCCGATAATAAATGCTATAATAGTCATTACAATTAATGTCCAATTACCACTGTGAGTTAAGAACATGTAACCGAGAGTAAAGCATGCTAATAACATAATAATATTTAAGGTATGTCTTCCAGGTAAAATTAGTGCTTTCCCAGTGATAATTTCAGATAATTTGCCAAAGGCAACAATTGAACCTGTAAAAGTTATAGCACCTATAAATACTCCAATAAACACCTCAACATTATGTATCATAAGTTGTGAATTAGACATTTCACTGTGTGGTAGTAAAGCTGAGTTGATTCCTATAAAGACTGCAGCTAGTCCAACAAATGAGTGAAGTGCTGCTACCAGTTGAGGCATTCCTGTCATTTGTACTTTTTTTGCTACAATTGCCCCAATAATTGAGCCTACAACAATTGCAATTATTAGCCAATTTAGCCATTCAGTAACAAACACACTATTACCAAATATCGTAGCTATCACAGCTATGATCATACCTACAATACCATACCAAACAGCCCTTTTAGCTTTTTCTTGATTGCTTAGTCCACCTAAAGCAAGAATAAAAAGGACGCTAGCAGTGATATATGATGCAGTTAGTAAACCAGTTGTCATTTTCTAAGATCCTTTTAGCTTCTTTGAAACATTGCAAGCATTCTTTTAGTTACCATAAAACCACCAACAATATTTATGGTAGCTATAAAAACAGAAATTAATGCTAAAATACTTACAATATCATTGTCAGTTTTCATTTGTAATAAAGCTCCAATTATTATTATGCTTGAAATAGCATTCGTTACGGCCATTAGCGGCGTGTGAAGTGAATGAGACACATTCCATATTACTTGGTAACCAACAAAGCACGATAATATAAAAACAATAAAATGTTGCATGAAATCAGATGGAGCATATAGTCCTAAAAACCAAGTCAAGATTGCACCGATTGTTAAAAGTATAACCTGTGTTCTTCCAGATGCTTTTTCAGCTTCGATTTTTTCTATCTCTAACTCTTCTTGTGTTTTTTGGACAGGTTTTTCAATATGCTTGGCAATAGCAGCAATTTTAGGTTTGGGAGGTGGGAAGGTTATTTTACCATTATGAACAACTGTGGCTCCTCTTATTACATCATCCTCCATGTTGGTAAAAGGTACACCATTTTTTTCAGGCGTTAAGTCATCTAACATATGACGAATGTTAGTAGAGTATAAATTAGATGATTGAGTTGCCATCCTGCTTGGTAAATCAGTGTAGCCAATAATTTTTACTTTATTCTTAGTTTCAATCATTTTATTTGGAACAGTGGCCTCACAATTACCTCCTTGTTCAGCTGCAAGGTCAACAACAACCGAACCAGGTTTCATTAAATCAACCATTTCTTTTGGCCAAAGCTTTGGAGCGGGCATGCCAGGTATAAGCGCAGTAGTAATAACTATATCAATTTCAGGAGCTTGTTCTCTAAATAGTTCCATTTCCTTTTTGATGAATTCTTTAGAGGCAGGTTTTGCATAACCACCCTCTCCACTTCCATCAGAAGTAAAGTCTAGCATTAAAAATTCTGCACCCATTGACTCAATCTGTTCAGATACTTCAGGTCTGACGTCAAATGCTCTTACGATAGCACCCATTGACTGAGCAGTTCCAATAGCGGCTAATCCAGCAACTCCAGCGCCAATAACAAGAATTTTAGCTGGAGGCACTTTCCCAGCTGCAGTAATTTGACCTGTGAAAAATCTTCCAAATTGATTTCCTGCTTCTATAACAGCTCTATATCCTGCAATATTAGCCATAGATGATAAGGCATCCATTTTTTGTGCCCTACTGATCCTAGGTATCATATCCATAGCTTGGACTGTTANTTTCTTTTTACTTAGTGCATTAAGTAAGGTTTTGTTTTGTCCGGGCCATATAAAACTAATAATATGTTGATTAGGTTTAATTTTTGTAATTTCTGATTTTTCTGGACCTCTAACTTTTAAGATTATGTCGGAATCTTTCCAAAGTTGGGTTGCAGTTTTAACAATTTTCACACCAGCATCTTTGTAGTCTTTATCTGAAAAATTAGATGGTAATCCAGCACCCGTTTCCAAAATACAAGTGTAACCAAGTTTTTGGATCTGCTTTGCACTTTCTGGAGTCATAGCGACTCTTGCTTCGCCTTTGAATATTTCTTTTGGACTTCCAACTATCATCTAAAACTCCGTCAATAATTCTATATTACAATTATATCAAAAATTAATCTTATAAAAAAAAACCGCTATAAATTAAGCGGTTTGGTTTTAACTGATTAAATTGAGATTATTATTAGTAACCTTCTCTTTCTAACCTTTTCCTCATAAGCTTTCTAACTCTTCTTGTGCTCTCAGCAATTTCTCTAGCTCTTCTTTCAGAAGGTTTTTCATAAGCTCTTCTGTTTTTCATCTCTCTAAACATACCCTCTCTTTGCATCTTCTTTTTTAGCACTCTTAGAGCTTGATCTACATTATTGTCGCGGACAGACACATACATATTTTATACCTATAATTATTAGCAAAATAGCGAAATACCACAATACATCCCATGATTGCAAGTAAATTAATTATTTTTAGCATTTAATTAAAGTTTGTTAATATATGGACTAATTATGGTCATTTGCTATATATACTTCTATGACAAATAATCAATCCACAAATTCTCAATTAAAATTTAATTTAGTTAATGCCATGCTAGTGCACGTTCCTTTTGATGGTTGGAGTTGGACTGCGCTTGAACAGGGTGCAATTGACATGGATTTTGAAACAAAATTGAATTTTGAAGATCGTAAGAAAATATATTATGATTTATTTAAAAATGGACCAATTGATTTCATAGAAACATTTTCAAAAATTATTGATGATGAAATGGAAAAAAATTATGAGTCATTGGCAATTAAGCCAGATAGAGTTCCACAAAAGATAAAAACAATTATTTTGATTAGGCTGCATTTATCTCAAAAATATAAAGAAGCGGTAAGGTCTTCACTATCATTGACGGCTATTCCTAAAAATTCCAAGCAGTCTTTTAAAATATTGTATAGAACTTGTCATAGAATTTGGAAAATAGCAGGAGATACATCAACAGATTTTTCTTTTTACACTAAAAGAGCTTCTCTTGCGGCTGTTTACTCTTCAACGCTGCTTTTTTGGTTAAATGATAATTCAAGCACACAAGATGAGACCGAATCTTTTTTAGATAGAAGGCTTAAGGATATTTCTANAATNTCTAATCTTAAAAAACCTTTTTTTACANTTAATAAAATTAAGAATAAAATTGACAATAATAAAAAAACTTTNGGTATAAGTTCTTTTCTGGACATTTTNAAAAAAATCAATCAAATAAAAAAATCAAGTTTTAGTTAAATTTTTCTAGATCAGCAGTATGCCAATTAAAATACATGACAACCTACCTGCTAGAAAAGTTCTTTTAAACGAACTTGTTGATGTAATAAACAGCTCAAGCGCAGAGAAGCAAGACATTAGACCTTTAAGGTTTTTATTATTGAATCTTATGCCCAAAAAACTTCAAACTGAGGTTCAGTTTGCAAGGTTAATAGGAGCATCACCGTTACAGATTGAGCTAACATTATTAACTACGAACACGTATTCTCCTAAAAATACTCAAAAAGAATATTTAATAGAGTTCTATAAAACTTTAGATGAGATTAAAGATAATTTTTATGATGTTTTAATAATTACTGGCGCTCCTATTGAGACGATTGATTTTGAAGATGTTCAATACTGGAATGAGTTGAATAATATAATTGAATGGTCAAAAACAAATGTTTTTAGGAGAATAGGGATATGTTGGGGGGCACAAGCGTTATTGAAAGTGCTGTTCAATGTTGAAAAATATACAATGCCAGATAAATTGTTTGGTGTTTTTGATCACAATTTAAACCAAGAAAAAAAATATAGGTTACTTCAAGGGTTTATAGATAGATTCCCAATGCCCGTATCTCGTTATACTGAAGTTATAGAGGCTGAAATCAAAAGTGCTGGACTAGAAATTCTTGCTTTTTCCAGGGAATCAGGCGTTGGAATGGTTAGGTGCCCTAAATCAAAGGATTTATTTATTCTCAACCACTTGGAATATGATGCTGTTACATTGAAAGAAGAATTTTTAAGAGATAAATCAGAAAACATTGGCATTCAAATTCCACAAAACTATTTTCCTAATGATGATATTCAAAAAGATCCTATAAATAGATGGCGTCCCTATGCTTTTTTATTATTTTCGAATTTTATAAATGAAGTTTATCAAGATGTTCCATTTGAATTTTGTAATAGGTAAACTAATTAATTCTTTTATTTAAATGGCCCATTTTACGCCCTGGTTTTGTTTGTTCTTTTCCATATAGGTATAGGAGATAATCTTGGTCTTTAGATGTTTCGGTAATTATATCTTCATATTGGCCAATTAAATTTGTCATTTCCCATTTCCCATTTGGTTTAACATCTTTAACAGGTAGGCCACACATAGTTCTAACTAAAATATCAAATTGGCTATTATCACAACCATTTAAAGTCCAGTGAAATGAGTTGTGGGGTCTTGGTGCTATTTCATTAAAAACTATACTTCCGTCAAATAGTTCAAAAAGTTCAATAGCAATAATGCCGTAAAGTCCTAAATTTTCGCACAGTTTTTTTGTTTGTAACTTCAGGTTATTTTCAATCTCCATACTTAGAACAGCAGGAGCAATAGTTTTTTTTAAGATTCCATTTTCATGGTAATTTTCTGAAATTGGGAAAAAACCATCTGTATTATCAGTGCTTTTAAAATACATGATAGATATTTCTCTTTTAAATTCCAAAATCTCTTCTAAAACACACTCAACTGAACCTAGAGCTTCCCATGTTTCAAACAAGTTAGACTGTTGATTTATTCTAACTTGTCCTTTCCCGTCATAACCTAAGGAATTTGTTTTCAAAATGCCATCTTTATTCATTGATTTGGATGCAGTGATTAAATCATCAGTATTTTTAATTAAAAACCATTGAGGTGTTTTAAATCCTGATCTCTCTGCTATTTCTTTTTCCTTTGATCTAATTTGTGCAGAACGAAAAACTTTACTGTTAGGGATTACAGAGGTTTTGTTTGCTAACAGTTCTAATGTCTTTGAAGGAATGTTTTCAAACTCAGATGTGACAGAAATAACATTATTAGAAAATTCAACTAGCTTATCAAAATCATCCCATGCACCGTGCGTAATTGAGCTAACTACGGTCTCAGCAGGGTTATCACCTTTTGGGCAATACAAATGAGTTTTGTAACCAGCGTTAGATGCTGCAATAGCTATCATTTTACCAAGCTGCCCACCGCCAAGAATTCCTAATATATTTTCTTTTTTTGGAAGTATTGGAATTGTAGAATGATTAATCATTTTGTTTATTAGGTTTTAATGGTACTTCATTAGTTTGTTTTGTCAGCCATTTAGTAAGAGAAACTTCAACTTTTTTATGACTAATGGCAAGTATTTTTGCAGCATAAATCGCTGCGTTGATTGCGCCAGCTTTACCTATTGACATTGTAGCAACAGGAATACCTGCTGGCATTTGAACTATGGATAGTAAACTATCCATACCTTTTAAAGCAGAACTCTCAACAGGGACACCGATTACAGGTAATTGTGTGTGAGAAGCAACCATCCCTGGTAGATGTGCTGCGCCTCCAGCACCAGCTATAATAACGTTAAAATTTTGGTCTTTTGCATTCTTTGCAAAATCAAACATTCTTTCAGGGGTTCTATGAGCAGAAACTATTTTTGTAACAACTGGAATTCCTAAATCAACAAGTGTTTTTTCTGAAAATTTCATAGTATCCCAATCACTTTGGCTTCCCATAATTAAGGCAACTGAGGGAGTTTTATTTCGATCATTCATACTATATCTCTTTATTAAAATATAACGCGTAACTCGTACTAGTTATATTTATAAAAACTATTGATTTATTAGTCAGTACTAATAGTTTCGCTATCGTTTGTATCTATAGATCCACCAGATTTGATAATTGCTTCGTCCAAGTCTTCTTGGCTACATAAACTAAGTAAAACGGGATGTTTGGCTGTAATGTTAGAAATATTCCAATGACTTCGAGTTCTAATTTTTTCAATAGTGTCTTTAGTTGTTCCAATC
>NZHB01000066.1 GCA_002691185.1 SAR116 cluster bacterium | reverse complement strand
AAATTTTTCATATTCGAGTATTATTAAGGAATAAATAAGTCCTGAAATTAAAAGAACTATTAATAAAGCGTAATACTTAATACTCTTTAAATTTGATGGCTTGCTTAACTCCATTCTAAAAAAGTTGGTAGGAAGTAATTTACTAATTAACATTCGTAACCTGCCTCATTGATAAGAATTTCAATCATTTCCTGAAAGCTAATATTACAGTGCAGAGCTTGTTCTGGCGAAAGTGAAGTATCGGTCATTCCTGGTTGTGTATTAATTTCTAATAGGTAGAGTTGTCTTTTCTTAGAGTCATATCTAAAATCACTTCTTGATATACCTTTGCAGCCAATAATATTATGTGCTTTTAAAGCCCATGACATTGATTGTTCGTATATATTTTGAGGTATTTTTGCAGGTATGATATGTAATGAGCCATTCTTTTCATACTTTGATTTATAGTTATAAAAACTTTCGTTTTTTTGTGTTTTAATTTCTGTAACACATAAGGCTTTGTTATTAAGAACAGTAACTGTGAGTTCCTTAGATCCGACAAAAACTTCTGCCATGAGCTCTTCGTTGTCCAATGTTAAAGCAGGATGATTTTGAGGACCTTTTATAATAGTCACTCCGACCGAGCTACCTCCTTTTATAGGTTTAATAACGTATGGGCCAAAATACTCTGTGTTCTGTAATTTACCATCTTTTGTAAGGTGTAATGTTTCAGGAAAGTGTATAGGATCACTGGTGTTTTCTGTTGCATTTGTAATAATTCGTTTGAAATTTATTTTGTTCATTGCAATAGCTGATGCTGCTACTCCTGAATGGGTGTAAGGTAGTTTTATTAGATTTAAGAAACCTTGTATTGATCCATCCTCACCTACATCTCCATGTAAAGCATTCAAGCATACATCTGCTTGAAAATTTATTAGGTCCGCAATGTTCATTGTAGAAATATCAAATTCAGTAACTTTAAAATTACTTTTTCTTAAAACTTTAACGCATGCGTGTGCAGATTTTAGTGACACTTCTCTTTCAGAGCCATATCCTCCTTTCAATAGCAAAACATGCTTTTTGTTTTTAATATTCACTTAATGCCAACCCTTTGTATTTCCCAATCCAATTGTATCCCTGATTTTTTAAAAACTTTCTCTTGGACAATTTTGGCTAATTCTTCAATTTGTTGAGATGAGGATTTCTTTAGATTGATGATAAAATTACAATGTTTTTGTGAAATCATTGCATCTCCATTTTTAAGTCCTCGGCACCCAGCTTCATCTATAAGCTTCCAAGCTTTATTATTTGGTGGGTTTTTAAAAGTACTTCCCCCAGTTTTAACTGCAATTGGTTGAGCTTCTTTTCTTAAACGAATGATATTTTTCATTTTGGTTGAAATATTTTCTTTTGTATCTTTCAAGGTCTTGAAACGTGCTTCATAAAATATCCATTCTCTACCTAATTCAATTTTTCTATATCCCATTTGTAAATCTTTATGGGTAAAAGTCTTAATTTCCCCTAAATTATTTATTGCCTTTACATCTATTAATACATCTTTAAATTCAGAGCCAAAGGCTCCAGANTTCATTCTTATACCTCCACCAATTGTACCTGGAATNCCTAATAAAAACTCTAGTCCTGTTCTTTCATGATCTCTTGCAAATCTAGCTACATCTGCATCTATGGCTCCAGCTTCAGCAGTAATTATACCCAAGTTATCAATGCTAATTTTTTTAAGNTTCTTCGTTATTAATGTAATTCCACTAATGCCCTTGTCTCTAATTAAAATGTTAGAGCCTGCTCCAATTATAAAAATNTCATNTTTTNCTGATTTTGACTTTAAAAAATCAAATAGTTCTTTGATATCATCTGGAATGAAAAGAATTTCAGCATTCCCACCAACATTAAACCAAGTGTATTTAGCTAAATTTTGATTTANTGATACAGATCTATTAAATTGATTGAAGTTCATTATTTAGGTTTTCTTCTAGTTTGTTTGCNAATTTTGTAATAGTNCCAGCCCCTAGACATATGATTATGTCNTTTGGCTTGATTATTTCTANNAGTGGTTTCAAAATATCTTGTTCATTTTTTATATATGAAACGTTTTTATGACCATATTTGTATAATCCATGTTCTAAATCAATACTTTCAAATTTTGAAATTGGCTTTTCCCCGGCAGGATAAACATCCATTAAAAAAACATAATCTGCATCATTGAAACAACTACAGAATTCATCAAATAAATCTCTTAAACGAGTGTATCTATGAGGTTGAAATATACTTATAATTTTATTGTTAGGAGCGATAAGCCTTGAGGCAGCAAGGGCCGAACTTATTTCTACAGGATGATGACCATAATCATCTATTATGAGTGCATTTTTAAAATTACCAACCTTTTGAAACCTTCTTTCGACACCAGTAAAATNCTTTAAGGTGTCTTTGATTTTTAGTAATGGAATATTTAGTTCAATGCCAACTGCTATGGTCGCGAGGGCGTTTTGAATGTTATGTTTTCCAATCATTGAAAATTCTATTTCAAAACTATCAGAGATGGGGCTTTGTAATTTAAATTTCATTTTATTATTTTCATATGTGATATTTGTTGCTCGTATATCTGCATTTGCTGACAGACCATATGTAATAACTTTTTTATTATCTAATTTAGAAATAAGTTTTTGAACTCTAGGATGATCAATGCACAGGCAGGCAAAACCATAAAAGGGTATTGATAAAATAAAATTCTGAAAAGCTGATAATAAATTTTCCTCTGTTTTATGATAATCTAGATGTTCTAAATCAATGTTGGTAATTACTGCAGCAGTTGGGTTTAATTTTGCAAAGCTTCCATCACTTTCGTCAGCTTCCACAACCATCCACTCACCTTTACCTAATCTTGCATTGCTATCTAAAGAAGAAATGATACCGCCGTTAATAATTGTTGGATCCATTCCATTTTCTTCTATCATTTTTGCGATTAGCGAAGTGGTAGTAGTTTTCCCATGAGTGCCAGCTATAGCAATGGATTGCTTTAATCTCATTAACTCACCTAGCATTTCTGATCTATGTACTATTGGTATATGAAGTTTTTTGGCTACTTTTAATTCTTCGTTACTTTCAGAAATTGCTGTAGATACAACTACTATTTTGGTATTTGTTATATTTGATTTTTTTTGGTTTAAAAAAATCTTTATTCCAAGCTTTGTTAACCTTTCTGTATTTTTACTTTGACTAATATCACTGCCTTGAACATGGTAACCTGATTGGTGAAGTATTTCAGCAATACCACTCATTCCAATGCCGCCAATTCCAATAAAGTGGATTATACCTAGATTTTGAGGAGACCTTAGCATGCTTAGGTAACTCCCTTTTTATTAATTAAATTCCGCTCCATTAGGAGATCGATTAAAAAAACTGTAGGGGTTTTATAGTTTAAAAATCCATCTAGCTTTTTTGATAATTTGTTTAGCTTTTGATTAGCTTCAATAAGCTTTTTAGGATTTTTTAAAATACTACCTATTAGCTTATTTAATTCATTAATTTTATTTTTGTTTTCTTCAAAAATCCATCCGCCGTTACCTTTAATGATTTGTGAGTTTTCTGTTTGATGATTATCTAAGGAATTAGGGTATGGAACTAAAATTGCAGGTTTTTTTGAAGTAATTATTTCTGCAACTGTTGAACCTCCTGCTCTTGTTATTACAAGATGAGCTGAGCTAAATTTTATGAAGATATTTTCAAAAAAAACATTTAGTTCACATTCAATTTTATTTTGAAGATATTTATCTTGAACTTTTTGAAAATCTTCTTTTCTTACTTGTTGAATTATTTTTATTCTTTTTTTAATTTCCTCAGGCATTGAACAAAAAATTGATGTTACATACTCTGAAAAAAAGCTTGCTCCTAGGCTTCCTCCATATATTAAAATATTTAATTTATTTTTATTTTTTGGAAGCTCATACTTAGTTTTTCCAATTTTATAGAATTCATCCCTTACTGGATTTCCTGAATAAATAAAATTTTTATAGCTTCTAATATTTTTTGTATCTTTAAACGACAAAGCTACAAGATTTGAAATATGACTTAATAGTTTATTTGCTCTTCCAACAACGGCATTTTGCTCATGAATTATTGTGTCTATGCCAAAAAACTTAGCAGCTAAAATAGGTGAAATGGAGGGGTATCCTCCAAACCCTATAGCTATATCAGGTTGATGTTTGATGATTAATATAATTGACTTTAAGAATGATATTCCAAAATAAAAAAGTGAAATAAATTTATTAATAATTAATTTTTGACTTGGACTTATAACTTTTTGAACATACATCTGAGCGTTTATATTTTTTTTATCTAAAAACTTTGTAAAATAATTTTCGCCTCTCTTATCAGTAATGATAAGATATCCATCAAACTTTTGTTGACTAATGATTGATAGGGCAGGGAATATATGTCCACCAGTTCCACCTGTTGCAATTAATATCACTTGTTTTTTATTTTCCTTTTTCATTTTATCTTTTTTCATGAAATTGCCTTGTAATTGGCACTAGTGAGTTGTTTGTTCTTGTCAGTCCTAAAAGCATCCCTGCCGTGATTGCAGACGCTAAAATAGAAGATCCTCCATAAGATAAGAAAGGAAGCGTCATCCCTTTGGTAGGTATAAGATCTGTATTGCTTGCCATATGTATAAGTGATTGGAAACCAAATTGAAAAGCAAGGCCGCCTACAGCCAATATTAAAAATAAATTATCATTTCGAATAGTGTAGAATAGTGATCTAAGTATAATTGATGCGTAAACAATTATAACAAAGCTACATATAAGAACGCCATATTCTTCAGCAGCTACCGCAAAAACGAAATCAGAATGGGCATCAGGCAAAGATTTTTTATACAACCCTTCTCCTGGACCTTTCCCTAATAGTCCACCTGCTTCAAAAGATTGCAAGGATTTTGAAACCTGGTAAGTAGTACCTTCAATGAAACTATCAATTCTAATTTTAACGTGATCAAAATTATGATAGGAAATTATCATGAAAATTGGGAACGATATTATTAAAAGAATAATAATAATTAGGGGAATCCCTGTAATAAATAGCTGAAAACCCCAAGTAAATATAAATAGAATAGTCATTCCTAAATCTGGTTGTAATAATAACAAAGCTGAAATTATGCTTATTGACGTGATAGACCAAATCCAGCCTGGAAAATTTTTCTTTTCTGCCCACAGTGATAGTACCCAAGCATTAAAAATTATGAAGAAAGGTTTACACACCTCACTTGGCTGGAAGCTTATATTTCCTATATAGAGCCATCTTTGCGCACCTTTTATTTTGTCTCCATCTACCACAGTTGAAAATATTAGTAAAATGGATATCACCATTCCTAAAATGCTTATAATTTTAATTTGTCTTTTGTTTAAAATTGAAAAAGAAATTATGATTGGAATGCTTAATGCTCCAAATAAAATATGTCTTAAGGTAAAGTAATGAGAAGATAAATTCAGACTTTGTGTTAAGTATTGACTTGAGGCCATTACTAAAAAAATTCCTATTAGAATTAGCATAAAAAAACCTGTCAAAAGGTATCTATCTATAGTCCACCACCATAGAGCAATATTTGATCTGTCAGAACGAGTTATAATCATTAACTAGCAACTCCGACGTCTAACTTCTGTTTAATAATTTTTTTCAGATAATTTCCTCTATCTTCGTAGTTTTTAAATTGATCAAAACTAGCAGCAGATGGAGAGAATAAGATAATACAATCGTTTAGCTTACTTCGATTAGCGCATTCAATAGCATCTTGTATAGCTTTGTCTAATGTAAAACTTATGCTTACCTTTAGTTTAGGAGCATGTTTTATTATTTCATTTTCAAAATAATTTGTTGATTTTCCTATTAAGAAGACTTCGTTTACTTTTTTTAAATATTTTTTAGCTTGACCAATACCGTCAGACTTGGGTTCGCCTCCTGCTATCCAAAATATATTGTCAAACGAGGATAGGGCTGCTGAAGTTGATTCACCATTAGTAGATTTACTATCATTAATTATTGTAAATTTCTTACTTACATAAATAGGCTCCATTCTATGCGGTAAACCCACAAAGCTTTCAATTGCTGATTTTATTTGAGATTCTTGAATATTAAGTCTTTTTGCTATTGTTATGGCAATAGATGTGTTGATAGAATTATGAGTACCTTTCAAATAATTATTATCATTTATAAATTCATCAACAGAACTTTCATCTGCTTCAAGTAATTTGATTGAGGTGTTTTTTTGAGATTGAATTATTTCTTTTAAAAATTCGTCACTTTTGTTGAAAACTAAAACTCCATTAATATTCAAGCAACTTAATATTTTTAATTTGCTTGAAATATATTTGTCGAAAGTTTCATGAAAATCTATATGGTCGGGACTTATATTGATTATTGATGCTATATCCAACTTTAATTTTTTTATTCCATCGAGTTGATAGCTAGAGAGCTCAAGAATTATAACACCCTCATGACCTGGATCATTTATAAGGCATGCAGGGTATCCAAAATTTCCGCCAATTTCACATCTAATTTTGTTCAAATTTAATATGTGATGTAGAAGAGATACTGTAGTTGATTTCCCATTGGTACCTGTTATACCAACGATTTTTGCTGTTGGTTGTGTTTCAAAAAATAAATCAATCTCGTTAATAATTTTTACTTTATGTTTAATTGCTAATTCAATAGCTTCGTGTTTAAGACGATTATTAGTTGGTATACTTGGACTGACGACTATAGATATAAGGTTTTTCCATGGCCATAATTTATAGTTTTTCCAATTAGATTTTTTTATAGATAAAGGTCTTGGGTAATGGTCATCGAATACAAAAATATTAGCATTTGAATTTATTAAAATTTTTGCGGCAGCTAAACCAGATTTACCTGCTCCTAAAATTCCAACGTATTTGTCTTTATAATATGCAATATTTTTTTTCAATTTTATTACCTAAGCTTGAGCGTTGATAGGCCTATTAAGGCTAGGATAACTGCTATTATCCAAAATCTGATTACAATAGTTGCCTCTGGCCATCCTTTTTGTTCAAAATGATGGTGTAATGGTGCCATTCTAAATACTCGTTTACCTGTAAGTTTAAAGGAGATAACTTGTACAATTACAGATATAGTTTCCAGAACAAATAGACCTCCAATTATAATTAGAACTAATTCATGTCTTGAAGCTGAAGCGCTGACACCAATTACTCCTCCTAGTGACAGTGAGCCTGTGTCTCCCATAAACACCATTGCTGGTGGTGCGTTAAACCATAGAAATCCCAGTCCAGAACCAATTATTGCTCCCAAGAAGACGGCAATTTCACCTACGCCAGGAACATAATTTATTTGTAGGTAACTAGAAAAATTTATATGTCCTACTAAGTATACAACTATAGCTAATGAACTAGCTGCAATCATAACAGGAACAATTGCAAGGCCATCTAAGCCATCTGTTAAGTTTACAGCATTTGAGGATCCTACTATGACTAAAATGGTAAAAGGAATGTACAAGGTACCTATAAAAAACAAACCTTCTTTTAGCAATGGAATAGATAATGAATTTTGATAGTTTGGAGGGGTGTTCTCGCCTATAAACCATGCTGCTACAAATGCTACTAAAATTTGTGGAATTATTTTTTGATAACTTTTAAGGCCATTACTCGACATTTTGGATACTTTAAGCCAATCATCCAAAAGCCCAATTAGACCAAATGATAAGGCAACACCTAAAATTATCCAAATGTATATATTGTCAAGTTTTGCCCACAAAATTGTAGAGATTGTAAAAGCAAAGAGTATAAGTAATCCTCCCATTGTAGGAGTGCCACTTTTTGTGATTATATGGGTTTGAGG
>NZHB01000065.1 GCA_002691185.1 SAR116 cluster bacterium | reverse complement strand
CCTATTGGATTAAAATGTGGTCCCTCTACTGATCCAGATGATTTGCTTAGATTAATAGAAAGGCTTAATCCTTTAAATCAAGCAGGAAGGTTAACTTTAATTGCTAGAATGGGTTCTTCTGAAATACAAAAAAAANTAAGACCACTAATAAGTGCTGTAAAAAAATCAGGTTTGATTGTTGGATGGTGTTGTGATCCTATGCATGGCAATACTGTNAAAGCATCATCNGGCTTTAAAACAAGAAAAATGGATGACATAATGACAGANGTCANNGNTTTTTTTGANGTACATAATGAGATGGGNACTATACCTGGAGGTGTNCATTTTGAAATGACNGGTCAAAATGTTACTGAGTGTGTTGGTGGAGTTTATGAAGTTAGTGAATCTAACTTAGCTGATAGATACCATACTCATTGTGACCCAAGATTGAANGCTACTCAATCACTAGANNTAGCNTTTCTTTTAGCTGATCTACTTTCAGAAAATAGAGNTGGNTTAAGNAAAGAAATTNCAGCNGTNTCCTAAGAGTTNAGAATTGTCTAAAAATCACAAAAAAAATAATATAAAGATANTTNAGGATAATGANTGGCCTTCATNTTTAAGACCTACGCCTGATCAATTACCTCTTGTAACNGANACATACTTTCTTAGAACTAAGGATATAATTAGTGAATATGGCGATACAGAAGTAACTTATGCAATATTTATGAGAAGACCTGTTATTGCAGCTTTAGATCCTGCAGTTACCTGGCTAGAACAAATTGTAAAAGAAAGAAATGGAAGTGTTAATATTAAACGTTCTTTCGAAGAAGGTAGTGATGTTGGTGCTGGAGAGCCAATGATCTACATATCAGGTTCGATGTTGCTTTTAGTAGATCTGGAAACAGCTTTGCTTCAAAAAATAGGAGCAACATGCGTGGCGGCGTATAATGCAAGGTCAATGGTAGATAGTNTAAAGCAAACATCATTTCTTGCTATGGACGCACGTCATTGTGCTGGCTCTGATATGGCAGATCTTATGGCCTATGGAGCTTATGTTGGATCTAAAAGAGTAAAATCTGAAACTGATGCTATTGGTTTTATTGGTTGCGCAACAGATAAAACTGCACATTTGTTTGAAAACANTAAAGGTTTAGGTACTATGCCACATGCTCTAATTGGTTATGCTGGTTCTACTCTTAAAGCAGCAAAAATGTTTCACTCAACATGGCCAAATCAACCTCTAACTGTTTTAATAGATTATTTTGGNAAAGAGATTACTGATGGCTTAACAGTATGTAGGTCATTTAAGCATTTAGCTGATCAAAATAAACTATCTCTCAGAATAGACACGCATGGAGGAAGATACATTGAAGGTTTAGATGTAGCAGGATCCTATGCAGTATTAGAAAGAAATGCGCCTCAAGCTATTAGGGGATACAGAACCGAACAAGAACTCAGNTACTTAATTGGAACAGGTGTATCTGCAGCTGCCGTATGGCATTTAAGAGAAATACTTAATAATTCTGGNTTTGAAAAAGTTAAGATTGTTGCATCTAGTGGTTTTGGTCCTGAAAAATGTAAAGTATTTGCTCTCGCTAATGTTCCAGTAGATGTNATTGGTACGGGATCATATCTGCCTAGNAGGTGGTCAGAAACATATGCAACCGCAGATATAATTTCTTATGGTGGTANGTCCCAAGTAAAACTTGGTAGAGAATTTTTACTCAGACGTTAANATAGTCAATTAATGAGAAATAAATGAATAAGAAAATTTATATTGCCCTAGCCCAGTTAAACCCAAAAGTTGGCGATATTAAGGGAAACGTATCTAAATTATTAAAAATTAGAGATGATTTAGGTAAAAATATAGATATTATAGCTTTGCCTGAGTTGTATTTAACTGGCTATCCTATTGATGACCTTGTTCTNAGAAATGATTTTCTAGATCTCGTTGAAAATGAAATAAACCAACTTGCCAGTCTTACTAGNGATGGNAAGGCTGCAATTGTAATAGGAGCTCCTAGAAGAGATAAAGGTCTCTTAAAAAACTCTGTTTTCGTGTTGGATAATGGAAAAATTATATCAGTTAGAGACAAACATAATCTTCCTAATACAGGTGTTTTTGATGAACAAAGAATATTTTCTTCTGGGGCACTTTCTGGTCCAGTTGAAATAAGAGATGTATTGTTTGGATTACCCATTTGTGAAGATATATGGACAGANACTGTTATAGAATGTTTATCTGAAACAGGNGCAGAAATAATTCTTTCNATTAATGCGTCCCCATATTCAACAAAAAAAAATGACCAGAGAACATCTGTAGCAGTTTCAAGAGTATTAGAATCTAAACTTCCTCTTATCTANCTTAATAGGGTAGGTGGGCAGGATGAGTTAGTGTTTGANGGAGCTTCTTTTTGCCTAAATGAGCAAGGAAAATTAAAAGTACAACTNAAAGATTTTGAAGAACAAGTATTAAAAATTGAATTAAGTAAAAAAGAAAATTCATGGATCATTGAAGATAATATCGAAAGANTTTCTTCAAGGACAGAGTCTCTTTATAAATCATTGGTTTTAAGTGTTAGAGATTATGTTCTAAATAATGGTTTTCCTGGTGTTGTTCTTGGAATGTCTGGTGGAATAGATTCTGCTTTAGTAGCTGCTATTGCTACTGACGCCCTTGGCCCTAATCTTGTCAAAGCAGTGATGATGCCAAGTCCGTTTACTAGCAAAGAAAGTTTAGAAGATGCAAAATTGGCATCGTCAAATTTAGGAATAGAATATTCTTTCATAGAAATAGAAAATGGTATGAACACGATTGATAAAATTTTAAATGATTTTAAAGGTCCTATCGTACCCCCTGGAATTACAGAAGAAAATATACAATCAAGATTAAGAGGTTTAATTTTGATGGCTGTTTCAAATAGATATGGTTTTATGGTTTTAGCCACAGGTAACAAGTCTGAGTATGCAGTAGGGTATGCTACATTATACGGTGATATGTGTGGTGGTTTTGCAGCAATAAAGGATGTTTGGAAAACAGATGTTTTTAATTTATGCAAGTGGAGAAACGAGAATAAACCTGTTGGGTTCTTAGGACCAGATGGAATAGTAATTCCAGAAAGAATAATAACTAAACCTCCAAGTGCTGAATTAAGAGAAGATCAAAAAGATACAGATAGTTTGCCTGAATACGATATCCTTGACGGTATATTAAAACAATTAGTTGAAGAAAACTTGTCATTAAATGAAATAGTCCAGAAGGGCTATAATGCTGAGGATGTTAAGAAGGTTTCTATGTTGTTATCTAGATCAGAATATAAAAGATTCCAATCAGCACCGGGTCCTAAGGTTACTGAAAAAGCTTTTGGTAGGGATAGAAGATATCCTTTGACTAGTGGTTTTATCAATTGGAATTAAATATTCTAAATTACAATTTTATATAATTTTAANAATTNGGNATTAAGTATGACTAAAGTTAGATTTGCACCTAGTCCAACTGGATATTTACATATNGGAAATTTTAGAACAGCACTAATAAATTTTTTGTTTGCAAAAAATAAANATGGTCATTNNATGCTAAGGATAGATGATACCGATGATGNAAGATCCTTACAAAAATATGAAGANGCAATCAAAGAAGATTTAAGTTGGGTGGGAATTAATTGGGANAGTCTAGAAAAACAATCTTCTAGGTTATCTTTTTATGACCAAGCACTGCAGAAGTTACTTGATAAAAAAAGGGCTTATCCATGCTTTGAAACTGCTGAAGAGTTATCATTAAAGAGAAAAAAACAGTTATCGTCAGGTAAACCTCCAATTTATGATAGAGCTGCTTTAAATTTGTCAGACTCAGATATTGCAGATCTTAAGGCTAAAGGTAAATCACCTCATTATAGGTTTTTATTAGATCATACAGATGTTAATTGGAATGACCTAGTTAAAGGAGCTAGCCAATATAATATGTCTAATTTATCAGATCCAGTGATCATCAGAGAAGATGGAAGAGTTATTTATACATTAGCATCAGTGGTTGACGATATAGATTTTGGGGTAACAGATATCCTAAGAGGTGAAGACCATATGACTAATTCAGCTGCTCAAATACAGTTGTTTGAAGCTTTAGAATCTTCACCACCTAATTTAGGACATTTATCTTTATTAACAGATATTTCTGGTGCAGGTCTTTCTAAACGTATGGGCAGTATTTCNTTAAGGAATTTAAAAGATGAGGGATTTCAGCCNATGGCCATTTCATCATTATTNTCAAAGGTAGGGACNTCAGATCCTGTTGAAATATTTAGACATATAAATCAAATTATTAGTGATTTCGATATACGTAAGTTTGGAAAATCTAAACCTAAATTTGATATAAATGANTTAAGAGGATTAAATTCAAAATTATTTAAAATGCTCGACTTTTCAGACATTTCAAATCAGTTAGATAAATTTAATTTTAAAATCTCCTCAGATTTTTGGGAGTTGGTAAAAGGAAATATTGAAAACCTCCAAGAATTAGAGCTGTGGTGGAATATAATATATGGAAATATAGAACCAATTTATAATGATGAAAACTTTATAAACACTGCTATTGAAACTCTACCTGAAGGCAACTTTGATAAAAATACCTGGACTACTTGGACAAGTGTATTAATGAAAGAAACAGGNAGGAAAGGTAAGGAGTTGTATAATCCGATGAGGATGTGTTTGACAGGACAGAATAAAGGTCCAGAAATGGCAACTCTTGTTTTCTTAATGGGAAAAGAAAAGGTTTTAGAAAGGCTAACTAATAATAGTTTGTAATGCATTAATATGACTAACTTAAAACTTTACAATACAGCTGAAAGAAAAGTAATGGTTTTTGAACCTGTAGATAGTGGGAATATAAAAATATATGCTTGTGGNCCAACGGTNTATGATTTCATTCATATTGGAAATGCTAGACCTTTAGTTGTATTTGATATTTTAGTGAGATTACTAAGAAAAAAATATCCNAAAGTTACTTATGTAAGAAATATAACTGATATTGATGATAAAATTAATAAGAGGGCGTTTGAAGAAGGAATATCGATTTCGCAGTTAACTAATAAAACAATTAAAGATTTTCATCATGATTGTGATTCACTAAGAAATTTAAAACCAGATTTTGAACCCAAGGCTACTGATCATATTAATGAAATGATTGAAATGATTACTACTTTAATAGATAAGGGTTTTGCTTATTTATCTTCAAAGCATGTTATTTTTTCTATTCATAAATATAAAAACTATGGATCTCTATCTGGTAGATCTCTAGAAGAGATGGTTTCTGGGGCAAGAGTTGATGTAGAAAACTACAAGGAAAACCCAGGTGATTTCATCCTTTGGAAGCCATCTTCAAGTGACCAGCCAGGATGGGAAAGCCCATGGGGACGAGGACGTCCTGGATGGCATATTGAATGCTCAGCAATGAGTAAAAAATATTTAGGAAAACATTTTGACATTCATGCTGGTGGTCTTGATTTAATATTTCCTCATCACGAAAATGAAATTGCACAGTCATGCTGTGCAAATAATAAAGATGTCATGGCAAACTTCTGGGTTCATAATGGTTATGTTAACTCTGAAGGAGAAAAAATGTCTAAATCACTTGGTAACTTTGTTACTATTCGTGATTTACTTTCTGAGTTTAATGGTGAGGTTATTAGATACGCATTAATACAGGCACATTACAGGGCTCCTCTAAATTTTTCACAAAATTCTTTAGTAGAGGCTAAAAAATCACTATCTAGATTATACAGAGCTGTTGAGGGTTATAGTGTTGATGGTGAGGCAGATTCAAAAATAATCAGTTACCTTTATGATGATTTAAATACGCCCAAGGCTTTAGCTAGGGTTCATTATCTTGCGGATCAAGCAAATAAAGGAAGCAAAGAATGTGCACAATTATTAAAAAACTCCAATAAAATCCTTGGTATTTTATCATATTCTTCTGAAGATTGGTTTAAGTTTAAAAATAATTCTCACAATCTCAAANGNTTAGATAATGATTTAACTGAAGAAGAAATTAATAATCTCATTTTAGAAAGACAAAATGCTAAAAAAGAAAAAGACTTTAAAAAAGCCGATAAAATTAGAGATAATCTTTTAAATTTTAAAATTGTGCTTGAAGANCAACCAGATAAAACAATATGGAGAAGAGTTTAATACTTTTTAAATGATAGAACTAACTCCTAACATAATTTTGTCAAATCCCCAGCTAGGTGAAAATATAGGTTCAACAGCTCGGGCAATGAAAAANTTTAATATTGAAAAATTAAGGTTAATTAATCCAAGAGACGGTTGGCCTAATAAATCTGCATATGCAATCTCTGCTGGCGCAGAGAATGTATTNGACAAANCACAGGTTTTCAACTCATTAAAAGATGCAACAATGGANATATCCCTTTTATTTGCCACTACCGCTAGAAAGCGAGTAGTAGGAACAAAGTCTATAGATATCTTTGAGGCAATTAAAGTATCTTATGATCATGTAAAAAATGGTGGGTCAACAGGTTTTTTATTTGGTGCAGAACAATCTGGATTATCAAATGAAGAAGTGGTNCAAGCTGATTTCACTATATCTTTTCCAATTAATAAGAATTTTTCATCATTAAATTTGTCCCAAGCAGTATTACTCATATGTTGGGAGTGGGATAAATTAAAAAGAAAGTATCAAAACCAAAAAGATGAAATAATTATCAATAAAAAATTAAAAAAAAGTACCGAACTTGCAAACGTTGGGGATAGAGAATATTTCTATGAACAACTAGATAACCTCTTGACAGAGTCTGGTTTTTTTTATTCACCAGAAATGGCTCCAACNGTAAAGAGAAATATTAGAAGTTTATTTAATAGGGCATCACTAAGTCATCAGGATCTAAGGACNTTACATGGAATAATTAGATCGTTATCNGGAANTTNAAATCGTACTTGACTTTTCATTAATTGTAAGTATTTTTCGAAGTAATTTCCGATAATGTGGATTTTAACGTGGTGTTAATAATCCCGAAGTTTACTTCTGATTGGAATAATCCACTGCTNTATNGNAGTAAAATTAAGGGTAAAAAATGCCTAAGTCAGATCACAAAAGAACAAGTTCTAAACATAAAATAGACAGAAGATTAGGAGTTAATCTCTGGGGCAGACCAAAGTCGCCATTAAATGATAGAGAATATGCTCCAGGTCAACATGGCCAAAGAAGAAAAAAACCAACTGATTATGGTGTGCAGTTAATGGCTAAACAAAAATTAAAAGGCTATTANGGTAATATTGGAGAAAAACAATTTAAAAANTACTACACTGCTGCTGTAAGACAAAAAGGCGATACAGGAGCTAATCTTATTGGTATTTTAGAATCTAGACTAGACGCTATTATCTACAGAATGAAATTAGCCCCGACTGTCTTCGCATGTAGACAATTAATCAATCATGGCCATGTTCTTGTAAATGGGAAGAGATGTAATATACCTTCAAGGATGATTAATGTCGGTGATACAATTGCTTTAAAAGACAAAGCAAAAAATATACCTGCTGTAATTGAGGCTGCTTCATTACCCGAAAGAGACGTTCCAGAATATGTTGANGTAGACCATTCAAAGTTTACTGGATCTCTTTTNAGAATACCTATGCCAGATGACGTTCCTTATCCNGTACAAATGGAAACTAATCTAGTTATNGAATTTTATTCAAGATAAATATGAAATAACCGATTATTAAAGATAATTTAGNNGTTAATACCTNCTTCATTGAAATAATCGGTTAACTCACCACTTTCATGCATTTCCCTGATAATGTCACATCCGCCAACAAATTCTTTTTTAACGTATAGTTGGGGTATAGTTGGCCAATCAGAGAACTCTTTTATACCTTCCCTAATCTCAGGATCTTCTAATACATTAACGCTGTTGAATTCAATACCCATATGATTTAACACACCAACTACCGCAGCAGAAAAGCCGCATTGAGGCATAACTGGAGTACCTTTCATAAATAATAATACTTCGCTTTCATTAATAATCTNTTGAATTTTATCTTTTGTATTTTGTTCCATTTTCATCTCCTTAATCTTTTGGTGCAGATGTGTTAAGAGCTAATGCGTGTAAATCTGTTCCCATCTTACCTTTCATGGCACTATACACCATTTGATGTTGTTGTACCCTAGTTTTTCCCTTAAATTCTTCAGTGATTATTTGAGCAGCATAATGGTCTCCATCACCTCTTAGATCATCAATTATGATCTTCGCATTTGGAAAGCTCTGAAGCAAAAGTTCTTCTATTTCATTAGCNGTCATACTCATTATCTAATCTACCTTTAATTAGTTACTCATAATTGATGGAATCGTATTTTCGTATAAACCCTTGATATCNTTTATTGATATAGTAGTTATATTCTTTACATTCAAGTTAGAAGATGAATTCACTTTACCAAGAATGTAATAATTAATTTTCTCTTTATTTAAGAGTAATTTAACTTTATNTAAATCATTAGTAGCAGCAATTATTCTACCTTGATCTTCACCAAAACACCATGAATGAAGTAGAATATCCTTGCTACTTTTATTTGATAATGCTTCAGGTNTATTCAAATTNATACCTAGATTATTTTTAAATAACATTTCACAAATACTTGGCAATAATCCACCATCTGAAATATCGTGNGCAGCNGTTAGAAGTTTTTTCTCGTTTAAAGTTAATATTGTATCAATAATTGATTTCTCTTTTGCTAAGTCAATAGGAGGAGGTGCCCCATCAAATTCACTATTAATGGTTTCTTGGTAAATAGTTGAACCAATCCAGCCTTCAACAAATTCTTCTGATTGACCTAAAACTAATAGGTGGTTTCCATCTTTAGCGTTTAATCCTAAGTAGTTTTCAACTTCGTTAATTATTCCAACCATTCCGATAACAGGAGTTGGTAAAATACCTTTACCATTAGTTTCATTGTACAAAGAGACATTTCCAGAAACAATAGGTGTGTTTAAGTAAGATGCAGCTTTTGATATACCTTTAATAGCGCCAACTATTTCTCCCATTATATCTTTTTTTTCTGGGTTTCCGAAATTTAGATTATTAGTTATAGCTAGTGGCTTTGCCCCTGATGCTGCAATATTTCTGGCTGCCTCACACACTGCTTGCATTCCTCCATTAAATGGATTTGCTTTAACATATCTGGGGGTACAGTCAGTAGTCATAGCTATACCTTTGCCAAGGTTATTATTTTTTTCAGTGCCATGTATTTTAACAATGGCAGCATCACTTTGGCCACTTGACAAGATGGTATCGCCCATTACTGAGCAGTCATATTGTTCCCAAATCCATTTTTTACTTGCCATATTTGGATTTTTAAAAATCTTAATGAGCGCTTCATCTATGGTTAGGTTAATATCGACTTCATTTAAATTTATAATTTTTTCATTATTATTTATTTCAAAAGGTCTATCATATTCTGGTGCGTCTTCCACAAGGGGATTAATTGGTATATTACAAGCTTCAAAACCATTTTTTTTAAGAACTAATCTTCCAGTGTCTGTTACTTTTCCAATAACTGCAAAGTCAAGATCCCATTTTTCAAAAATTAACTTTGCCTTATTTTCAGAACCTGGCTTTAGTATCATTAACATTCTTTCTTGGCTTTCCGAGAGCATAATTTCGTAACTTGTCATTTGCTCCTCTCTTGTTGGAACAAGGTCTAAGTCTAAAAACATACCTAATGATCCTTTTGAGGCCATTTCAACACTTGAACTTGTTAAACCAGCTGCACCCATATCTTGAATGGACAAAACAGAATCGGTGTTCATTAGTTCGAGGCATGCCTCTAAAAGTAATTTGCCTGTGAATGGGTCTCCTACTTGGACTGTCGGTCTTTTTTCAGAGCTACTATCTGTAAATTCAGTAGACGCCATTGTTGCGCCATGAATGCCATCTCTTCCAGTTTTGGCTCCAACATAAATAACAGGATTGTTAGGTCCAGTAGCAGCTGAATAAAAAATCTTATCTTTATTTGCGAGTCCAACGGCCATAGCATTCACTAAAATATTACTATCATAAGATTTATCGAAATTTGTTTCTCCACCTACTGTTGGGATACCAATACAATTACCGTATCCTCCTATTCCTTTAACAACACCTGAAACCAAATGCTTGGTAAAGGGTTTTTGTAATGAGCCAAATCGAAGTGCATTTAGTAAGGCTATAGGCCTTGCTCCCATAGTAAAAACATCTCTTAAAATTCCTCCAACTCCTGTTGCAGATCCCTGATAAGGTTCAATAAATGATGGATGATTATGTGATTCTATTTTGAATATGGCAGCTTGGCCGTCTCCAATATCTATAACCCCAGCATTTTCGCCGGGACCTTGAATTACATGGGGAGCCTGAGTAGGCATAGTTTTAAGCCATTTCTTTGAGCTTTTATAAGAACAATGTTCAGAAAACATAGCTGAAAAGATACCTAATTCAGTTTTGTTGGGTATTTTTTGTATCTTTTGACAGATAAGCTCAAATTCTTCTTTGGTTAAGCCCATTTCCAATGCTGCCTCAAGGTTACTTTCCTGTTGAACCATGAATTCATATTTATTATTTTGATATAATGTATTCTTCGAAACAGTCATTATTTAACCAACAATATGTTCTATAGATTTTGTTAAAAATTTCAATCCGTCAGATCCGCCATGAAGGGGATTTATTGCTCTTTCTGGGTGTGGCATCATTCCTAGTACCCTTCCATTTTTCGATAAAATACCAGCTATATCATTACTTGAACCATTTGGATTGTAATCAATATTGCTATCAGGATTATCTCCTTTCACATATTTAAAAGCAATCCTACCTTCACTATCCAACTCGTTTAAAAGTGGGGCAGGTGCAAAATAATTTCCCTCATTATGGGCAACGGGAATTTTAAGATTAAATCCTTCTTTAAAGCCTTTAGTAAAGGGATTTTCAATTGTTTTTTGGATTTCTAAAATTGTTTCTCTACAAGTGAAAAGAAGTTTTTTGTTTCTTATTAATGAGCCTGGCAATATTCCAGTTTCAATTAAAATTTGAAATCCGTTACATATACCTAATAAAGCACCACCCCGACTTACATGATCTTTGATATTTCTTATAATTGGAGATCTGGCTGCTAAAGCCCCACATCTTAGATAATCTCCGAAGCTAAATCCTCCGGGTAAAACTATTAAATCTAAATTTGGAATCTCTGTATCTTTATGCCAAAGTTTCAAAGGCACTTTGCGGGTAATTTTTTTTAAAGCGACGATGATATCTCTATCACAATTAGAGCCAGGGAAAATAGCAACACCTGAACGCATGATAATTAAATTTCCTTTACAATTTGAATATCATAATTTTCTATAACAGTATTAACAAGGAGAGTTTCACACATTTTTTTGGTCTCTTTGATTACTTGTTCCTTTTCGTTACTATCAAAATCTAAAATTATTTGTTTACCTGTTCTAACATTTTTACAATTATCAAAACCTAGGTTTGCTAACGAGTTTTGGATTGCTTGACCTTGTGGGTCTAATACTCCTTGTTTTAAAGAGATATTTATAATTGCTCTCATTTTCAATCTTTCTATTTTACTATCTCAGTCTTGAAGCTTGAATATTTCTTTTTTTCTGGAAGAATTTTAAGTCTTTCAGCCACTTCTTGGTAAGCTTCTTTCAGCCCACCTAATTCTTGTCTAAACAAATCTTTATCGTATTTATTATTTGTTTTTATGTCCCAAAGTCTACAATTATCTGGACTTATCTCATCTGCTAATAATAATACTCCGTCATGCTCATCTGAGAAGTGTCTGCCAAATTCAATTTTGAAATCTACTAATTTAAGACCTACACCTAAGAATAAACCTCTTAAAAAATCATTTATGCGAAGGCCATATTCTTGCATTTCTTCTAATTCTTCTCTTGTTCCCCATTTAAAGTTTATAATATGATCTTCATTAATAAATGGGTCCCCTAGATCGTCTCGCTTAAGGTAATATTCTATTAAAGGATTTTTGAAAACTTCACCTTCTTTTAACCCAAGCCTTTTTACTATTGACCCTGCTGCAATATTTCTAACTACAAATTCCACAGGGATAATTTCTACTTTTTTTACTAGTTGTTCTCTCATATTTATTTTTTTGATATAATGAGTAGGGATACCAATTTCTTGAATTC
This sequence comes from SAR116 cluster bacterium, assembly GCA_002691185.1. GTDB lineage: Bacteria > Pseudomonadota > Alphaproteobacteria > Puniceispirillales > Marisalimonadaceae > Marisalimonas. Next base: position 6,559 of record NZHB01000065.1, on the reverse strand, counting down.
TCCTCATTAAAAAATCTGAAATGGAATTATTTAATACGCCTTTTCCATCTATTATTGCGTGTTTTTCAGCATTATTTGCAGTGGCATCGTCTTTAAAGTATTGTATTACTGTATCTGGTGTTGGCCCTTCGAATATGGTTTTAGCTTTACCATCATATAACATTTTCTTTTTTGACATAGTTTATTAAATTCCTCTTACATAAAAACTTTATCAAAGATATGATCAACATTGGCGAGGTGTTGTGTCATATTAAATAACTCGTCTATTTCATTTTTGTTTAAATATTTAATCACATTTTCATCTTTTTTTAGTAAGTTTTTATATACATCTTTTCTTTTATGTTCTGGGGTTTCCCAAACTTTCATTGCGTTACTTTGAACCATTTCATAGGCGTTTTCTCTACTTGCACCTTTTTGGGTTAACGCTAACAAAACTTGTTGAGAATGAACTAGCCCTCCAAGTTTCTCTAAGTTATTAATCATTGCATCTGGATAAACAATTAAATTTTCAATTACGTTATTCAGTCTTGTTAATGCAAAGTCTAAAGTAATTGTGGCGTCAGGCCCCATCATTCTTTCAACAGATGAATGAGAAATATCTCTTTCATGCCATAAAGTTACATTTTCTAGAGCAGGAATAACTGAAGATCTTACAACTCTAGCAAGGCCAGTCAGGTTTTCAGTTAATACTGGGTTTCTTTTATGAGGCATAGCACTGGAGCCCTTTTGTCCAGATGAAAAAAATTCTTCTACTTCTCTAACCTCTGTTCTTTGAAGGTGTCTTATTTCTGTTGCTAATCTTTCAACACTGGACGCTATTATAGCTAATGTAGAAAAAAACACCGCATGTCGATCTCTAGGAATTATTTGTGTTGAAATTTCTTCTGGTTTTAAATTCAACTTAGCTGATACATAAGTTTCCACAAAAGGGTCTATATGTGCAAATGTTCCAACTGCTCCAGATATTGCGCAAGTACTAATTTCTTTTCTCGCTTCAATTAACCTATTTTTGTTTCTTAAGAATTCAGCGTAATATCCAGCTAATTTAAGACCAAACGTTATTGGTTCCGCATGAATTCCATGAGATCTACCAATTGTTATTGTATTTTTATGTTCAAAAGCTCGTCTTTTTAAAGTGTCTAGTAATAAACCAATATCTTCTATTAATAAATCAGAAGCTTTTTGTAATTGTATTGATAGAGTAGTATCTAAGATATCTGAAGAAGTCATTCCTTGGTGAACAAATCTAGCATCTTCTCCGATATATTCAGCTAAATTTGTAAGGAATGCTATCACGTCATGTTTTGTTGTTTTTTCTATCTCGTCAATTTTGTCAATGTCAAATTTACCCTTTTCCCAAATAACTTTTGCGGCTTCTTTCGGTATCACTCCCAATTGTGCCTGAGCATCGCAGGCATGCGCTTCAATTTGAAACCATATATTAAATTTTTCTTCTTGAGACCATATCTTTACCATTTTTTCTCTAGAATATCTTTTAATCATTTCTTAAACCTAATAAATAAATTGAAATCGGCTCAAATTTTACTTTAAAATTTATAGTTACTTATACTAAAAAAAATATAATAATATATACTTAATTTAATTTTAAAAATTATTCGAGAATTCAATGATATTAAGTTCAATTTTAAAAAAAACTGTTAAATTTTTGGCTACTAATCCTGTAGCAAGAAAAAAAGCAGGTGAGTTAGTAGTTAAGGCTTATAAATCAGCAAAGCCCGTAATTGAAGAGACAAAAAAAAATATTTATGAAAAGATTAAAATTAAAAAATAAATAAAAATATCTACTTTTTAGATTATGTAATCTGGTTGTGTGTATCCCTTAGGAGAAACAGTAAAAACCTCGTAGCCAATTGAGGTTACCCCAATACTATGTTCGAATTGAGCTGATAAGCTTTTATCTCTGGTTACAGCTGTCCAACCGTCAGACAAAATCTTAACATCATATTTACCAGAATTAATCATTGGCTCTATGGTAAAAAACATTCCTTCTTCGAGAATATCTCCTGAATTTGGAATACCATAATGTAAAATTGTTGGTGGAGCATGAAATGTTTTTCCCAACCCATGTCCCGTAAAATCTCTTACGACTGACAAACCATTTTTTTCGGCATGAGTCTGAATGGCATAGCCAATATCACCCGTTGTACTCCCTGGTTTTACTGTTTCTATACCTAACCACAGACATTCATAAGTTATTCTAGTTAAGAATTTAGCTTTTTTAGAAGGCTCTCCAACAAAATACATTCTGCTTGTATCACCATACCAACCATCAAGTATAACCGTTACATCGATATTCAAAATATCTCCTTCATCGAGTATTTTGTCCCCAGGAATACCATGGCATACTACATGGTTAACTGAAATACATGTAGATTTAGGAAAACCTCTATAATTGAGAGGAGCTGGGATAGCCTTGTTCTTTATTATATATTCATGACATAAGTCATCTAAATATCCTGTAGACACACCCTTCTTAACATATTTAGTGATATAGTCTAAAACGTCTGCGGCAAGNTGTCCTGCTTTGTGCATTTTTTTAAATGCTNNTGAGTTATGTTTTTGAATAACATTATTCATAATTTNTCTTATATCAGTTTTTAAAATATGAAATTCANNTATATTTNTATATAATCATAANTTAATACGTACAATATTATTTTTTATTAAGGATTTCTATAAATGGTTTCAACAGCAGGGATTATAATTATTGGAGACGAAATACTCTCTGGAAGAACCAAAGATACAAATATCAATTGGATTGCAACTGAATTAAATAAAATAGGAGTAAGATTAATTGAAGCTAGAATTATACCTGATGACTCATCTACTATAATTNAAACTGTAAAATNTTTTTCAAATAAATTTACTTACGTTTTTTCATGTGGGGGCATTGGTCCGACACACGATGATATAACAACAGAATGTGTTGCCAAAGCATTTAATCAAGAATTAGTGAAAAGTGATGAAGCCATGAGAAGATTAAAATTTCATTATGAAGGAACCAACATAGAATTTAATGAAGCACGTCAAAAAATGGCTATTGTTCCATCTAATTCAACCTTAATAGATAACCCTGTATCCGTTGCGCCAGGTTTTAGAATAGAAAATTTGTTCGTTTTTGCTGGAGTACCTAAAATTATGCAAGGTATGTTTCAAACTATTTTGAATGATTTGACAGGTGGAGAAAAATTATTTTCTAAAACTGTTTCTAGTAATTTAGGAGAAGGAATAATTGCTAAAGATTTACAGAAAATTGAAAGTGAGTTTTATGAAGTAAAAATCGGCTCATATCCTTATTTTAAACCTGGTAATTTTGGAACATCGGTAGTACTTAGGTCAGCAAATAAAACTCAACTTAATAACGCTTCAAAAAAAGTTTTGCATTCTATCATTAACCTTGGTGGCAAAGGTAAAATTTTAGAAGAAAATGAAATAGATGAAAGATCACTATAAACTATTTGGCGTTTGGAACAGATCCTTTAATAGGTTTATGTGGGATTAGTTTTTTNGGNCAAAAAAANTTTATAAAGATTNCACCTGNTATGAAACCACCTATGTGAGCCCCATAAGCAACTCCTCCNGAATTAAATTCTTCTCCACTAAAACTTAAAAATTGTATTAAAATCCAACCACCAAGTACTATGAAAGCCCTAATTCTAAATACTTTAAAAAATATGATAAACCAAAAAAATACTTTTATATTAGCTTTAGGGTATAGAACCAAGTAACCTCCAAGAATACCAGCTATAGCACCAGAAGCACCAATCATAGGAATTGTTGAGCTTGTATCTAACAATGCTTGTGTCAAAGCTGCACATAATCCTGTTAGGAAATAAAANATTAAGAATTTAATTTTACCCAATTTTTCTTCTATATTATCTCCAAATATATAAAGGTATGTCATATTTCCAAGGAGATGCATCCATCCACCATGTAAAAACATAGAAGTTATTAGAGTTAGGTATGCTGGAATAATTTTTAATTGGCTTGAGAGTTCTGAGTGCCCAAATAACACGGCAGGTATCATNCCAAAACTTATAAATAGTTTTTCTTGGATATATTGATGATCAAAAGTATATTTAAGAAAAGTTATTATACAAATAAGTATAATTAACCAATTGATTATCGGTGTTTTATTAGTTGGGTTTTCATCGGCAAAAGGGAAGAAAAACATTTAAAATTCAATGTTATCTATTAATCTAGTTTTATTAATTGTAACCGATGCTAGGAATACTTTTTTGCCATCAAAGCCATTAAAATCAATTTTGTTAAGACAATTGTCTCTTAATTCAAAATAATCTGGGTTCAGATGTTTTGAAATTAGATATTCATTAGCTTCCTTAATAATAATTTTTAAATCAATATTCATATTATAAGACTTATAGCTATTATGAAGACATTTATATAAGTTGGAAGCAATCTCTAATTCTTTGTCAGACAAATAATTATTTCTTGAAGAAAGTGCAATTCCATTTTTTGCTCTAATTATAGGTCCTTTAATTAACTCAAGTTTTGGATAAAGAGATTTTGCCATCTGCCGAATTAAGTACTCTTGTTGATAATCCTTAGCACCAAAAACAGCAACGTCAGGATCAATAATTTCAAATAATCTATTAACCACAGTTAAAACACCATCAAAATGGCCTGGTCTAATCTTNCCGCATAATTCAGAACCTAAAACNCCAGAATTTATTGTTTGTACATTTTCAATTGATGAGAAAACTTCTTTATTATCTCTAGGTATAAAAAGAATGTCGCACCCTTCATGATTTAATTTTTTGATATCCTCATCGTGAGTTCTTGGATACTTATCAAAATCTTCGTTTTGGGCAAATTGNAGTGGGTTAACAAAGATAGTTGAAATTGTCTTGGATGCATTTTTTTTTGCAATTTTAATCAGAGATAAATGACCATGATGAAGATTTCCCATTGTTGGGATTAAAGCTAACTTTCCTGGTTTTTTAGAGAGAGTATTAAGAGCTAAATCTAANTCATTTCTTGTCCGGCAAATTATCATTAAATAAAGTCCTAAANACTCTAGAAAATGTTACAAGATTATATGGTACGAGCGGGGGGACTTGAACCCCCACGTCCTTATCGGACTCTGGATTTTAAGTCCAGTGCGTCTACCATTCCGCCACGCTCGCAAAACCATATGTTTGTTGTGTAACTTAGCTTTTTGGCTAAGGCAAGTTTTTTATGGCATTTAAGATTAATTTTTATATAGTTCAATTTAAAGACTTGGAGAACAAAATGACTGAAAAAAAAATGGGAAGCAAAATTGAGGGAGAAGAATATTTAGTACTTCATGAATTTGTTAAAAAGGCTAGAGAAAAACTTCCTAAAGAAACCTGGGATTATCTCATTGGAGCATCTGAAACCGAAACAACTTTTAAAAGAAATAGGTTTGCTCTGGATAATATTGCCTTTAGACCTAGAGTATTAAGGGATGTTGAAAACGTAGATTTATCGGTTGATCTATTTGGGCATAATCTTAAAATGCCTGTTATTCTTGCACCTATTGGTTCAATGCAAGATTTTGTCGATGGAGCAGGTACTGCTCCTACTTTAGCTGCATCTGAATTTGGTATAATGCATATGATTAGTTCTACATGCATGCCTGGATTGGAAGAGGTTGCTAAAAGTGTTAATTACCCAAAGTTATTCCAACTATATGTTAGAGGGAATAAAGATTGGGTAGATGATAATATTAAGAATGCAATGGACCATAATTATGCTGGAATATGTTTAACTGTAGACTTAGATGCATATGGAAGAAGGGAAAGAGATTTAGCTAAAAGATATAGAACCACCTCTCGACAGTCAGCAAGTGGTTTCGAACATCAAATGAGATTTTCTTGGAAAGATATTGATAGAATTAAATCCTATTGTCATTTACCAATAATAATAAAAGGAATTGCTACTAAAGAGGATGCTTTATTGGCAGTTGAACATGGCGTCGAGGTTGTTTACGTTTCTAATCATGGTGGAAGACAGTTAGATTATGGTTTAGGTGGCTTAAATGTACTTCCAGAAATATCTAAAGCAATAGGGGATAATGCCAAAGTTATTTTTGACGGTGGCATCATGAGAGGTACAGATGTCGTAAAAGCTATTGCTTTAGGAGCTGATTGTGTAGGAATAGGAAGGCTTCAAGGATTTGCTGCGGCAGCAGGTGGATCAAAAGCAATAGTAAGAATGTTAGAATTACTAGAATTAGAAATTTCAACGGCTCTAAGGTTGTTAGGCGTTAATTCAATTTTTGATTTAGATGATACTTATTTAAGTAAAGATTATTCATTTGGTAAATTAAGTGCTTTAAGTGCATTTCCATTAATCGATGAAGGTTACTAATATATTTCTTAGTTAAGCTCTTCAAATCTATTTAGAAATTTATTTGCAATATCATTAGGAGCTAAAGTAACCATATTTTTGTTTTTACGTTCTATTCTTGGTTTTTTTAAAATTTGTAATGCTTCAGACTCACTATATCCCGCGATCTCAATAGCTTCAAACCAAGCAACAGCCTTATCAATTC